>JBEHYF010000028.1:0-43843 GCA_048498315.1 Actinomycetota bacterium
GCCGCCGTTGTCGCCACTGCGGCTCGACTTGCGCCAGGGGAGGTCGTTCAGGTCCATCGTTCCTTCGCCGTCCTCGTGATGAGATCGAGGGACTGGTCGACCGGCAGCGCCCGCGACCGGATCGCCTCGAACCGTTCGGTCAGGGTCGCCAGGTCCTTCGGCTCGGCAAGCGTGATCCCGCGCGCCGCCTTCTCTATGTACGCTACCTCGCTGCGATCGCGAAGTGTGGCGAGCGTGAAAGCGCCGTTCACCCCGCGATGAAGCCCGGCCGGAATGACGTGCACGCTGATCCGCTCGCCGACCGCGTCGACCAGGTGCTGGAGCTGCGCGCGCATCACCTCCGGGCCGCCGATCTCGCGGTGCAGCACGCTCTCGTCCAGCACGCACACGAGGTACGGCGGCTTCGGCTCGGCGCGGGTGAGCGTCTCCTGGCGCGCCAGCCGCGCCCGGACCGCCTGCTCGTCGTCGTACAGCAGCGCTCGCGCGTACTCCGGCGTCTGCAGCAGGCCGTCCACCACGCTGAGCTGGAAGCTGCGCAGCAGGTCGGCGTTGCCCTCATGGACCGGCCAGTCGAACCACGCCGGGTAGGCGCTGCGGCGGATCAGGCCCTGCCAGAGGCGCGTCAGGACGCCGCCGCTGCCCAGGACGCGGTCCATGGCGGCGGCGAAGTCGCGGGTGGGCATCTCCTCGGCGCGTTCGATGGAGCCGATGTGGGAGCCGCTGTAGTTGGCCCTGGCACCCGCCTGGTCCTGCGAGAGCCCGGCGCGCTCGCGCAGTAACCGCAGCTCGGCGCCGAACAGCGCCAGGGGAGAGGCCGACGGGTCGAGCGGGTTCGGTCGCCGTGGCATGGCCGCCTCCGTTCGCAGGTGATCGCAACCGGCACGGGCCGGTCGACCGGGAAGTCACGGACTGTAGGGATAATCATTACGCACTGTGGCCGTCGCTGGAGACGCTGTTGGCGGATTTTCCGGCACATCAGCGGCGGGGTGAGCGATGACGGCAGTGATTCCGGGCGGCGGTGTGAATCCCGGGGTGGTCCGGGCCGGCGCGTGCGCGGCGTGGCCGTTGCCGCCGGACGAGCGCGGCGCGGGGTTCGCGCGGGCCGTCGTCAAGGCGGTCTGCGCCGACCTGCGGATGACCGCGACGGCGACGTACGACGCGTCCGTCGCCCTGTCCGAGCTCGCCACCAACGTGTACCTGCACGCCTACGGCGGCCGGGGCGCGGCCGCACCGCCGCCGGTGCCAGAGGCGACGGGGCCCGCGGCTGCTGCTCTTCCTCGTGCCCGGAGACATGGAAGCGTACGGCGCTGCGATCCGCCGCTTGCTGGCCGAGCGGCTGCCGAAGCAGGTGCGCGGATTCCCCACGCACTTCCGGCAGGCCGACGACCGGGTCGGGCACATGGAGCCCACCGACGGCCCGGTGAACCATCGCGTGGCCGCGCTGGACGTCGGTTCGTGGCTGACCGGGCAGCTCGGCGCCGATCCCTCGGCGGCCGAGCCCGGCGTACGCGACTGGCTGGCGATGCCGCAGCAGAAGCTCGCCGAGATCACCGGCGGGGCGGTCTTTCACGACGGCCTCGGCACGCTGGGCACGGCGCGGCGGCGTCTGGCCTGGTACCCGAACCAGGTGTGGCGGTACCTGCTGGCCTGCCAGTGGCAGCGGATCTCCCAGGAGGAGGCGTTCGTCGGACGCTGCGCCGAGGTCGGGGACGCTCTCGGGTCGGCGGTCGTCGCCGCGCGCCTCGTGCGCGACCTGATGCGGCTGTGCCTGCTCCTGGCGCGACGGTACGCACCGTACGAAAAGTGGCTGGGCAGCGCGTTCGAGCGGCTTCCAGCGGCCCGGACGCTGACGCCGTCCCTGCGCGGCGCGCTGACGGCGACGGAGTACGGGGCGCGAGAGCGGCACCTGTGCGACGCGTACGAGGCCGTCGCCGCCCTGCACAACGAGACCGGGCTCCACCCCGCCGCTCGCCACGACGTGCCGGCCCTACCACGATCGCCCGTTCCGTGTGCTGTTCGCCGGACGCTTCGCGAACGCGCTGATGGAGACGGTCACCGACCCGTGGCTGCGCACCCTGCCGCGAACCGGAAGCGTCGATCAGTGGGCGGACAGCACCGACTTCCTCGGTTCGCGAGAGTTGCGGCGGGCCGCCGTCGACGCGCTTTCCTGACGGCCCCGCGGCGCCGGTGCCTCGCAGCGGCCCGATTCCGCACCACCAGTGGATCGCAACCGATCAGGCCCACGTCCCCCGCCCTTCCGCGATGCGCCCTCCGGCACGGGGGTCACAACGGCTCCTGCCCGCCCCACCGGCACATCGCAGCCACTGCCGGACCTCCGGCACGTCGCAGCCGCTGCTGCCGGATCTCCGGCATGTCGCGACGGGCGCCGCCCGCCCGATGGGCGCTCAGCGGCATGTCCCGCCCGCGTTGTGCGCGTGCCCGGTGAACGGCCTGCCGCACCACCGGCACCGGCGATGGGCCCTGCTCGCCGCCTCACCGGGTGGCCGCGTCCGTGGCGTCGAGGACCGCGAGGTCGATCCGCCGGATCCGGGCCGGATCGGCGATCAGCTCGTACTCGGCGACCCGGTCGCCCCGTACCGTGACGGCGAGGACGAGCTGGAGCCGGCCGTGCGGCGCGACGACGACCCCGACCGTGCCGTTCACCAGCGCCGCCTCCGCGAACCGCGAGCGCCGCCCGAAGACCAGCGTCTCCCGCGCCACCGTGTCCGCGCCGCGAACCACCGGCTCCCGGCCGGGCGGCAGGACGGAGCGGTCGGCCCGGCGTACGACGTCCGGCGCCAGCACGTCGAGCAGGGCGTCGAGATCGCCCCGGCGCGCGGCGGCGAGGAAGGCGTCGACGACCCGGCGCTGCCGGTCGAGTTCCGCGCGGGGCACTGCGGAGACGCCGCGTACGCGGTGCCGTGCCCGGCTGGCGAGCTTCTTCGTCGCGACCGGCGTCCGGTCGACGATCGGGGCGATCTGCTCGAACGGCACGGCGAACAGGTCGTGCAGCACGAACGCGACCCGCTCCGCGGGCGCGAGCCGGTCCAGGACGACGAGCATCGCCCGGCCGACGGAGTCGACGAGCACCGCCTCCTCCTCCGGATCGCCGTCCGGGGACTGAACCGGCATGTCCCAGGCGAGCGGTTCCTCGCGCCGGGACGCGCGCGTGCGCAGCGCGTCGAGGCACAGCCGGGAGACGACCGTACGGAGCCACGCCTCCAGGTTGCTGACGCCGTCGAGATCGGCTCGGCTGAGCCGGAGCCACGCCTCCTGGACGGCGTCGTCGGCCTCGCTCAACGAGCCCAGCATCCGGTACGCCACCGCGCGCAGCCGCCCGCGGTGGACCTCGAAACGTTCGGCCAGGCCGTCATGCGCGTCCATCGGTCACCTTTCGCCCCCGCGCTCCGTCTGCTTCGTGGCACCGAGAAACGAGACGACAGGGAGAGTGGCCATGAGCCGATACGAGCAGGGTAGCGAGGGCGGTAGGCAGCCGTTGCTGCAGCCGGTGGCCCTCGGCGACCTGCGGCTGCCGAACCGCGTGGTGATGGCGCCGCTGACCCGCTGCCGCGCGGCCAACGCGGATCTCGCACCGACCGGCCTGCACGCCGCCTACTACGGCCAGCGCGCCGGCGCCGGACTGATCGTGGCGGAGGGCGCCTGGGTGAGCGAGCGGGCGATCGGCTTCGTCGACGTCCCCGGCATCTACAGCGAGCGGCAGGTCGCCGCGTGGCGGCGGGTCACCGACGTGGTCCATGCGCTCGGCGGCCGCATCGTTCTGCAGCTGTGGCACACCGGCGCGGCCTCTCACCCCGATCACCTGGGCGGCGCGCTGCCCGCCGGGCCGTCGGCCGTCAACCCGCACGAGATCTCGCCCACCCCGTATGGCCGCAAGGAGACCGTCACGCCCCGGGAGATGACCACCGCGGACATCGACACCGCCGTCGCCGACTATGCCGCCGCGGCCGCGAACGCACGTCGCGCCGGATTCGACGGCGTGGAGATCGCCGCGAACGGCGTGTATCTCCTCGCGCAGTTCCTCAACCCGCGGCTGAACCGGCGTACCGACGTGTACGGCACGAACTGCGAGCGGCTGCCGCTCGAGATCGTCGACGCGGTGACCGCCGCCTGGGACGGCCGGCGCGTCGGCGTACGTCTGTCGCCGTACTGGACCGCCGCCGACCGGGCGTCCGCGGACCTCGCGCCCGGCGACTACCCCTACGCGGCCGACGAGCCGGCCCTCGCCGCCTGCGACACGCTCGTGGCGGAGCTGAACGACCGCCCGCTGGCCTACCTCCACCTGCGCGGTCCCGCTCCGGCCGCTCGTGGCGCGGCTCCCGACTTCGACGCGTTCGCCCGGTACCGCAAGCTCTTCGACGGCCCGCTGATCGCCAACCACGGCTTCGACCGGGAGACCGGCAACGCGATCGTCGAGGCGGGCCTCGCCGACGCCGTGTCCTTCGGCAGGCTCTTCGTCGCCAACCCCGACCTGGTCAGCCGCTTCGCCCTGGGCCACGCGCCGGCGACCGGTGACCGGCGCACGCACTACACCGGAGGCGCCCACGGGTACGTCGACTATCCGATCTGGCCGGGATCGTCCGGTGTGCCGGACGGTGCCCCGTGACCGGCTGAGGGGAACACGGCCCGCCGGCCCGCCGTACGCCGCTCAGTGCGCCTGGCCCGGTGCGACCGTGGTGAGCGGCGCCGGGGCGCGGCCGCGTGTTCGAGCCGGAAACGAGTCCCGCTGCGGAACATTCGGTCGGGCTCGGCGGGCTGGAGCGGCCGGGGTGGTCTCCACGGCCGTTGATCCGCTGATCCGCCGGCAATCCTTCCCCGTGAGGACATCACGACGTCACCGCTTCCATCTGCGTACCCGGGTCGCGATGGCGCGGAACGAGACCGAGCTTGTGGAGACCGCCCTGGCCACGACGGCCGCGCAGCTGGAACGCATCGTCCGGGCGATGCGCCGCGCCACACGAGAACAGGTGCGCGAACGGCACCAGCGCAGGAGCCTCGCATGGTGGTGGGATGACGACGGCACCATGGTGCTGCGCGTCCGCCTCGATCCGGACGAGGGCGCCGTCGTCCTGGCCGCGCTGCGGGCGGCACGCTCGCCCCACCCGCACCCGCCCGCCGAAGACGACATCCCGGGTACGTCCGGCGGGTCGCCCCGGTCGCCCCGTCGGACGGTCCCCGCCTCGACCGGACTCCCCGGTGGCGCTGCCCCCGTCGCGTCGTCCGGTGTTTCGCCTGACACCCTGCCCGGCGAAACGCCCCACGCTTCGCCGAGCACTCCGTCCGGTGAACGCCCGGGTGACGCGGCGGCGAGGGACACGACTCGGAGCCGGCGTGGCGCGTCCGCCCCCGCTCAAAGCGCCGCCGGCGACGCTTCCGCGGAAGCGCCCGACGGTTCTCGGCCCGGCGCGATGCCCGATGTGATGCCCGACGCCGTGGTCGGCGACGCTTCTGTGGGAGCGCCCGACGGGTTCTCGGCCCGACGCGATGCCCGACGCCGTGGTCGATGCCAGGGACGGCAGGCCCAGTTCGGCCCATGCGACGCGAGACCCAGACCGAGGGCCCGCCGCACGCCGGGACGCGGCTGCGGACGCCTCCGCGGAAGCGCTCGACGGCGTCAACGGGTCGATGGGCCGATCGTCGATCCGGCTCGTCGACGCCACCGGCCGGCTCCGCTTTACGCGCCCGGACGGCAGCCCGTTGCCGTTCGCGCCGCGGATCGGTCCGGCCGACGGCGACCTCGTCACCCGCGATGAACGGATCACGCCGGAGACGATGGTCCCGTGGGACGGCACCCCGCTCGACCTCGACTACGCCGTCGTCGCCCTGTTGCAGCCCGCCCTCAGCGAGCCTCCGGCCGCTTCCGGTTCATCGACGTCCGGGCGCCCGGCCGCATGACCGGCACGGCGGCCTGCCTGACGCGGGCACGTCGACATGGCGTGACAGGCCGCGCTCGCGAGTGCGTGCCGCGGGCCGGCCCGTCCCGGCGCGCCGTGTCCTGGCGGTTCCCTGGGCGCCGTGTCCTAACGGTTCGTCCTGAGCGCGGTGTTCTGGCGGGGTGTGCCGGCGGTCCGTCTCGACGGACGGCCCGGCCGGTGGGCGCGGCGGGGCGACGCCTTGGCGGTCCGTCCTGGCGGTTCCCTGAGCGCGGTGTTCTGCTGTGCCGCCGGGTGCCCGACCACCGCGACACCACACCCCGCTCGTGGAATCAGTCGCCGGTGGGGACGACGCCGGCCTTCTCGAGCATCAGCACGGCACTGCGGACCGGCACCACCGGCCGATGCGGCCCTGGGCCACGGGATGGCCGCGCATCGCGCTGACGCGTTCGGTGCGGCCCTCGGGTGGATGGTCGATGAGCCGGTACCGCGCCCCCGCCGCGTCGAGGTCGGCCACCAGGTGCGCGTACGCGTCCGGCGCCGTGTCGGCGGTGTCCTCCGCGTTACCAGTCACTGCTCAGCAACTCCTTGGCCGCCGTGATGCGCTCCTCATCGCGCTGGTAGAAGACCCATTGCTTGATCTTCTTGCTCCGTACGAGGCCGGCCCGGCTCAGCACCCTCATGTGCTCGCCGCACGTCGGCTGGCTCACGCCGAGCTTGTCGGCGATGAGGAGCGAGCAGACCCCGTCTCGGACCAGGTCTCCGTCGCGCTGCGGCGGGAAGTGCGCCTCCGGGTCGCTGCGAACGGGCCGGCGCGCTGCGGGTGGCCGCGCGTGAGCAGACTTGCCGCTCGCCGGCACGATCCCGGATCGCGCCGGCGGTGCTACTGCCCGGACGGACCCCACGACTGCTGAGGCGGGGTGCCGCCTGGGGAGGCCGCCGGGTTGGGGGCAGGGTGGGGAGCGCCCGGCATACCCGGGTGCTGCGGAGCCGCCCATTGCGCCGGGTAAGGCTGCTGCATCATCTGCGGTGCCTGCTGCGGTTCCTGTTGCTGCGGAGTCCGAGCCGGAGCCGGGTCGCCGTCCGCCGGGTCCGGGAGCCGGAGGGCCACCGCCGCGACGGCGAGGACGATGCTGATGAACCCGCTCGCCATCGCGGTCCGGACCGGCGGGTCGGCCATCAGCTGGGCCGCGGCCACGGCCGCGATCAGGAAAGCGAGCGCGAGGTTGATCGTCCCGGCGATCGAGCGGAAGCGGCCGCGTCCCCGGACGATGTAGGCGACGCACGCGGGCACGCCGCCGACCAGCAAGACCAGGAGGTACTCGAACACGCCCGAGGTCCCCTCACACGTGCGCAACCGTCACAGTGAATCCGACCGTACCAGCACGCAGTCACGCGGTGCCCCGCAATCGATGCAGCCGTGACGATGCCGACCACTGGCGGCGAACGCCGACAGTCGTGTCGACGACGGCGCGGAGGTCGTCCTTCCGCCGCCGGTGCTCCTCGGCCGGATCGGCTTCCAGCGCGCCCCCTCCGGGGTGTTCGGTGCCTTGCCTCCTCCGGTCGGTGGTGGGGGACGGCCTGGGCGTTCATGGGCCGGCCTCCTCGGTCAGGGGCAGGATGACCTGGAAGCGGGTGTCGCCGGGCTTGGAGAACGACCCGCAGGTCGCCGTGGTGTCCTTTGACCGCGATCCGCCAGGAGATGTCCAGCCCGAGCCCGGTGCCCTCGCCGACGGGCTTGGTGGTGAAGAACGGCTCGAAGATCCGCTGGCGGAGCTCGTCGGCACCCCCGTAACGGCGCCGCAGATCGCGTGCGGCCGCGCGCGACACCGACGGGTCGTCGTCCACTGTCATCAGGATGGGTGTGCCCACCGGCACTTACATCATTACACGCCAGGTTGGGGCAGCCATCGAAGATTGGTTGTCTTACTCAAGGGTGACGATATCGGCATTCGGAGTAACCAGGGCAAGTCGCAGCTGTTGCCGACTCATTTCGCAGAGTCACTGACACGCGCGACGTTACCTGTGGTAATTATGTGACTTCCCTCCGGGACGGAGATCCCGAGGAGACTCCCCGCTCGCTTCCCCCGATTCACGATCTCGTGGAGTATTCGTGACCAATCGTTCAAAGCGTGCCTGCGGGTTCCGTGCGGCGTCATCGCCGGCATCGGCCCGCGGCCCGCGCGCCCTTGCGGTGGGCGCGGTGACCGCGGCCGCCGCCGTGATGCTTCTCACGGGCTGCGGAAAGAGCCACCCGGCCGCCTCGTCCACCGGCGAGAAGGCGCCGGCGCTCGGCAAGCTCCCGCAGGCCACCACCTACACCACCCTGAAGGGCCTGGACACCGACACCGGCACCGCGCTCGGCGACGGCACCGTCGTGCACCCGGGCAAGACCGTCCCGGTGTCCGCCACGCCCGGCGGCCCCGCGGTCGCCGCCCTGCCCAGCAAGCAGCTCGGCAGTCCCACCTGGGTGCCGGTCGTGGCCACCAAGCCCGGATGGGACCAGGTGCTGCTGCCCAGCCGGCCCAACCACACCGCCGGCTGGATCCCCGCAGACGGCCTGCAGACCGCGCACAGCCCGTACCAGATCAAGGTCGACACCACCGCCCGCAAGCTGACCCTCATCAAGTCGGGCCACACCGTCGGCACCTGGACCGTCGCCGTCGGCGCCGCCAAGACGCCGACGCCCACCGGGCGCACGTTCCTGCTCGCCTCGCTGGCACCGGCCCAGAAGACCTACAGCCCGCTCATCCTGCCGGTCGGCGCGCACTCCGAGACGCTCGACACGTTCGGCGGCGGGCCCGGTACCGTCGCCTTCCACGGCTGGCCGAGCGCTTCCGTGTTCGGTAAAGCGGTCACCCACGGCTGCGTCCGGGTGCCCGCCGACGCGCTGAAGAAGCTGTCCGAGGTGCCCCTCGGCACCCCCGTGCTCGTCACGGCCTAGTACCCCGCTCCGAGGCCGCGGACGCGAGCCCCCGCTCGCGTCCGCGGACCCGGCGTCAGCGGCCCCACGAGGGCCGTTTCCGAGAAACCCGGGCGCATCGGCCCGGCCGCGCTTTCGCTTCCCCGAAAGCGCTTCCCCCGAAGGAGAAAAGAGAGAACCGTGAGCTTGTCGAACATCGCCAGATACGTGGCCATCGCCGGAGCGGTCGCCACGCCGCTCGCCCTCGCCGTCCCCGCCGCGTCCGCCGACTCCGGCGGCACCGGCTCGGCGTACGGTATCGCCGCCGCCGGGCCCCTGGTGAACCTCCCGCCGACGCCGTCGGCGCAGGCGCCGGGCAAGAAGAGCCTCCTGCGGCTGCCCGCCAACCCGCTGATCCGCCTCGGGCTGCTCGATGTGTCGGCCAAGCCGGGCCACGCCCGCGCCAGCGTCGTCGACCTGCGCCTGGTCAAGAGCGCGCTGTCCGCGCACCTCATCACCGCGCGCTGCGACAACGGCATGGGCTCGTCCGCCCTCGCCGGCGCCTCGCTCGCCGGGCACAGGCTGGCGGCGCACGCCTCGCCCAACACCAGGGTCTCCATCCTGGTGAACGGGCTCGGCACCGTGTCGGTCACGCTGAACAAGCAGGTCCGTACCCCGGGCGGCCGCCTCACCGTCACCGCCCTGGAGATCAGCCTGCCGCTCGGCCCGGGCAAGCCGCAGGTCGTCGACATCTCGTCCGCGTCCTGCAGCGCCGGTCCGAGCACCCCGCCGCCGACGTCCCCCGGCCAGGCCCCGAAGCCGACGTCCCCCGGCCAGGCCCCGAAGCCGACGCCGGTGCCGAGCAACCTGCCGGTGACGGGCTGAGCGGCCCGGCCCGCTGACGGTCACCGCCGGATCCGGTCACTGCCGGATCCGGTCACTGCCGCTACCGGCGGTCCCCGCGCCGTCGCTGCGGGGACCGCCATTGGCGGCACCCGCCCGAGGCGTGAACAGCGCCCGCCTCGGGCGGGGCCCATCTCAGCCGCCGCCTGCGACTCAGGCAGGTCCGCACACGACGACCGCGAGGAACGCGCCGCTCACCACCTGCTGGTAGGACGACGACAGGTCGCCGATCCGGTTGATCGGGGATCACCGACAGCAGCACGCCGGTGAACTTCCCGCTCACCGATCCGGTGCCGCCCGTGAGGAGCTGCCGCCGGCCACGACCGCGGCGATGGCCCCCAGCTCCATTCCGGTGCCCAGGATCGTCATGCTGGACGCGGGCAGGGGCGGCGAGCGCGGGCGGCCGATTCCGGCCGGGCGGGCGCGGTCGCGGACCCGGCCAGAGGGGCCCGGGACGGCGGTGCGACGCGCCGGGCCGGCGAGTCCCGGTGGTACGACGGCGGCGACGGGTGCCGTGAGGTGAGCGCGGGCGGCCGCCCGTGGCCTGAACCGGTCAGCGCCGGAGGGCCCGCGCGGCTGTTCGGCCGGCCCGCGGTGCTGCCCGGGATCGGCCGGCGAAGCCGGTCCGGGACCGCGGCGATCGGCGGGTGAGGCCCCGCCGGGATCGCTGATCACGGTGCGAACCTGGAATGCCGGTCTCGCCGGCTCTCGCGTCCCCGGCCGTCGCGGAGCGGTCGATCACGCACCGGCAGCGGCAATGGCGTGGATCACGGGGGCACGCGACGTTCGTCCGCGGCCGATCGGATATGCGGCGCATGCAGGGGGATGCGGCGAAAATTATGCTAACTGTGCTACTCTCCGTTATGGTACGGTACGCCATTGTAACGAGCGGTCCCACAGCGTGTCTCACTCCCCGACGGCCGATGCACGTTTGGAGACGGACAGCATGACGACCACCGCCCCGGTCGGCGAGGCCCCCGCGGTTCCCCGGCGCTGGGCCGCCCTCGTTTTCATCGCCCTCGCCCAGTTGATGGTCGTGCTCGACGCGACCGTCGTGAACATCGCCCTGCCGTCCGCGCAGAAGGCGCTCGGCATCTCCACCGCCGACCGGCAGTGGGTCATCACCGCCTACACGCTCGTCTTCGGCGGGCTGCTGCTGTTCGGCGGCAGGATCGCCGACCTCGCCGGCCGCAAGCGGACCTTTCTCGTCGGCCTGCTCGGGTTCGCCGGCGCCTCCGCCTTAGGCGGCGCCGCGACGAGCGAGGAGATGCTCTTCGGCGCGCGGGCGCTGCAGGGCGCGTTCGGCGCGCTGCTCGCCCCGTCGGCGCTGTCGCTGCTGTCGGTCAGCTTCACACAGCCGCGCGAGCGGGCGAAGGCGTTCGGCATCTACGGGGCCATCGCGGGCGGCGGCGCGGCGGTCGGTCTCATGCTCGGCGGCGTCCTCACCGAGTACCTCGACTGGCGCTGGGTGCTGTACGTCAACGTGCCGATCGCCGTGGTCGCCTTCGCGGGCGCGCTCACCCTGGTCCACGTGCCGGCACCGCGCTCCGGCGAGCGACGCCGGCTCGACGTGCCCGGCGCGGTGCTGGTCACCGGCGGGCTGGTCGCGCTCGTGTACGTGTTCACCCGCGCCGAGTCGGAGGGCTGGCGCGAGCGCGGCGTGCTCGGGCTGTTCGCGGCGGCCGCCGTCCTGATCACCCTGTTCGTCGTGGTCGAGGCGGTCAGCCGAGCGCCGCTGCTGCCACTGCGCGTCGTCACCGACCGCCGCCGCGGCGGTGCGTACATCGCGGTCGGCCTCGCCGTGATCGCGATGTTCGGGCTGTTCCTGTTCCTCACGTACTACCTGCAGGTCGTCAAGGGATACTCGCCGATCAGGACCGGTCTGGCGTTCCTGCCGTTCACCGCCGGCATGATCATCGGCTCGACCCAGATCGCGGCACGGCTCATGTACCGCGTGCCGGCGCGGGCGCTGATGGTGCCCGGCCTGATCCTCGCCGCGGCCGGCATGTGGCTGCTCACGCACATGCTCGTCGACAGCTCCTACACCCATCTCGTGCTGCCGTCCGAGGTGGTGATCAGCCTTGGGCTGGGCACCACGATGATGCCCGCGATGAACCTGGCCACGACCGGCGTCGCCCCGCACGATTCCGGCGTCGCCTCCGCCATGGTGAACACCGCCCAGCAGGTCGGCGGCTCCATCGGCACCGCGCTCCTGAACACCATCGCGGCCACGGCCACCACGCGCTACATCGCCGCCCGCGCGCACGGCCGGCCGTCCCCGGCGCTTGCGGCCGCCGGGCAGGTCCACGGCTACGCCACCGCCATCTGGTGGAGCGTCGGCATCATGCTGCTCACGGCGCTGCTCGTCGCGCTGATCGTCAAGGGCCGTCCGCAGGCGGCGGTGCCCGGCGGCGCGCCCGCCGCGGAGCGCGCGCCGGTGAGCGGACCGGACCGGCACGCGGACGGCGCGCTGGTCCTGGCCTCTGTCGGCGGCACCGGCCTCTCCGGCGGGCCGGAGCGGCCGGAGGCCGACGCCGTCCCGGCGGTCGCGCGCAGCCGCCACCGGCGGGCCGCCGAGGCCTTCGCCGCCGAACCGGCGGTGCCCCAGTCGCTGGTATCCGAGTCCTTGGTCTCCGGGTCGCTGACGCCCCGGGGGCAGGCCCGGCCCGGTGAACCGCCGTACGGCGGAACGGAGACGGCGGCCCCTCGGGCCCCGACCGAGCCGCGGTACGGAACGTGGACGGCCGGCCCGGCCGGACCTTCCATCGGCGGCTCGCCGTACGCGAGCGGCCGGCACGAAGTCGGCCGGCACGACGGCGGGCCGTACGAGAGCGGCCGGCACGGAGCGGGGCCGTACGAGGGAAACGGCGGTCACGGTGAACCGGGTGGACCGCGGCCGGGCGGTGGGGCGGCCGGCGCGGGTCCGGTACCGGGGCCAGGCGGTGCCGGGCAGGCGCAGGGATCGCCTGACGCGGGTCCGCTGTACGAGGGTGCGGCGTCGGCCGGCGCCGGGCCGGGTGAGCCTGGGCAGGCGGGGCCGGGGTCGCCTGGCGGAAGTCCGGTGTATGAGAGTGCGGCGTCGGGTGTGCCTGGGCAGGTTCGGCCGGGGTCGCCTGGCGTGGGTGCGGAGCATCCGGGCACGAAGCCGGGCGGGTCGCCGTACTCCGGGCGACCCGGGTTCGGAGGCCGGACCGCCGGAACGCCGACCGCCGAGGGATCGCGGTACCCGGCGGACCCGTACGGTGCGGCCGAACCCCACGACGCCGGCGGCCCTCACGCCGCCGGGGCTTACGCCGGCGGCGCGCACGAGACCGGCGGCCCTCACGGTGGTTCGCAGGAGGCCGGTGGCCCTCACACCGGCGGATATCACGATGAGGGCAGGGCGCATGGCGCGGGCGGGGGCATGGGCGCGGGCGGCTACGCCGGCCGGCACTTCGCCGAGCCGCCCGGGGAGCTTTTCACGCCCCGGGCCGCACGCGCCGCGGCCGGTCCGGGCGCGGTTTCCGCCGGCGCGGGCGCCCGGGGAGGCGAGACGCCCGGCGGCGTCGCCATGGGCGCGGCGGGAAGCGAGATACGCGGCAGCGTCCACGGTGCCGGGGGCGTGCCGCTGCCCGGGGCGATGCTCACGCTCGTCGACCTCGGCGGCCGGCAGCTCGGCCGCGCCGTGTCCGGAGACGACGGCGCGTACGCGCTGCCCGCGCCCGGCCCCGGTGCCTACGTTCTCATCGCGACCGGGGCGGGGCACCGGCCGCGTGCGGTAACGGTCGTCGTCGGTGACGAGCCGCTGCTGCACCGCCTCACGCTGGACGGTACGGCCGGCCTGACCGGCGTGGTCCGCGCCGAGCGGGACGGCGCGCCGATCGCCGGGGCGATCGTCGTGCTCGCCGACACGCGCGGTGAGATCGTCGCCTCCGGCGAGACGGATGAGCGCGGCATGTTCGCCTTCCAGGACCTGCTTTCCGGGACGTTCACGCTGGCGGCGAGCGCCGCCGGGAACCGGCCCGCCGCGATCACGGTGCAGATCGACGACGACGTCACCACTCGCTGCGAGGTGCGCCTCGCGGCCGGCATGACGCTGCGCGGCACCGTACGCGCCGGCGCGGACGGGCGGCCGCTCGGCGATGCCCGCGTCACGCTGGTCGACGCCGCCGGTGGCGTGGTCGCCGCCACGATCACCGGCGCCGACGGCGAGTACGCCTTCCACAACCTGGACGCCGGGTCCTATACGGTCATCGCCAGCGGATACCCGCCGGTCGCCGGCGCCCTCACGCTCCAGGGTTCCGACCGGACCGACGTCGATATCGCCCTCGGCCACCCGGACGGCGGCTACGCCCGGCCCGGAGCATCCCTCGCGGGTGCCGGCGGCGTCGCGGGTGATATGGCAGGCGACCCCGAGTCCAGCGCACCGGACGGCCCCGCCTTCGGCGGGCTCGGCGATACCGCGGGTGGACCGGGCGTCGCCGTCGATGGGCCGGGTGGCCCCGTCGCACACGGTGCGCCGGGCGACGCCTCGGCTACGGCCGGGACGCCCGCCGACCAGCCGGATGCCGCTGCGGGAGAAGCGGCGAGGCCGGGAGAGGACGCGGCCCGATAGACCGGGCGCGCCGGGCGCGTGCCCGACCGGCCGGTGTCCGACCGCCCGCCCATCGACGCCCGGCACCGTACGCACCGGCCGGTTCCGGGGGCGGCAGCGGGTCCGCGGTCGCGCGCCGCCGGGCGGGGGAGCGCCACGGTACGTCGCGGGACGTCGCGAGATGGACCCAGGACATGTCTGCGTCGTAACTGCCTGCCGCGTACGCGCGTCCTCGCTACCCTGCTGATCGTGCATGGCCGAGATCACGACAGGACGAGCCCGGGGTGGGCGACCGCTGTGAAGAGGCTGTGGAGCTGGTTCGAGCTCCTGCCGTTCCACCGCGGGATGCTGCTGCTCGGCGGTGCCGTCATAATCCCGGCGCTCGTTATCATCGGAGCGTTCGTGCTCGGCACCGGTCGCGGCGCCGACCGGGCGAGCGCCGAACCGGTGCCCACCCACCGCAACACGGTGCGGGTTCCCGACCTTCCCGAGCGTACGTGGGGCCGGCTGATCCCGTACCGCCGTCCCCGGCCGACCCCGACCCCCGGCCCGACGACGTCGATGCGGTCGCACCCGACCACGCGTCCGCGCTCCACCGCGACCGGCCGGTCACCGGCGCCCGCCTGCCCGCCGAGCATGAAGCGGTGGCCGTGGATGTGGCAGCTGTGCAAACGGCGCCACGGCGAGCGCCCGCATCCCGGATAGCACGAAGGGCGCACTGACCCCAGCGCCATCTGTAGTACCGTCGTCCCGCCGCATCCAGTCGCCAGTCCCCCGGAGGATCCCCGCGTGTCACTCCCTCGGTCAGCGGCGCTGACCGCGGTGATCACGGTGGTCGCGTTGCTGTTCGTGTCCGGCTCTGCGAACCAGCCAGCGGCCGCCGAGTCGCCGTCGGCCGACAGCGTCAAAGCGCTGCAGAAGCAGGCGGACAAGGCCAAGGCCGAGCTGTCCCAGGCCACGAAGGAATGGGAACAGCGCAAGAGCCGGCTCGACGCCTCGGAGAACAAGCTCAAGAAGACGCTCGCCGCCCTCGGCGCTGCCGACGCGGAGCTGAACAAGATCCGCCTTCCGCTGGCACAGCTCGCCGCGAACGCCTACAAGGAGCAGGGCGTCATCGGCCTCCCGGCGCTGCTCGGCCGCAGCGACCCCGACCAGGCGCTGGCGGCCGCGACCGACCTGACGATGCTCACCAATGACCAGAAGTCGCTCGTCGACAAGGCGGGCCGCCTGGAGAGCCAGCGCGAGCAGCTTGCCGCGTCGGCGCAGGAGCTGCAGTCGGACAACGCGGTGGAGCAGGCGAAGCTGCAGCAGCAGATCAACGCCATCAAGGCGCGCTCGGCCACGCTGACCGCGCAGCTCACCGCGGCGCTGAAGAAGCTCGACCCGAACACGCGGCTCCGGCTGACCTGCAACCTGAGCATGGTGCCGGAGGCGCGCAAGTACCCCAACGGCCTCATCCCCACCCGGCTTCTGTGCCCGCTGCCGGAGCCGGGCCGGATGCTGCGCGCCGACGCCGCGCTGGCGTTCTACCGGCTGAACGCCGCCTACAAGGCGCACTTCGGCACGCAGATCTGCCTGACCGACTCCTACCGGCCGCTGTCTGAGCAGCAGCGGATCTACTCCGAGCGCCCCGGTATGGCGGCCGTGCCCGGGCACAGCAACCACGGCTGGGGCACCGCGATCGACATGTGCGGCGGCGTGCAGAACCAGGGCTCCGCGGAGTTCAACTGGATGCAGGCCAACTCCCGCAAGTACGACTTCTTCCACCCGTCCTGGGCGTACAGCAACCCGTTCGAGCCGTGGCACTGGGAGTACACGAAGGAGAACACTCCCGACTCCAGCGACTGATCCGGCCTCCAGCGGCCGCTCCCGTAGCCCCGGGGGCGGGGGCGTGACGTTCACGCATGACGGCCCCGATCCGGCGTGTCGCGCGCGGGCAGACTCGGCATCTGCACTGCCCGTTGCGTCCCGGCCCTCGACGGCGAAATCCGGCTCGTGTCACGGGCCGGCCGCCCACCGGGTTCCGGCGCGGAGGGTCGTCCCGCCTGCCGGTGCTTTCGGTCGCAGACCGGTCAGTCCGGCCGCAGGGTCGTCGACCACGTTGGTCATCGCGTACGCCGGCCGTACGCTCGCAGGCCGGTCGCCGCGCGGGTCGGTCGCTGGCGGGCCGGTTGCCGCGCAGGCCGTCGGCGTTCGGATCAGGCGACGATGGTGACGGTGAGGCGGGAGTCGACGGCGGCGCGGGCGAGCGCGGCCGCCTGCTCGCGGCTGGTGCGCAGCACGACCAGGGCGCCTTCTGCCGTGTCGGGGCCCGGACGCGGCACGGCGACGACGGTCACGGCGGCGGCGATCGTGCGGGCGGACGGCGGGCCCTCGGAACGCGCCGCCAGCACGTCGACACGGTCGCCGGGACGCAGCAGGCCGGCCACGGCGGCGTCGGCGAGCCGCACCGGCGTCGCCACGTCGCCTGCGTCGCCGGACGCGCTGCTCCCGCCGGCCGCTCCCGGCGCGTCGGCGCAGCCGGAAGAACCGGAGGGACCGCCGGTTTCCGGCTCGCCCTGGATCGCCGACCCGCCCTGGGTTTCCGAGCCGCCCAGGGTTCCGGAGCCGCCCAGGGTTCGCCGGCCGTCCGGCGTGCCGGCGTCGCTCGGAGCCTGCGGCGTGCCGGTGTCGCCCGGAGCCTGCGGCCTGCCGGCACCGCCGGAGCAGTTTCCCGGAGCCGCGCCATCGCCGCCGCCCGGCTCGCCTGATGGGACCGTGTCGAGGAACCGCCGGGCGCGCAGCCGCACGTCGGTCAGCGGCTCGCCGCGGCGCACCGGCCCGGAGAGGGTGCGGCCCGCCGCCCGCGAGACCACCCCGTCGGGCACCGCCCGTCGCGGGAGAGTACGGACGGCCAGGTCGCCGCGCCGCAGCGTCGTGCCGGCGGCCAGATCGCGGGCGGCGACCAGCACCCGCACGCCGTCGGCGCGGGGCCGCGCCGCCGCGAGGCCGGCGGCTGCCGCCACCGCCGCGAGGAAGGCGGCCAGCAAGCGGCGGTACCGGCTCAACAGCGCCTTCACGGCAGCTCGATGGGGAGCTTGAGGCCGTCGAGCATGTGCGGGCACGGGCAGTGGCGCTCGGCCGGCAGCGCGCCGACGATGCCGACGACCAGGTCGCGCAGGCGGTCGACGTTCTCGGCGAAGACCCGCAGCACCTCCTCGTGGGTGACGCCGTCGCCCTCTTCCATGCCGGCGTCGAGGTCGGTGACCAGGCAGGCGGGCGTGTAGCACAGCGCCAGCTCGCGGGCGAGCACCGCCTCGGGGTGGCCGGTCATGCCCACCAGGGTCCAGCCCTGGGCGGCGAACCAGTGCGACTCGGCGCGGGTGGAGAACCGCGGCCCTTCGATGATGACGAGCGTGCCGCCCTCGACCGGCTCCCAGCCCGCCTCGCGTGCCGTGGCGAGCGCGGCGGCGCGCCCGGCGGGGCAGTAGGGGTCGGCGAACGCCACGTGCACGGCGCCGTCGTCGAAGTAGGTCTGCGCCCGGCCGCTGGTGCGGTCGACGAGCTGGTCGGGCACCGCGAGGGTGCCCGGGCCGTATGCCGGGGTGAGGGAGCCGACGGCGCTCGGGGCCAGGACCTGGCGGACGCCGAGGGAGCGGAGCGCCCACATGTTGGCGCGGTAGGGGATGCGGTGCGGCGGGTAGCGGTGATCGCGGCCGTGGCGGGGGATGAAGGCGACCCGGCGCCCGGCGATCTCGGTGACGGCGACGGGATCGCTGGGCGGCCCGTAGGGAGTGTCGACCTCGATCTCCTCGACGTCGTCGAGGAGGGAGTAGAAACCGGAACCGCCGATCACACCGATCTCTGCTTGCATGGTCGGGACCCTAGCCGCACGGCCGAGCGGCCCGCGACCGTCGTTTCCATCCCTGTGGATGAGCCGGCCGCGCCGGCCTCTTCAATGGCATCGGCGAGGACGGAGCCGCCGCCCGTGCACGCACCGCGGAGATCGCGAACACGCCGCGGGGCGACGTGAGCGGGACTGGCCGGCGCATGCGACGGACGCGCTGTGCAACGTGCGTGAAGGGGATGGCGGGACACGGTCGCGCGTACGTCCACGGATGCGCAGTGGGGGCCGCGGGGTGGGGCAGGCTGGGCGTACGTTCAGGGCCGCCGTGGGCGTGCGGAGTGGGGAGGCGGGACACTTCGGCGCGCAGGCGCAAAGGTCCGCAGGTGTGAAGACCCCGCGGGTGCGGGAACCGCGGGCGCCCTGCCGCAACGATGGGTGCGCGGGAGCCGGGACGAGATGCGGCCGGGAGTATGTTCCACGAGCGCCGGCCACCCTGGCCGGCGTGTACCCGCGCCGTGAGCGCGCGGGGCGCTACCGGTACGCCGAGGGCGAGACCGCCGAGACGATCGACCCGTCGGGGTGCCCGCTCAACCTGGAGGTACAGGGGGAGCGGGACGCGGCGTCCGAAGGCCCTCGTGGGCGGGAGATGCCGCAGGAGCGCCCGGCCGGAGCGGTGGAGGTGCCCGTGGGGCGCGGGGGCGGGCGGCCGCCGGATCCGCGGACCCGGCGGGCCGATGCCGCTGCGGGGCCGCCGCGCCGTTCAGAGAACCGGGCTCAGGCGACCTTCTCGGCCGACGATGAGCTCGTGGAGCCGGAGGAGGTCGAGCCGGATGAGGAGGACGACGAGTCGGAGGAGGACGTGGACTCCTTCTTCGCCTCGGTCTTGGCCTCGTCCTTCTTGGCCGAGCCGTTGGCCGAGGACTTGCCCGAGCCGCTGCGGCTGTCGGTGCGGTAGAAGCCCGACCCCTTGAACACGATCGCGGCCGGGGAGAACACCTTGCGCAGGCGGCCACCGCACGCGGGGCACTCGGTCAGCGCCGCGTCGCTGAACTTCTGCACGACCTCCAGAGGCTCACCGCATTCGGTGCACGCGTACTGATACGTCGGCACGAGCTCCTCCTCGCTGCACACAGCCCACCTAGGCTGGCACTCTCACTCAATGACTGCTAATGGTACTGGGTACCGAAACATTGTCGGCCGGTCGTCCGCATTCCCATGCCGCGGGTTGCTCAGCACGATGACCGTTCGCCGGGCGCGTGTACGACCGTCCCGCCGGCGTCGCCGCCGACCCGGCGGACGTCCCTGGACGGCGCACTAGTCGCCGCGCTCGCCGAACCAGCCGGCCAGCCTGCCGCGCCGGCTGACCGCCCGCAACCGGCGCTCGGCCGCCGGACGCGCCGCGCTCGTGGCGACGACCAGTAGCTCGTCCCCGGCCTGTAGCGCCGTCGTCGGGCCGGGCACGAAGCTCTCGCCGTCCCGGACGATCAAGGTGATCACCGCGCCCGGCGGTAGTCTCAGCTCGAAGATCTCCACCCCGTTGAGCAGGGAGTCCGGCGGGATGCGGACCTCCAGCAGGTCGGCGTGCAGCTCCTCCAGCGGCGCCGCCTCGACGTCGATCTCACGGGTGCGCTCCGGCACGGTGATCTTCAACAGGCGGGCGAACCACGGCAGCGTCGGCCCCTGCAGCAGCGTGAACACCACGACGATGATGAACACCTGCCCGAACAGCCCCCGCGCCTCCGGCACCCGCGCCGTCGCCGGGATCGTCGCCAGCACGATCGGCACCGCGCCGCGCAGGCCCGCCCACGACAGGAACGCCTTCTCCGGCCACCGGATGCCGAAGAACGGCGTGGACACCAGCACCGCGAGCGGCCGGGCCACCAGCACCAGCACGAACCCGCAGACCAGCGCCGGCCAGACCTGCGCTGGCAACTCCTCCGGCGAGGCCAGCAACCCCAGCATGATGAAGAGTCCGATCTGCGCCAGCCACGCCAGCCCCTCGGCGAACCCGCGGGTCGCGGGCCGGTGCGGCAGCGGGCTGTTGCCGAGGATCAGCGCGCACACGTACGCGGCGAGGAAGCCGCTGGCGCGGGCCACCGACGCGCCGCCGTACGCGCCCACGGCGAGCGCGAACACCGCGATCGGGTACAGGCCCGAGGCGGGCAGCGCGACCCGGGCCAGCGCGTACGCGCCCAGGCGGCCCACCGTGTACCCGATCAGCGCGCCGAGCACCAGCTTGTAGAGCAAGGAGCCCGCGAGGAACACAGGGCCGCCCGCGTGCCGGGCGCTCAGCGCGACCACCACGATGATCACAGGCGCGTCGTTGAAGCCCGACTCGGCCTCCAGCACGCCGCTCAGCCGGGCCGGCAGCGGCAGCCGCCGCAGCACGGAGAAGACCGCCGCGGCGTCCGTCGGCGCCAGCACCGCACCCAGCAGTACCGCCAGGCGCCAGTCGGCGCCTACCAGCCAGTGCGCGGCCGCCGCGACCACCGCGATGCTCGCCGCCGTTCCGGCGGTGGCCAGCGAGATCGCGGCGGGCACCCCGTCGCGTACGTCGGCCCAGCGGGTTGTCAGGCCGCCCTCGGCGAGGATGACGACCAGCGCGGCCAGCCCCAGCGTCTCGGCCAGCTCCATGTCGTGGAACCGGATGCCCAGGCCGGACTCGCCGAGCAGGAGCCCGAACGCCAGGTACAGCAGGAGGCTGGGCAACCCTGTCCGGTGCGCCAGCCGGACGGCCACGATCGCGGCGATCACGACGACCGAGCCGACCAGCAGCCACACGTCGAGCTTCACCCGCACCCCCTTGATCAGGTCGTACCCGACAACCTGTCACGTCGCGCGGGCGGGGCGCCCGCCCGTCCTACCGGCGGCGCACCAGCGGATCGACGCCGTTGACGACGTGCGCCACCGGCCGTCCCTCGACGGCGGCCCGCACGTTGTCGAGCACCGCCGTGATGATGTTGAGCTGCGCCTGGCGGGTCGCACCGGCCGCGTGCGGGGACAGCAGGACGTTCTCGTGACACCGGAGCGGGTGATCGCCGGGCAGCGGCTCCCGCTCGTACACGTCGAGGGCCGCGCCGGCCAGCACGCCGGACTCCAGGGCGGCCAGCACGGCGTCATCCGGCGCGATCCCGCCCCGCGCCACGTTGATCAGGAGCGCGCCCCGCGGCAGCAGCGCCAGCCGCCGGGAATCCAGCAGGCCGCGCGTCTCCGGCGTCAGCGGCAGGCACACGACGAGCACGTCGGAGGAGGCCAGCAGCTCGTCCAGCTCCTTGTACTCGGCGTGCACGCCGGTCTCCCGGCGCCGCCGCGACCAGTACGCCACCTGGCAGCCCAGCGCCCCGAACAGCCGTGCCGTCTCGGTGCCGATCGCGCCCATGCCGAGCACACCGACGCGGCGGTTCGCCAGCTCGTCGGCGCCGCGCCCGGCGAGCTCCATCTGCGGCCAGCCGCCCGCGCGCATCTGCCGGTCGGCCCAGGTGACCTGCCGAGACAGGTCGAGGGCCGCGGCCAGCGCCCATTCGGCCACCGACCGCGCGTTCGCGCCGGCCGCGTTGGCCAGCGGCACGCCCGCCGCCGCGAGCGCCGCCTCGTCGCAGGAGTCGACGCCCACCGAGGGCATCTGCACGAACGCCAGCCGCGGCGCCGCCGCGACCGCCTCGGCGTCGAGCGCGAGCGTCCCGGTGAAGTCGCCGACGACCAGTTCGGCCGCTTCCAGCACGGCGTGCAGCCCGTCGCGGCTGCGCTCGGCCGGCACCGACACCTGCGCGCCCAGCGGGTCGAACAGCTGGTGCACCAGCTCCTCGCCCAGCGGCGCCAGCACGAGCAGCCGCCAGTCGCCGGCCGCGCCGCCCGATCCGGCGTCCTCTGCCCGGCCGGCGTCCTCTGCCCGGCCGGCGCCCTCGGCCGGGCCGGCGTCGTCTGCTCGTCGGGCGTCGTCTGCCCGGCCGGCCTCGGCCCGCGCGGCCGGCGCCGCCGTAGTTCCCGCCGCGACCGGTCCCCGCCCCTCCGCCGCCGGGGAGGCCCCGCCCTCCGCCGGCCGCCCGTCCGGCGCGTCCGCGCGCCCGGCGGTCATGACGCCGCTCCCGCGCCGGCGAACCGCACGAGACCGCGGGACGGCGTGATCGCGGCGCGGACCGGCCGGTCGTGCGGCTCGGCCGGCAGCGACTCCACCAGCTCGTCGTCGTACACGGGCGTCACCGTCAGCACGCCGGGCCCGACGCGGGCCAGCACCCGGTCGTACGAGCCGCCGCCCCGGCCGAGGCGCACGCCCGCCGGCGAGACCGCCAGCGACGGCACGATCACGATGTCGGCGCTGCGCACCGCGTCCGTGCCGCGCACCGGCTCGGTCGGTTCCAGCAGGCCGTACCGCCCGGGCGCCAGCGACTCGGGCCCCTCGTAGGAGGCCCACTCCAGGTCATGGTCCGGCAGCAGCCGCGGCACCAGCACGTACGTGCCGCGCTTCCACAGTGCGAACAGCAGGCTCTGCGTCGGCGGCTCCGCGCCGACCGACACGTACGCGGCGACGGTGCCGGCCAGCTCGGTCTCCGGCAGCGTCAGCACCGTGTCGCGCAGCGCCCGCGCGGCGACGGACCGCTCCTCATCGCCGCGCCGCTCGCGCGCCGACAGGAACCGCGCGCGCAACGCCGCCTTGTCGTCGGTGATGTTGGGCACGACTCCATTCTCCCGTGCGAACTCGGTGGAATACGCGCGAGGATCCGCCGGGGATCGGGCTCACAAGGGGTACCGTCCGCGGATTCGCGCCGATCGGCGGCTAGGGTCATCCCATGGCCGACCATGTATCCGTGACGAAGGCGGTCGTTCCCGCGGCCGGCCTCGGCACGCGGTTCCTGCCCGCCACCAAGGCGACGCCCAAGGAGATGCTGCCCATCGTCGACAAGCCGGCGATCCAGTACGTCGTCGAGGAGGCCGTCGGGGCCGGCCTCGACGACATCCTGCTGATCACCGGGCGGGGCAAGCGCCCGATCGAGGATCACTTCGACCGCGCGTACGAGCTGGAAGAGGCGCTGCGCGCCAAGGACGACCCGGAGCGGCTCGCCGCGATCCGCGAGTCCAGCGAGCTGGCCACGGTGCACTACGTGCGCCAGGGCGAGCCGAAGGGCCTCGGGCACGCCGTGCTGTGCGCATGCCGGCATGTCGGACGCGAACCGTTCGCGGTGCTGCTCGGCGACGACCTGATCGACCCGCGCGACCCGCTGCTGCAGCGCATGCTGGAGGTGCGCGAACGGTTCGGCGGCAGTGTCGTCGCGTTGATGGAGGTCGAGCCGGAGCAGGTGTCGCTGTACGGGTGCGCCGCGATCGAGCCGACCGACGAGGACGACGTCGTCAAGGTGACCAACCTCGTCGAGAAGCCGGTGCCAGGCGAGGCCCCGAGCCGCTGGATCATCATCGGCCGCTACGTCTGCGACCCCGCCGTCTTCGAGGTGCTGGAGAAGACCCCGCCCGGCCGCGGCGGCGAGATCCAGCTCACCGACGCGCTCACGACGCTGGCCCGGCGGGATCGCACCGACGGCGGCCCGGTGCACGGCGTGCTGTTCCGCGGCCGTCGCTACGACACCGGCAACAAGCTTGACTACCTGCGCACGGTCGTGCAGTTCGCCGCCGACCGGTCCGACCTCAGTGAGGAGTTCATGCCCTGGCTCCGCGAGTTCGTGGCGAAGCACGATGAAGACGGTCGATGAGCACCTGGCGGACATCCTGGGAGCGGTACGGGAGCTGCCGCCCCTGGAGCTGGCGCTGCTGGAGGCGGGCGGCGCCGTCCTCGCCGAGGACGTCACCGCGCCCGTCGACCTGCCGCCGTTCGACAACTCCGCGATGGACGGGTACGCGGTGCTGGCCTCCGACATCGCCGGGGCGGCCGAGACCTCACCGGTGACCCTGTCGGTCGTCGGCGACATCGCCGCCGGCGACCAGGGCGCGTACGGCATCCGCCCCGGCCTGGCCGCCCGCATCATGACCGGCGCGCCGATGCCCGCCGGCGCCGACGCGGTCGTGCCGGTCGAGTGGACCGACGGCGGAACGGCGAAGGTGACGATCCGGCGGTCCGCCGCGCCCGGCCACTACATCCGGCGGGCCGGCGAGGACGTCACCCAGGGCCAGACGGTGCTGCCCGCCGGCACCCGGCTCGGCGCGGCGCAGATCGGCATGCTCGCCGCGGTCGGCCGTGCCCGCGTCCTCGCCCGGCCCCGGCCGCGGGTCGCGGTGCTGTCCACCGGAAGCGAGCTGGTCGAGCCCGGCCGGCCGGTCGGCCCCGGCCAGATCTGGGACTCCAACAGCTTCGCGCTCACCGCGGCCGTCACCGAGGCCGGCGGCGTCGGCTTCCGGCAGGGCACGGTCGGCGACGAGCCCCGCCGGGTGCTCGCCACCATCGAGGAGCAGATGGCGCTCGCCGACGTGATCATCACCTCCGGCGGCGTCAGCATGGGCGCCCGCGACGTCGTCAAGGAGGTGCTGACCGGCCTGGGCACCATGCGGTTCGAGAAGGTCGCGATGCGGCCGGGCCGGCCGCAGGGCTTCGGCCTGCTCGACGACGGCACGCCCGTCTTCACGCTGCCCGGCAACCCGGTCAGCGCGTACGTGTCGTTCCAGGTCTTCGTGCGCCCGGCGCTGCGCGCCCTGCAGGGGCTGCCGCCCGCGCCGCCCGCCCTCGTGCAGGCCCGTCTGACCGCGCCGGTCACCTCGCCCGAGGGTCTGCGGCACTACCTGCGCGCGACGCTCGAACTGACCGACGGCGTGTACCACGTCACCCCGGCCCGCGCGCAGGGCTCGCACCAGGTGTTCGCCCTCGCCTCGTCCGACGCGCTCATCGTCATCCCCGAAGACGTGACCGAGCGCGCGGCCGGCGACATGGTCGGCGTACTTCGCCTGCGGGACGACCGGTGAGCGGCTTCTCCCATCTCGACGACGCCGGTGCCGCCCGCATGGTCGACGTGTCGGCCAAGGAGATCTCCGCGCGCACGGCGATCGCCTCCGGGTTCGTCCGCCTGTCCGCCGAGTGCGTGGCCGCGCTGCGCGCCGGCGACGTGCCCAAGGGCGACGCGCTGGCCGTCGCCCGCATCGCCGGAATCCAGGCGGCCAAGCGCACCCCCGACCTCGTGCCGCTGTGCCACCCCATCGCCATCCACGGCGTGGCCGTCGACCTGTCCGTACGCGACGACGGCGTCGCCATCGGGGCGCGGGTGCGCACCGCCGACCGTACTGGCGTGGAGATGGAGGCGCTCACGTGCGTGTCCGTCGCCGCGCTCGCGCTCATCGACATGGTCAAGGCGATCGACCCGGCCGCCGTCATCACCGACGTGCGGGTCGAGGAGAAGACCGGCGGCAAGACCGGCGTCTGGCGGAGGGACGAAGAATGACGATCCGGGCCGGCGGTGCCCGGTGGAGGGCACGAAAATGACGATCCGGGCCATGGCGGTCACCGTCTCCAACCGCGCCGCAGCCGGCGTGTACGAGGACACCTCTGGGCCGATCCTCGTCGACCTGCTGCGCGACCTCGGCTGCGACGTCGACGGCCCGGTCGTCGTCCCCGACGGCGAGCCCGTCGAACAGGTGCTGCGCGACGCCGTCGCCCAGGGCTACGACGCCGTCGTCACCAGCGGCGGCACCGGGCTCACTCCCACCGACCGCACCCCCGAGATGACGCGGCGCGTCATCGACCGGGAGATCCCCGGCATTGCCGAGGCCATCCGCGCGGCGGGCCGCGACAAGGTGCCCGCCGCCGTGCTCTCCCGTGGCCTGGCGGGCCTGGCCGGACGTACCCTGATCGTCAACCTGCCCGGCTCGACGGGAGGTGTGCGCGATGGCATGGCGGTCCTCGGCGGGGTGCTCCGGCACGCGGTCGACCAGATCGGCGGCGGCGACCATCCCCGCGCGCACTGAACCACGGACGTCTCAGGATGGCGTTCGGCCCGTCTCGGGGCAATCATGGGAGTGTGGAACGCATGCGGGGTTGGCCGACCACCCTGAGCGACGGCCCGGTCGGGCTGCGGCCCTTGCGGCTGAGTGACGCGCGCACCTGGCGTGAGGTACGCCTCCGCAACGCCGACTGGCTCCGGCCCTGGGAGCCCACCAACCCTGAGACGCCGCTGTTCCGCAGTGGCCTCGGCCCCTACCTCAGCATGGTGCAGACCATGCGCCGCGAGGCCCGGCATGGCCTCGCGCTGCCGTGGGTCGTCACCTACGAGGGCGAGTTCGCCGGGCAGCTCACCATCGGCGCGATCGTCTGGGGCTCGGCGCGCTCCGCGCAGATCGGCTACTGGATCGACAAGGCCGTCGCCGGCCGCGGCGTCATGCCCACCGCCGTCGCCCTCGCCGTCGACCACTGCTTCTTCAAGGTCGGCCTGCACCGCGTCGAGGCCAACATCCGCCCCGAGAACACCGCCAGCCGCCGCGTCGTCGACAAGCTCGGCTTCCGCGAGGAGGGCATCCGCCGCCGCCACCTGCACATCGACGGGGCCTGGCGCGACCACATCTGCTACGCCCTGACCACCGAAGATGTGCCCGGCGGGCTGATGTCCCGGTGGCGGGCCAGCACGCGGCAGGCGTTCCCCCGCTGAACCGCTCCCACGGAAAGTTTTGGTCAGGCAAGTCTCAGGTACGTCCCGATCTCGCGACACACCGCCCCTAATGCTCGTCAACCACTGACGGTGGGTCTTAGCGTGCGGCACGTGAGCGCGCGCGTCACCGAGGCCGGAACGTGGCCCAGGCGCGCCTATGAGGAGGGCTGATGAGCAGCGCACTCCTCTATGCCGCGATCGTAGTCGTCTGGGCCGTCATCCTGGTCCCGATGTGGCTGCGCCGCGACGGCTCGCGCACCCGGGGCCGCCGCACCGATCTCGACGAGACCACCGAGATCCTCGACGGCCAGCTCGCCGACGCGCCGCTCGACCCGGCGGCCGACGCACCGCTCGACGTGCACGCCGGCGACGCGGCGTACGAGGACGAGGCCGCCCCGGCCCCTGCGCGCCGCGCGCCGGCCCGCCGCTCCCGCGCCCGCCGCGCCGCGGTCATCGCCCGGCGCCGCCGCCGCACCACCGGCCTGACGCTGCTCGTCATCACCGCGGCCGTCACCGTGGCCACCGGCCTGACCCCGTGGTGGTTCGTGCTCCCGCCCGTCGCTCTCCTCGCCGGCCACCTGGCGCTGCTGCGCGTCGCCGCGAAGATGGACGCCGAACGCCGCCGCGAGCTCCGCCGCCGGGCCCGCCGGCGCGCCATCGAGGCCGAACGCCGCGCCCGCGCCGCCGAGCAGCTCCACCTGGCCCGCGAGGCCGAGGTCACCGCCGAGGTCATCGAGATGCCCGAACGCTCGCAGGAAGAGGTCTACGACCAGTACACCGACCGCGCGGTCGGCGATTGATCCTCCGGGACCCGCGGGCGCCCGCTGCGGCCTCTGGCGGTACGGCCGGAAGGACGGTCGGCGGCGGACACCGGGTAACCCATGCGCGAGGAGTGCGGAATGTTTGCTAGCCTTACAGCGTCCTTGGGGCTGTAGCGCAGTCCGGTAGCGCACCTCGTTCGCATCGAGGGGGTCAGGGGTTCAAATCCCCTCAGCTCCACCGAGGAAACCGCAGGTCGGAGGCGCTGTTCCCCACTTCGGGGGATGGGGTCTCTCCCATTTGTGGGAGATTTCTGGGAGATGATCTTCAGTTGTCGCTCCCGGCATGCGGTCAGGAGTTCTTCCAGTATGCCGACGGGGGAGTGCTCCCACAGCCTCATCCGCTGATCGAGCGCTGTCTCCCAGCGGGCCTGCAGGGCCTGTCTGAGGTTCTCGCACATCAGGTCGGAGACAAAGCACCGGGCCGTCCTGTCGTGCCGGTTCACCACCGGGGCGATCCGTGTGGAGGCCGACCGCCACCACATCACGCTGCCCCGGCTGGGCACGATTCGCACAGCCGAGTCGACCCGCAAGCTCGCCCGGCACATCGAACCGGCACCGGCCGGATACCGTCGGCCACGATCCGGCTGGAGGGCGGGCGCTGGCTCGTATCCTTCACTTGGGGTCGAACGAGCCGACCGTACCCGGCCGGACGCTGTGGCCGGCGTGGACCTGGGCGTCAAGGCGCCGACGGTCTTGTCCACCGGCGAGGTGATCGACAACCCGAAGACGGCGGCGGCCGAAGCCGGCCACCGAGTGGTGGCCACGGCACGCCGGCCGGCCGACCTGGATGACCTGGTCTCGCGGTTCCCGTCCACGCTGGCGGCGGTGCCACCGGACGTCACGGACGAGGGTGCGGCCGGCGCGGCGGTGGCCGCGGCCGTGGAGTGTTTCGGTCGGCTCGACGTGGTGGTGAACAACGCCGGTTACGCCACACTCGGCTCGATCGAGGAGACCCCGGCGGAGGACTTCCGCGCGCAGATCGAGACCAATTTCTACGGCGTGGTCAACGTCAGCCGCGCGGCGCTCCCGGTCCTGCGCCGGCAGTGTGCCGGTCACTTCGTGCAGTTCTCCACGATCGGCGGCCGGCGTGCGGGCGGTCCCGGCCTGGCCGCCTACAGCGCGGCCAAGCACGGCGTGGAGGGTTTCTCGGACGCGCTGGCACTGGAGGGCATGCCCTTCGGCGTGAAGGTGACCATCGTCGAGCCGGGCGGCTTCGCCACCGATTGGTCGGGCTCGTCCATGCGGGTCGTGACTCCGGGCCCCGACTACGAGCCGTCGGTCGGAATGATGGTGTCCCTCATCCGGGGAGGGGAGAACCGCGCGCCGGGCGACCCCGCGAAGGCGGCTCGCGTCATCCTCGGCGTCACCGCGATGGACGAGCCCCGCTGCGCCTGCCACTGGGCAATGACGCCGTCGACCTGATCCGCGCCGCCGACCAGGCCAAGCTCGCCGAGATCGACCGATGGGAGACCCTCAGCCGCAGCACCGACCGCGACGGCGCCACCCCCATGGACCTCAGCGCGCTCCAACACTGATCCACGGCCCGCGCGGTCCCGGCCAGGCCAGGCCCAAGGCGATCACCAGGTAGACGAGGAAGCTCACCCACGGCGTGCGGGATCGGGGCGTGACGCGGCGACCGCACGGGGCAGCAGGCCTTCGCGGCCCGCGTTGAAGATCAGGCGGGACTGGGAGTTCGACGCTGAGATCAGCGCGCCGGTGATCGAGGTGAAGCCGGCGACGTACGCGAGCACGGCTTTGACGCACAGCGCGAACGCCGCCGGCGTGAACGGCACGGTGAACCACTGCCAGGCGATGTGGACGTGGAAGTAGCGGGCGAGGGTGATCGATGTCCAGCCGCCGGAGATGCCGACGACCGATGCCGCCGCGATGATGTGCCCCAGCGACACCACGCATCCGTGATCGGCGGTGATGGTGGGGCTGCCGATGAGATTAGGCACCGCCCGGAACGCTGTGAATGGACGGACCCGGCGGGGGCGTGTGCCGACCCCGCGGCGATCCCGACCCGGTGACGCGGACGGTGATTCACGGTGACCGGGTGCCGGTGCGCGGCGGCGCCCGGTCGCGAACGGCGCGAGCAGCCATAACACTTAGATCACGGTGCAGCAATACGTGTTGACGATGCGAGGCGCCGCATCCGAGCATGAGCGTCCATCAACTCGTGTTGATAAGGATTGGCATGGTCGTTCGGCGCAAGGATGTCGCGGAGCTGGCCGGAGTGTCGCCGGCGGTGGTGAGTTACGTGCTCAACGACGGGCCGCGGCGCGTCGCGCCGGCGACCAGGGCGCGCGTGCTGGCCGCGGTCGAGCAACTGGGGTACCGGCCGAACGGGATCGCGCGGTCGCTTCGGGTGAATCGCACCATGACGCTCGGCCTGGTCGTCCCGGACATCGCCAACCCGTTCTTCGCCGAGTTGGCGCGCGCCGTGGAGGAGGCCGCGTTCGACGCCGGGTACACGTTGCTGATCGGCAACGCCACTGAGAACGAGGCGCGGCAGACGGCGTACGTCCGCACCTTCCTGCAGCGGCAGGTCGATGGTCTGCTGCTGGTACCCGCGCACGGTCCGGTCGAGTGCCTGCCCGAGCTGCGCGAGTCGGACAAGCCGTGGGTGGTGCTGGACCGGCGGGTGCCGCGCCTGCACGGCGTCTCGCAGATCCTGGTGGACAACCGGGGTGGTGCGGCGGCGGCGACCCGGCATCTTCTCGAACACGGCCGCCAGGTGGTCGCGTGCATCGCGGGTCCGCGCGACGTCATGCCGACGACCGACCGGGTGGCCGGGTGGCGGCAGGCGTTGATCGACGCGGGCAGGCGGCCCACGAGGTCGCTGATCCGGCACGTGCCGTTCGGGCGGCGCTCCGGGTACCGGGCGGCCAAGGAGCTGCTCGCCGACCGCCGGCTCAACGCGGTGTTCGTGGCCAGCGACGAGCAGGCGCTTGGCGTGCTGCGCGCGCTCGCCGAGCTGGGTCTGTCCTGTCCGGACGACGTGGCGGTCGTCTCGTTCGACGGCATCGCCCCGGCTGCCTACTCGGTCCCCGCGCTGACCACGATGGCGCAGCCGTTCGGCGAGCTGGGGCGGCAGGCGCTGACGCAGTTGCTGGCGCGGATAGCCGATCCGGGCGCGAAGGCCTCGATGACCGTGCTGCCGGTGTCGCTGGTGGCGCGGGGGTCGTGCGGCTGCCCCGACCCGCCCGGCGGTGAGGATGTGGAGGACCCGTCATGAGCCTGGTCGTGGTGGGAAGCTGCAACCTCGACCTGACCGTCGAGGTCGGGCGGCTCCCGATGCCGGGGCAGACGATCCTGGGCGCCGACCTGGTCACCGCGCCGGGCGGCAAGGGCGCCAACCAGGCGGTGGCGGCGCGGCGGCTCGGGATCGACACGGCGCTGGTCGGGGCGGTGGGCGACGACCGGTTCGGCGTGACATTGCGCGACGCGCTCGGCAACGAGGGCATCGATCTGACCGATCTGGCGACGGTGCCGGGGCCGAGCGGCGTCGCACTGATCGTCGTGGACGCGCACGGGGAGAACATGATCACGGTTTCTCCAGGCGCGAACCACCGCGTACCCGCCGAGCACCTGGGCGACCGCATCGCGCGGTCGTCGGTACTGCTCACCCAGCTCGAGATCCCGGCGAAGGTCTGGGTCGCCGCGGCTGAAGCGGCGCGCTCGGCAGGGACGCGCGTGGTTGTCAACGCCGCGCCGCTGAGTGACCCGGCAGACCCCGACCTGCGGCGCCTGCTCGCCGCGACCGACGTGCTCGTGGTGAATGAGGGCGAGGCCGCCGCGCTGTCCGACGGGCCGCTCCCGGAGGGCGTCGAGCAGTGGGCGCGGCTCGCGGTGACGCTGCGCGGGCTGGGCCCGCGTTCGGTGGTCGTCACGCTCGGCGCGGCGGGCGCGGTGGCGGCCGAGGACGACCACGGCTTCGTGGTGCCCGGGTTCGGGGTGCGGGCGGTGGACACGACGGGAGCGGGTGACGCGTTCTGCGGCGCGCTCGCGGCTGCGCTCACCGAGGAGCGCCCGCTCGCCGAGGCGGTGCGGCGCGGGTGCGCGGCTGGGGCGCTGACCACCACGTCCGTCGGCGCGCAGGCCGCGATGCCCACCGCGGACGAGCTGAACGCGCTGATCGAGAGGAGTTGATCGATGCGCGTACAGGGCCTGTGGCACGCGGAGCTGGTGCGGTTGATCGTGTCGATGCGCCATCACGACACCCTGGTGATCGCCGATGCCGGGCTGCCGGTGCCGGACGCGGTCACCACGATCGACCTCGGCTGGACGCGCGGGCAGCCGAGGCTGCTGCCGGTGCTGGACGCGGTGTGCGACGAGCTGGTCGTCGAGCGTGCCACGCTCGCCGTCGAGGCTGACGAGCGGTTCGTCGCCGAGGCGCGGGACCTGCTGCGGGGGGCGCCGATCGACCGCATCACCCATGAGGAGTTCAAGGCGCGCTGCGCGGGCACGCGGGCGGTGGTGCGCACCGGCGAGGACCTGCCGTACGCGAACGTGCTGCTGCACGCGGGCGTGCCCTTCGGCGAGAAGGGCGGTGGCCGATGACCGCGTCGCTGCCCGCGGACTACGCCGAACGCGTATACGCCGGCGTCCTCGGCAAGATCATCGGTGTCTACCTGGGGCGGCCCGTGGAGGGCTGGCGGCACCGGCAGATCGCCGAACACCTGGGCGAGATCACCGGCTACGTCAACGACCGGCGCGACGTGCCGCTGAAGAATCACCGGCTCGTCGTGCCCGACGACGACATCACGGGCACGCTCGTGTTCGCTCGCGCGCTGCGCGACCACCCGATCGACGAGCTGGACGCGGCGCGCGTCGGGTGGACCTGGCTGAACTACATCATCGAGAACCGCACCGTGTTGTGGTGGGGCGGTCGCGGGATGTCCACCGAGCACACCGCGTACCTGGCGCTGCGCGACGGGGTTGTGCCCCCGGACACCGGGTCCGCGGCCCGCAACGGCCCTGTGGTGGCCGAGCAGGTCGGAGCGCAGATCTTCGTCGAGGGCTGGGCGCTGGCCTGTCCCGGCGATCCCGAACGCGCCGCGGCGCTGGCCGCGCAGGCCGCGTCGGTGAGCCACGATGGCGAGGCGTTGAACGCCGCGCGGGTGGTCGCCGCGCTGGTCGCGCAGGCGTTCGTGGAGGGCGAGGCCGACCGCCTGCTCGACGTCGCGCAGTCGTTGATCCCGGCCGACTCGCTGATCAACCGGGTGATCTGCGACGTACGGGAGTGGCACGCCGCCGATCGGGACTGGCGGGCCACGCGCGACCGGATCGAGGAGCGCTACGGCTACCACCGCTACCCGGGCAACTGCCACGTCGTGCCCAACCACGCGCTGGTCGTGCACGCCCTGCTGTACGGCGGCGGCGACTTCGGCCGTTCGGTGGGCATCGTCACGAGCTGCGGCTGGGACACCGACTCCAACGGCGGCAACGTCGGCTGTATCGCCGGGGTCGCGGGCGGGCTCGCCGGCATCGGCCGCCGGTGGCGTGACCCGGTGGCCGACCGGCTGTACCTGCCCGCGGCCGACGGCGGTGACGCGATCACCGACGCGGCACGCGAAGCACTGACCATCGCCGGTTACGGGGCCGCGCTGCGCGGGCTGCCCGCGCCGGCGGCCAAGCCCCGGTTCCATTTCGAGCTGCCCGGGTCGGTGCAGGGCTTCGCCGCCGAGCCGGCCGAGGCGGTGCGGCTGGAGAACGTGGCCGGGCACAGCCTCGCCGGCGCCCGAACCCTGGCCGTACACGCCGACGGCGAGGGCATGGCGCTGACACCCACCTTCCTCACCCCGGACACGGTCAGCGTCCCTCCGTACGGGATGGCCGCCTGCCCCACGCTGTACGCCGGGCAGTCGGTGCGTGCGCGGGTCGTCGCCGCCGGCGACCTGGCCTGCCGCCTGGTCGCCCACGTCTACGACGGCGCCGACGAACGCCGCCGGATCGCCGGGCGGCCGTCACGGCTGCGCCACGGGGAGGCGGCCGAGCTGTGCTGGCGCGTCCCGGACACCGCGGGTCAGCCCGTGGCGGACGTCGGGATCGCGGTGACGGCGCTCGGCGACCGGCCGGTCACCGCGTACCTGGACTACCTCACCTGGGACGGCGAGCCCGACGTCACACTCACCCGCCCGGCCGACGGTGGCCTGATGTGGCGCCATGCCTGGGTGAACGCGGTCGACTCGTGGCAGGCGCGCTGGCCGGAGCCGTACCGGCTGGTGCAGAACCGCGGCACCGGGTTGATCGCACAGGGCACCCGGCAGTGGCGCGACTATGCGGTGAGCGCGGACGTCACCCCCCGGCTGGCCAGCTCTGTCGGCCTGGCCGCCCGCTTCCAGGGGCTGCGCCGGTACTACGCGATCCGTCTCGTCGGCCGCGATGTGGCGCAGCTCGTACGGGTGTTCGACGACGAGGTGGTGCTGGACGAGCGGCCGTTCACCTGGGATTTTTACCGAACCTACCGGCTAGGTCTGTCGGTCGTCGGCAACGAGATCCGTGCCGCGGTCGACGACATGGCGCTTTCCGCCTACGACGCACGGCTGGCGGGAGGCGGTGTCGCCTTGCTGATCGCTGACGGGCACACCGCGACCCAGACCGTACGCATCCGCCCCATATCCGACCCCGCGCCCGAGACGAGGAATGACCCACCATGAGTCCATCGATCACCCGGCGAAGCATGCTCGCCGGCACCGGATTGACAGCGTTCGGCCTCCTCACCGGATGCAGCAGCAGTAGCGGTGGTGCCCTGAAGCTCTGGATGGACATCACCGGTACGGCCAACCAGAAATACTTCGACGACCACGTGGTCGCCCAGTTCGAAAAGGATACCAAGCTCAAGCTCGACACCACCTACTACCAGGGGCAGGATCTGCGGCGGCTGGTCCAGACCGCGCTGCAGGCCAAGGCCGGACCGGACATCGTGCGCGGTGCCAGCGCAACCCAGACGCTCGCCTGGAGCCAGGCCCACCTGCTCACCGACCTGAGCCCCTACCAGAAGGAGTGGGGCTGGTCGGACAAGCTGCTGGGCTGGTCGATCAACGCGTTCACCCAGGACGGCAAGCTGTGGGCGATGCCGATGCGCGTCGACACGATGTTGCTCTACTACAACAAGACCCTGTTCGCCGGCAAAGGCTGGCGGCCACCGACCAACCGCCATGAGCTGGAGGCTCTGGCCGAGGAGGCGCACGGCCACGGCATCATCCCGTTCGGCGCGACGAACGTGGACTGGGCGGCGGGCCCGGAGTGGCTGATGACCGTGTTCTGGAACCACTACTCCGGCCCGGATGCGCTCTACCAGGCGCTCACCGGCAAGATCCAGTGGACCGACCCGGTCTTCGTGGAGGCGGTCGCGCTGCTGAAGAACTACTTCGACAAGGGGTGGTTCGGCGGCGGCGTCGACAAGTACTTCTCCGTGCCGTCGCAGCAGATGGGCGGCCAGTTCGGCGCGGGCAAGGTGGCGATGTTCCCCCAGGGCGAGTGGTGGATGAGCGCCGTCGGCTCGTTCTTCGGCAAGGCCGCGGGCAACGGCAACGACTGGGACTGGTCGCCGCTGCCCGCACTGCGTGCCGGGGTGGCCTATCCCCTCTACGAGCTGGGCATCGGCGGCTCGCTCGGCATCAACGCGGCCAGCAGGAAGGCCGACGACGCGGCCAAGTTCCTCAACTGGTACTACACGAATCGGCAGGAGGCGCTGCAGCGCATGGCCGACGTCCCGGCCACCTACAACATCCCGATCCGGTTCACCGCCGAGCAGATCCCCGCGAACATCGACCCGCGGTCCAAGCGGCTGCTGGTCGCGCTGAACCAGGCGGTGGACGACGGCGCGTACGGCTACGTGACGTGGACGTGGTGGCCCGCCAAGGCCGACGTGTTCGTCTACCAGGGGCTGGAGAAGGTCCTCACCGGCAAGATGACCCCACAGCAGTACTGCGCCCAGCTGAACACCCTGTTCCAGCAGGGCGCCAAGCCGCAGATCATCAAGCGGGGTACGCGGCAATGACGGGCGTCCGGGTCCATTCCCCGCCGGTCTCCGCCGCCGGTGCGGCGCCCCCACCGCCACCGCCGCGCCGCCGGCGGCGGTGGCGGCGGGGCATGCTCGCGTGGTCGTTCATGATCCCGCTGGTCGTCGTGAACGTCGTGGTGATCGTCGGCCCGTCCGTCGCGACCCTCTACTACTCGCTGACCAACTGGTCAGGTCTGGGACCGGCCACGTTCGTGGGGCTGGCCAACTACCGGCGTGCGCTCGGCGATGGGGAATTCCGCCAGGCGTTGGTGCACAACGTCGAATGGCTCGGGCTGTTCCTCGTGGTCCCCGGGTGCCTGGGACTGCTCGGGTCGTACCTGCTCTCCCAGATCCGCCGGTTCCAGATCCTGTTCCGCACGATCTTCTTCATCCCGTACGTGGTGGCCAGCGTGGTCAACGCCGCGGTGTGGCAGAACCTGCTCAGCCCGACCATCGGCGTCGGCCCGCACCTGGGCGTCCGCACCGCATTCTTCGGGAACACCGCCACATCGCTGCTGTCGGTCAACTTCGTCGTCGACTGGCATTGGTGGGGGTTCCTGGCGGTGATCTTCCTCGCCGCGATGCAGTCGGTCGATCCGGAGCTGTACGACGCGGCGAAGGTGGACGGTGCGGGGCGGTGGCGGCAGTACTGGCACGTGACGCTGCCCGGCATTCGCCCGACGCTGGTGTTCCTCGCGCTGATGACGGTCATCTGGTCGCTGAAGGTGTTCGACTACGTCTTCATCATCACCAAGGGTGGCCCGGCCGGATCCAGCGAGGTCGTCTCCACGCTGATGTACCGGGACGCGTTCAACTCCTACGAGGCGGGCTATGCCGCATCCCTGGGCCTGAGCATGGCGTTCGCCACCGCGGTCGTACTCGCTTGCTACCAGATCCTGCGCCGGTGGCGGGGGTGGGAGTCTTGAGGGCGCGACGGTTCCCGCACTACCTGATCCTGGTGGTGCTCGCGCTGTTCGTGCTGGCGCCGCTGACGACCCTGGTGTTCAACGCGCTGAAGTCCAACGCGCAGATCGGCGCGAACCCGCTGGCCCCGCCGACGCGGCTGACCCTGTCGAACTTCGCCCAGGCCTGGTCGGACGGCAACTTCGCGGTCACCATGCGCAACAGCGCGATCATCTGCGTCGGCTCGATGGTCGGCGTATGCGTGATCTCCGGTCTGGCCGCGTACGCCATGACCCACCTGGAGCTGCCGGGCCGCGCCGGCGTGGCGACGTACCTGTTCATGGTCAGCGCCATGCCCGCGCAGCTCTTCCTCGTCCCGCTCTTCTTCCTGTGGACGAAGCTGAACCTGGTGGACAACCTGTTCGGGCTTATCCTCATCTACTGGGCCACCGACACGCCGTTCGCCACCCTGTTGCTGCGGTCGTTCCTGCAAAGGATCCCGAAGGCGTACGTCGAGGCGGCGCGGCTGGACGGCGCGTCCACGCTGCGGGCGCTGGTCAGGGTGGTGCTGCCCCTGGCCCGGCCCGGGTTCCTCACCGTCGCGCTGATCAGCGGGCTGTGGTCGTGGAACGAGTTCTTCTGGGCGATCACGTTCATCCACGACCCGAACCTGCGACCGGTGTCGACCAGCTTCCTCGCCTTTTCCGATGAGAACTCCGCGAACTGGGCGCTCATCAGCGCGGCGGCGCTGTTCATGGTGGGGCCCGTCCTGCTGCTGTTCCTCTTGCTGCAACGTCGGTTCGTGGGCGGGCTGACCGCCGGCGGGCTGCGCTGATCGATCGGAAGGAGACACATGGACGCTCCGGAACGCCCCAACGTGTTGCTGATCATCTCCGACCAGTTGCGGCGCAGCGCGTTGCCCTGCTACGGCGACCCCAACGTGGCGACACCGGCGATCGACTCGCTCGCCGCCTCCGGGGTACGGTTCGCGAACGCGTCGTCCACGTACCCGGTGTGCGTGCCGTTCCGGTTCACCGTGATGACCGGCGAGTACGCGCACACCCGGTTCATCCCGTCCATCGAGTGGCGTATGTCCCCGGCCGAGCGAACCCTCGCCGACGAGTTCAACGACGCCGGGTACGACACGGCGTTCTTCGGTAAGTGGCACCTGTACGGCGGCTTCGGCCACCTGCCCGGCTACACCGTCGTCAAGACCTCCCGTACGGTCATACCGCGCCCCTTCCAGGGCCGGTGGCGGCACTTCGCCGGGTTCGACATCTGCAACGACCCGTTCGACACGTACTACTTCATCGGCGACGACCGGACCCCGCATAAGATCGACGGCTATCAGACCGACGGCCTGTTCGACATGGCCATCGACTACCTGCGCCAGGGCGAGCGGCGGCGCTCGCCGTTCGCCATGGTGCTGTCGGTGGAGCCGCCGCATCCGCTGTTCACGGCTCCGCCGCAGTACCTGGAACGGTGGCGCGACCGCGAGCTGGTCCTGCGGGACAACGTCGAGCTGGACAAGGACTACCGCAGCCGCGGCCCGCACGGGCGCGGACTGCTCGATGACATGCGCGTCTACTACGCCATGATCGAGAACCTGGACGACAACGTCGCCCGACTGCTGGAGGCGCTGCGCGAGCAGGGCCTGGCCGACACCACGGTCGTCGCGCTCACCGCCGATCACGGTGAACTGCTCGGCAGCCACGGCCTGCTCGCCAAGCAACGCCCGTACGAGGAGTCCGTCGGCATCCCGTTCATCGTGTCCGGGCCGCCGATCCGCGCCCGGCCGGGCACGGTCGTGGAGGATCCGATCTGCACCGAGGATCTGTTCCCCACGCTGCTCGGCGTCGCCGGGCTCGCGCCACGCGACCCGAAACCCGGGCATGATCTGACGCCGCTGATGCGCGGCGATGTCGCCCGGCTGGACCGGGAGGGCGTGCTGCTGGAGTTCGTCGCCGAGCTGCGCCCGCACATGCCATTCCACGACGAGACGTGGCGAGGCGTGCGGACCCGGCACGCCAAGTACACGGTGCTCGGCGACACACACGGCGGGCGGCCGTGGCAGTTCTTCGACCTGCGGGCCGACCCGTACGAGAAGTGCAACCTCATCGACGACCCGGACTACGCCGACGAGATCGCCCGGCACCACGGGATGCTGCGGGACCTGCTCGTCGGGAGTCACGACCACTACGTGCTCGCACCGGCCTTCGGCCATCCCGGGCTGAACGAATGGAACCCCGAGGCCGTGCACCAGCGCCGGTTCGGCTGACATGGAGGGCAGATGGATGAGAAGGCTCGCGTTCATCACGGCGATCCTCACGGCGATCACGCTGGCCACGGCGCCGTCGGCGGCGGCCGGCGGTGACGCGTACCAGGGCACCGAGTACGACCAGGGCGGCATGACGCAGGCGATCGATGGTCCGAGGCCGGATGTCGACGCGTTGGCGGACGGGATCACGGCGAGGACCAACGCGATGCTCGCTGAGGTGGCGCGTGAGCGGGCGAGGCTGCCGTACGGACGGGTTCATGCCGCCTCTGGCGGGCCGGAGCAGCTGGTGACGTATCCGGCGCCGCCTGGTGTGACGGCCTCGGACCAGTATGCGGTCACGGTGAGTCAGGGCGGTCGCGATACCGGGTCGTTCGTGTACAAGGTCGCCGCGCGTAAGACCGATACGAATCTGGAGCAGGACACGTCGTGGACGTCGTTCTCGTTCGCGGGTGCGGTGCGGGTGGCGGTGCGTAAGCTCGCCGGTCCGGCCAGCGGGTGTTTGGTCCGGCCCGCTTCGGCACGGATCGAGACCACGTTCGCGGACGATACCTGCACGTTCACGTTGACGCGGCCGGCGAACGTGTCGGTGGAGTTCGCGCCGGATACCACGAATCCGGTGGTGCACCCGATGCTGGTGTTCGCCAACCCACCCGAGGTCGATGTGCCCAAGCCGGGCGATCCGAACGTGTTGTATCTCGGGCCTGGAGTGCACGACCTGGGCAGAGGCGTCCCGCTGCACTCCGGCGAGACCGTGTACGTCGCCGGAGGCGCGTGGGTGAAGGGCGCGTTCACCGGCACCGGACTGCACGACGTGGTGTTCCGCGGGCGCGGCGTGATCGACGGGCTTTTCCTCGATACGGGCGATCAGGGTGCCAACAAGAACCAGCCCGGCCTCATCGACATCGCCGACTCCAGCAACGTGGTCGTGGACGGTCTCACGTTCGTCGACGCGCCGCGTTTCAACGTCCGGGTGCTCGGCAGCGACGTGACCGTGCACAACATCAAGGCGATGAGCTGGTGGTACAGCACCGACTGCATCTGGGCCGGAGCGAACAGCCTCGTCGAGGACAACTTCTGCAAGGTCAACGACGACTCCCTCAAGCCGATGACCGGCCCGAGCGTCATCCGCGACAACGTGGTCTGGCAACTGGAGAACGGCGCCCCATTCATGATCAGTTGGAACATCGAGGACGATCAGTCGGACTTCCACGTCTACGACAACGACGTCATCCACGCCGAGCACTACTGGCTGTCGCCGCAGGCCGTCTTCCGCGCCCGGCATGCCGGGGCCGGGCACATGCAGCGGTACCTGTTCGAGAACATCCGGGTGGAGGACGCCGACTGGCGGCTCTTCTACATCATCCTGGAGAACAACAAGTGGTATGACCCCACTCGCGGGTATGGCCAGATCTCCGACCTGATCTTCCGTGACATCACCGCCGAGACGCCGTTCCGCATGCCGAGCGTGATCGCCGGCATCGATCCCGGCCACCGGGTCTACGACGCCGACCTCGTCGACGTGTACATGGACGGCACCTGCGTCACCGACGCCGCCGGCGGCAACTTCCAGATCGACCCGGCCACCACCGACCGGATCAGCCTGCTGAAGAGCCCGAGCGGCTGCCGTGTGCCCGAGGGAGGAGCTTCATGACCGGCCCCAAGCCGCCCAACGTCGTCGTGGTGATCGCCGATGATGCCGGCTGGGGCGACTTCGGCTGCTACGGCGGCACGGCGATCCCCACTCCGCACATCGACGCCCTCTCCGAGCAGGGCGTCCGGCTGACAGACTGCCACTCTTCCGCCGCGGTGTGCACGCCCAGCCGGTACTCGCTGCTCACCGGCAGGTACGCCTGGCGCGGTCCGTTGAAGAGCTTCGTGCTGATGGGGCACGGTCCGGCGCTGATCGAGCCGTGGCGGCCGACGCTGGCGTCGGTGCTGCGGGACGCGGGCTATGCCACCGGGGCCTTCGGCAAGTGGCACCTGGGGCTCGGCTGGCAGCACCGCGACGGCACGGTACGGGACGCCTTCGCGCCGGGTGCCGCGCTGCACGACGACGTCGTCACCGACTCCGGCGACGACGTCGACTACACCGCTCCGTTCACCGGCGGGCCTACCACGCTCGGCTTCGACCGGTTCTTCGGCATCTCCGGCTCGATCGACATGCCGCCGTACTGCTTCCTCGACGGCGACCGCACCGTCGGCGTACCGCGGCGGCCGAAGAAGCGGTTCCACGGCGAGCAGCGGCCAGGGCTGCAGGTGGCCGACTGGCGGGAAGAGCTGGCGGACGTGCGCTTCGTCGAGGAGGCCAGGCGCTGGATCGAGGGGCGTCAGGGCCCGTTCCTGGCCTACCTCGCCCTGTCGGTGCCGCACCGGCCCTGCCTGCCGCCGCCGTTCGCGCGCGGGCGTTCGGCCGCCGGGCCGCGCGGGGACAGCGTGTGGCTCATGGACTGGGCCGTCGGCGAGCTCCTCGCCGCCCTGGACCGGATCGGCGCGCGTGGCGACACGCTGTTCATCGTCACCAGCGACCACGGAGCGGTCACCTCGTTCACCGACGACGCCGGCGACGGCGGGCACCGGCCGAACGGGCCGTGGCGCGGGCAGAAGGGCGACCTGTGGGAGGGCGGGCACCGGGTGCCGTTCGTGGCGTGCTGGCCGGGACGAATTCCCGCCGGCACGGTCCGCGACGACCCCGTGTGCCTCACCGACGTGCTGCCCACGGTCGCCGCAGCCGCGAACGTACGGCTGCCGGACGGCGCCGCAGAGGACGGGCGGGACGTGCTGGCGATGCTCATCGGCGAGGGCGATGTCGGCGCCGACCGGCCGATCGTGCATCACAGCCTGGGCGGCCGGTTCGCGTTGCGCCGTGGCCGGTGGAAGGCGATCTTCTCCTCCGGCTCCGGAGGGGGGTTTTCCGAGCCGACCATCGAGACGCTGTTCAGCGCGGGTACCGGCACGCCGCACCCGTCGCCGCCGTGGGATGCCGAGCACCCCGACGGGCAGCTCTACGACCTGAGCGCCGACCCTGGCGAGACGACGAACCTGTGGCATGCCGAGCCCGGAGTCGCCGCCGAGATGTACGGGCTGGCGCGGCGAATCACCCGGGACGAGAGCAACGGCCTGCCCTTCGATGTGCCACTATTGTCTGTTTGATGCCGGAATCACCGATGAGCGCGTGCTGTGCACCAAGCGGCGAGGGCCGAAATCGCGTACGTGCGCGTCCACCGCACGCGCCGCGCCGTGACACGTCCGCCGTGCGGCGCCGCATGGTGCGCATCCCGGCGGGGACGTTCCTGATGGGCGGCGGCGACGACGAGGCGTTCCCCGACGACGGGGAGGCGCCCGTGCGCGAGGTGCACGTCGGCGAGTACTACATCGACGCGACTGCGGTGACGAACGCGCAGTTCGCAGCGTTCGTCAAGGCCACCGGCTACCGCACCGACGCCGAACGCTTCGGCTGGTCGTTCGTGTTCCATGCGTTCGTCACCGGCGAGGCGCGGCGGCGGATCCTGGCCGGGGTCATCCCGCAGGCGCCGTGGTGGCTGCCGGTGGAGGGGGCGTCGTGGCGGACGCCCGAGGGCCCGGGGTCGGACATAGCCCGCCGCCAGAACCACCCGGTGGTGCACGTATCGTGGCACGATGCCACCGCCTACGCCACCTGGGCGGGCAAGCGGCTGCCCACCGAGGCCGAGTGGGAGAAGGCCGCCCGCGGTGGTTTGGTGCAGGCGCGTTACCCGTGGGGCGATGAGTTCACCCCGAGAGGTTATCACCGCTGCAACACATGGCAGGGCTCGTTCCCGATCCATGACACCGGCGAGGACGGCTTCACCGGCACCGCGCCGGTCACCGCGTACCGGCCCAACGGGTACGGCCTGTACAACGTGTCCGGCAACGTGTGGGAGTGGTGCGCCGACTGGTTCAGCCCCGACTGGCACGTGCCGGAACGCGAGGACACCCGCGTCGACCCCCGCGGACCGGACGAGGGCAGCGGCAAGGTGCTGCGCGGCGGCTCGTACCTGTGCCACGCGTCGTACTGCAACCGCTACCGGGTCGCCGCGCGCACCGCGACGACGCCGGACAGCACCACAGGGCACATCGGCATCCGCTGCGCCGCCGACGCCTAATCCGAAAATTGGAGCGTCACAGGGCAGGCGACAGCACCCGGCGAGGCCGGGGATCTCCAGCGCGGGTAGGTCAAGCGGCGGGTTCGAGGAGGACTTTGCAGCCGAGGGCTTCGAGCTGGCGGATGTGGCTGCGTCTGCGGCGTTCGGGATCGATGCGGGTGGTGTAGTAGTCAGATCCCAGGTCGTGGAAGCGTGCGTCGGGGTCGGACAGCAGGTGCCAGATGATGACCAGCAGGGATCGACCGATGGCGACGATGGCCTTCTTGCTGCCACGGCGGCGGGCGATGCGGCGGTAGCGTTCGCCCAGGAAGGTGTCGGTCCTGCCGGCAGCGGCGGCGTTTCCGAGCACGCGGGCCAGGTAGGAGTTGCCGTGGCCGGTGGTGTTCTTGCCCTTCTTCTTGCCCGCGGATTCCTTCACGCCGGGGGCGAACTCGGCCCAGGACACCGGGTGCCCGGCGGTCGGGAACCGGCTCATGTCGATCCCGATCTCGGCGGTGATCACGTGTGCGGCGGCCAGACTGATGCCGGGAATCTCATCCAGTTTGGCCACCGCTTCGGCGAAAGGAGTGATCTCGGCCTCGATCTTGGCTTCGAGTGCAGCGATGTCGGTGTCGATGGCGTCCACTCGGGCCAGCATCCGGCCCAGTAGGAAGGCGTGGTGGTCGGTGAAGAACCCGGTGAAGGCCTCCTGCAGTACCGGGATCTTCTTACGCATCGTGCACCGTGCCATCTGCGCCAGCACTTTGGGGTCACGTTCGCCGGCCACCAGAGCGGCCATCATGTCCCGTCCGGAGGCGCCGAAGATGTCGGAGACGACCACCGACAGTTTGATCTGGGCGTCCTCCAGCAGCTTCTCTGCCCGCTGCTTCTCGGCGGTGCGGGCTGCGACCAGATCGGCGCGGTAGCGGGTCAGATCCCGCAGCTTGCGGATCAGCGGAGGCCCTCTGTGCCAAGCTCAAGTGAGACACACGGGGATGAAGTTCCCAGACTGACATGAGTAGGGCGAGAGCGGGTAGTGACCAGAGTGACGATGACCAG
>JBEHYF010000029.1:0-42870 GCA_048498315.1 Actinomycetota bacterium
CCCCTTTCCCCCCCCCCGGAACCTCCTCCCCCCCCGGGACGGCGGACGGCATCCGCGGGGCGTGCCCGTCCGAGAGGCACCACGGGCCGGTGCCGGAGTGCGCGCCGGGGGCGTGCGCGTGCCGGGGTGCCCGAGCGGGAGCACGAACGGTTCGCGGGCCGGTGCGGGAGTGCGGGCCCGCGCGTGCGGGGCCCGGCGCGGGAGAGGAAGCGCCGGGGATCGGAGACGACACGTCGGGCACCATGACGGTGCCGGGAGGGTGATGCCGCGGTGACCGACCGCCGGTCCTTCCTGCGCGGGGCGCTGGCCGCAGGCGTCGCCGGTGCCGTCGCGGGCTCCGTCCCAGGCTCCGCCGCGCCCGTGGGCGGCGCGCCTGCCGCGGGCTCTCAGCCCGGCGGCGCGCCCGCCCGGGCGTTCCACGGCGAGCACCAGGCGGGGATCCTGGACCCGCCGCGGCGGCGCACCGCCGTCATCGCCTTCGACGTGATCGCCGACGGCCGCCGGGAGCTGACCGACCTGTTCCGCGCGCTCACCGACCGCGCCCGCGCGCTCACCGCCGGCGGCGCGCCCGACGAGGCGGGCATCGCCGCGCCGCCGGCCGACTCGGGGCTGCTCGGCCCCGACGTGCCCGCCGGCGGCCTCACCGTGACCGTCGGCGTCGGCGCGTCGCTGTTCGACGGACGGTACGGCCTCGGCAGGCTCCGCCCGGCCGCGCTGACGCCGATGCGCGTGTTCCCGAACGACGCCCTCGACCCGGCCTGGTGCCACGGCGACCTGAGCGTGCAGCTGACCGCCGACGAGGAGGACGTCGTCCTGCACGCCCTGCGCGACATCACCCGGCACACCCGCGGCGCCATGCAGGTGCGCTGGCGCATCGACGGCTTCCAGAGCCCGCCCCGGCCCTCCGGCACGCCGCGCAACCTGATGGGCTTCAAGGACGGCATCGCCAATCCCGACGTGACCAACGTGGCGGAGATGGACCGCCTGGTGTGGTCGGCGGGCGCGGGCGGCGACGAGCCCGCCTGGACGGCGGGTGGGTCGTACGTCGTGATCCGGCTGATCCGCATGCTGGTGGAGTTCTGGGACCGCATCGGAATCGACGAGCAGGAACGCATCTTCGGCCGCAGCCGCGACTCGGGCGCGCCGCTCGACGGTGACGACGAGTTCGACCCGCCCCGCTACGCCGACGATCCGGTCGGCAAAATCATCCCGCTGACCAGCCACATCCGGCTGGCCAACCCGCGAACGCCGCAGACGGACGGCAGCCGGATCCTGCGCCGCGGGTATAACTACGACCGCGGCGTGGACGCCGTCGGCGACCTCGACATGGGCCTGATCTTCACCTGCTACCAGCGAGACCCGCGGCGGCAGTTCGAGGCGGTCCAGGAGAGGTTGAAGGACGAGCCGCTGAGCGACTACATCCGGCCGTTCGGCGGCGGCTATTTCTTCGTCCTGCCCGGCGTGCGCGACGCGACGGACTTCCTCGGCCGCACCCTCTTGTCCTGACAAAGTCGGTAGAGCTCTATAAAGGTCTGGTAAAGGGTTTTTACGGAGCCATTGGCGGCTGTTCACACCGGCGCCATCGTCCGTCACCGTGATCGTCGGCGTGGCCCGGTGGGATCCCGCTGGACCGAGCCCTCCGGGGCTTCACCCGAGGACCGGTGTTCGATGACTTCAAGGAGGCAAGATGGGTCCCGGAAACGGGAAGCGGAGACGGCCGGCGCTCATCGCCGGCGCGGTCGCCGCATCCGGCGCGATCGCGGTCGCCCTCGCGATGGCGGCACCCGGCTGGGGGAGCGGAGCCCATGAGAGGGTCTCCCTCGCCTCGGCGGCGCACGCCGACGCGCGCACCAGCACGCCGATCAAGCACCTCGTGGTGATCTTCGATGAGAACGTCTCGTTCGACCACTACTTCGGCACGTACCCGCACGCGGCCAACACCGACGGCACGAAGTTCGTACCGAGCCGGCGCACGCCCAAGGTCGACGGGCTGACCCCGGCGCTGCTCCAGCACAACCCGAACCAGTACAACCCCAAGCGCCTCAGCCCCAAGCAGGCGCTCACCTGCGACCAGGACCATGGGTACGCGGCGGAGCAGAAGGCCGTCGACGGCGGCAAGATGGACAAGTTCGTCGAGAATACCGAGACGGACACCTGCACCGGCCAGCCGGTCATCTTCGGCGAGCCCGGTCTCGTCATGGACTACTACGACGGCAACACGGTCACCGGGCTGTGGAACTACGCCCAGCACTACGCCATGAGCGACAACTCGTGGGACACCGTGTTCGGCCCATCGACCCCGGGCGCGCTCGACCTGATCTCCGGCCAGACCCACGGCGGCTACGCCGTCGACCCGGGCAAGCACCAGAAGGTCAGCGACTCCCACGTCGTCCAGTCACCGGACGAGAACGGCGTCGGCACTATCATCAACGACTCCGACCCGGCGTTCGATGACTGCTCCGACAACAACCACACGTCCACGAACAACCTGGCCGTCATGACCGGGCGCAACATCGGTGACCTGCTGAACGCCCGGAAGATCACCTGGGGCTGGTTCCAGGGCGGCTTCCGGCCGACGGGCAAGGCCGGCGGCTACGCGGTGTGCGGCGCCACTCACCAGAACATCGGCGGCAACGCGGTCGTCGACTACAGCCCGCACCACGAGCCTTTCCAGTACTACCGGTCGACGGCGAACGAGAAGCACCTGCCGCCGTCGTCCGTCGCCGCCATCGGCCACACCGACCAGGCGAACCACCAGTACGACCTGACCGACTTCGACGCGGCCCTCAAGGCGCACAACCTGCCCGCCGTGAGCTTCCTCAAGGCCCCGGAGTACCAGGACGGCCACGCCGGCTACTCCGACCCGATCGACGAGCAGCACTTCCTGGTCAAGACGATCAACGCGCTGCAGGAGTCACCGGAGTGGAGCTCGACGGCGGTCGTCATCGCCTACGACGACTCCGACGGCTGGTACGACCACAGGGCGCCGAAGATCCTCAACGGCTCGACCGACGCTTCGGTGGACACGGCCATCTGCGGCAAGGCCCCGGCCGCCGGCGGCTACCAGGACCGCTGCGGCCCCAGCCAGCGGCTCCCGCTGCTGGTCATCTCCCCGTACGCCAAGGTGAACCACGTCGACCACGCCTACGTCGAGCAGACCTCGGTGCTGAAGTTCATCGAGGACAACTGGGGTGTCGGCCGCATCGGCGACGCGTCCGCCGACCAGCGGGCCGGCAGCTTGAACGGCCTGTTCGACTTCCGCAGGCCGCACGCCGGACGCCTGATCCTGGACCCGCAGACCGGCGCCCCCGTCCACCGCTGATCCGTCCCGCGAACCGGCCGCCCGCGCCCTGCCAGGACGCGGGCGGCCGTGTGTCATGCTGTCATGCGCTCGGGTCGCGCCGCTGCGCGGCGCGGGGCAGGCGGGCCTTCCGGGCACGCCGTCATCCCTCGTCGCTCCGTCGCGGGCCGGATCGGGCGTGGCCCGCGCGGCGTGCGGGCGCTTTGCCGGTCGCTTCGCCCCCGCGCGCCTCGTCGCTTCCCGCCTGGCTCCGGGGTAGACGGCAGGTGCGGTCTTCGCCTCCCGCGCGTCTCGTCGCTCCGCTCCTCGCGCGCCTCGGCCCAGACGGCGCGCCCGCTCACCGGGCGGTGAGGTGGGCGAGGGCGTCGCGGGCGGCGGGAAGGGCCGCGTCGCGGTCCGCGGCGATCAGGCCGACGCGGGTGCGCCGGTCGAGCAGGTCGGCCTCGTCCAGGGCACCCTCGTGGCGCACCGCCCACACCAGCTCGGCGCCGATCGTCGCCGAGCCGGGCGCGACCGGCTCGGCGAGCGCCGGGTCGTCCGCGGCGAGCGCCAGCACCGCGGGCGTCTCCGCACCGTAGCGCCGCAGCAGCCGCCTGGGCACGGCGAGCCTGGCCAGCTCCTCAGCGGTGGCGGCGCCGACGAGCGGCAGCCACGCGGTCCGGGACGGCCCCGCGGACAGGCCGCGCGTGCGCAGGGCCGCGTCGACGGCGTCCTGCGCCATCCGCCGGTAGGTGGTGAGCTTGCCGCCGACGATCGTCACGACGCCGTCCGGCGACACCAGCACGGCGTGCCTGCGCGACAGGTCGGCGGTGGCGCCGCCACGGCCGTCCAGCAGCGGGCGCAGCCCGGCGAACGCGCCCGCGACGTCGGCGCGGCGCACGGGCACCTCGAGCGCCGAGTCGACCAGGTCCAGCAGGAACCCGATCTCGGCCTCGGACGGCTGCGGCACGTCCGGGATCGGACCCTCGACGGGCTCGTCGGTCAGGCCGACGTAGACCCGGCCGTCCTCCTGCGGCAACACCAGGGCGAGCCGCCCGAACGCACCGGGCACCGGCAGGTGCAGGCCGGTCGTCAGACCGCCGAGGGTGTCGGCGCGCAGCACGAGGTGGGTGCCGCGGGACGGCCGTAGCCGTACGCCTTCGGCCAGCTCGCCGGCCCACACGCCGGTCGCGTTGACGACGGCGCGGGCCCGGACGGAGAACTCCTCGCCGGTGAGCTCGTCGCGCACGCGGGCGCCGTCGCCGTCCAGCGCCAGCGCCCGGCAGCGGGTGAGGATCCGGGCGCCGTGGGCGGCCGCCGTCCGTGCGATCACCGTCACGAGGCGGGCGTCGTCGGACAGCTGCCCGTCCCAGGACAGCAGCCCGCCGCGCAGCCCGTACGAGCGCAGCGGCGGCGCGAGCCGCAGCGTCTCGACGGCCGACAGGCGGCGCGGGCGGGGCAGCAGCGCGCGGGGGGTGTGCGCCGACAGCCGCAGCAGGTCGCCGGCCCGCAGCGCGGCCATCGACGCGGCCGCGCCCGCGTGGGACACCAGTGGCGTGAGCGGCAGCACGAACGGCAGTGCGCGCACGAGGTGCGGCGCGGTGCGGCCCATCAGCACGCCGCGCTCGACCGCGCTCTCGTGCGCCACGCCGAGCTGGCCGGAGGCGAGGTATCGCAGGCCGCCGTGGACCAGCTTGGAGCTCCAGCGCGAGGTGCCGAAGGCGAGGTCGTGCGCGTCGATCGCGGCGACGGACAGGCCGCGGGCGGCGGCGTCCAGCGCGACGCCGGTGCCGGTCGCGCCGAGCCCGACGACGAGGACGTCTACGGTTTCGCCGCCGGCCAGGCCGGCCAGCTCGCGGGCGCGGCGCGCGGCGTTGAGGGAGGTGGCCGGGTCGGGGCCGGCGGGCCGGTGGGTCACGGAGCGAGGTACCTTTCGAGGATCTGCCGCAGCTCGTCGTCGAACGCGGCCGCCGACAGGGCGGGGTCGCCGTCGGTCATGATGTGGCCGGACATGGCGAACGACTGCACGACGAGCAGCACGGCGCGGGCCTGCCGCGCCGGGTCGCCGGGCCGGATCGTGCCGTCGCGGTGCCCGGCCCGCAGGGTCTTCTCGAACGCGCGCAGCATGGCGTCCTGGGTGGTGCCGCGGCGCTCCAGCAGGTAGGGCAGCAGCACCTCGGGGTCCACGTCGCGGATCTTGTGGAACAGCGGGTGGGCGCGCAGCGCGGCGACCCCGGCGACGAGCGCGTCGACCGCCTTCGGCCGCACCGGGCCGCCGTCCGCGGGCGGCATGACGCCGGTGACCACGCCCGCCCACTCGCGGGTCATCAGGTCGGCGACCAGCGACCGCACGTCGGGCCAGCGCCGGTAGATCGTCATGCGGGACACGCCGGCGCGCCGGGCCACGTCGGTGAGCGTCGTCCGGCGGACGCCGACCGCGAGCACGCAGTCGCGGGCCGCGTCGAGCATCGCGTCTTTCTTGTGACGAATGGACGCCATGTGTCACAGTGTAAGGACCTCGCGGAGGAGGAGCCATGCCCGAGATGTCGTGGAGCGGATGGGGCGACCCGGAGCGCGCCGTCCGGCTGCCCGACGCGATCACCGGGCTGCTGCGCGAGCTGCTGAACCTGCGCGCCGACCCCGCCCCGCCGGTGGCGCTCGCCGACGTGGCCGTGCCCGAGCCGCGGCCCGCGGCGGGCGTGCTGGCGGAGATCGTCGGCGCGGAGAACGTCCGCTGCGACGACGAGACGCGGATCCGGCACACCCGCGGCAAGTCCACCCCGGACCTGCTGCGCATCCGCGCCGGCGACGCCGCCCAGGCACCCGACGCCGTCGTCCTGCCCGGATCGCACGAGGAGGTCCTGGCGGTGCTGGAGCGCTGCTCGCGCGAGCGCATCGCGGTCGTGCCGTTCGGCGGGGGCACCTCCGTCGTCGGCGGGCTGGCCGCGGGCGACGGCGCGTTCGCCGCCGTCGTCGCACTCGACCTGCGCCGTCTCGACCGGCTCACCGCCGTCGACGCCGTGTCGCGCACGGCGACGCTCCAGGCCGGCGTGCGCGCGCCGCGCGCGGAGGAGCTGCTGGCCGGGCAGGGCCTGACGCTCGGCCACTTCCCGCAGTCCTACGAATGGGCCAGCATCGGCGGCTTCGCCGCGACCCGGTCATCGGGGCAGGCGTCCGCCGGGTACGGGCGGTTCGACGACATGGTCGCCGCGCTGACCGTCGCCACGCCGCGCGGTACCCTCGCCCTCGGCCGCGCCCCGCGGTCGGCGGCCGGCCCCGACCTGCGCCAGCTCGTCCTGGGCTCGGAGGGCGCGTTCGGCGTCATCACGGACGTGACCGTGCGGGTCCGCCCGGTGCCGCAGGCCCGCGTGCACGAGGGCTGGCGGTTCGGCTCGTTCGCCGAGGGCACCGCCGCCGTACGGAAGCTCGCCCAGGACGGGCCGCTGCCGACGGTCCTGCGGCTGTCCGACGAGACCGAGACGATGGCCGGCCTGGCGCGCCCCGGCGAGCTCGGCGTGACCGGCGCCGGGGGCTGCCTGGCGATCTGCGGGTACGACGGCACGCGCGAGGACGTCGACGAGCGCCGGTCTCGGGTGCGCGCGGTGTGGCGCGCCCTCGGCGGGGAGTTCCTCGGCGAGGAGCCGGGGGAGATCTGGGCCGCCGGGCGCTTCGCGGCGCCGTACCTTCGCGACGCCCTGCTCGACGTCGGCGCCTTCGCCGAGACGCTGGAGACGGCCGGGTTCTGGTCGGCCCTGCCGCGCCTGTACGAGGCGGTGCGCGGCGCGCTCGCGGACGCGTTGCCGTCGTCGCTGGTCATGTGCCATATCTCGCACGTCTACCCGGACGGCGCGTCGCTGTACTTCACGGTCGTGACCGCGCAGGGCGACGACCCGCTGGCGCGCTGGGAGGCGGCGAAGCGGGCCGCGGGCGACGCGATCGCCGGGGCGGGCGGCACGATCAGCCACCACCACGGCGTCGGCGTCGACCACCGTGCCTGGCTGGCGCACGAGGACGGCGCGCTCGGCGTCGAGGCTCTTCGGGCCGTCAAGGAACGCCTCGACCCGGCGGGCATCCTCAACCCCGGCGTCCTGATCCCGCCGTCAGGTCCGGACGGCTGACCGCATGCCGAGGCGAGAGACCGTACGCACGCCGCCGGAACGCCGCGGCCGGGCGGCCCGGCGCGGGACCGCGGCGGCGGCAGGCACGGGACGCCGCGGCCGGCCCGCGACGGTCGCCGAACCCGTACGATCCGGCGGGGAACCGCCGCGCGGAGGGGCCCGCCACCGGCGGGCCCGGGGGCCCGGGGCGCGGCCCGGCCGATCTGGAGAAGGGTGCTGAGCATGCGATCGTTCACCGCCGTCGTGAACCCGGCCGCGGGCGGCGGCGCAGCAGCCCGGCTGATCCCGGTCGCGCGGCTGCTGCGCGAGGCGGGCGCCGAGGTGACCGTCGAGTACAGCCGCAGCCTGGAGCACGCGGGCGAGCTGGCGCGCGCCGCTGCGGACAAGGGCCAGACGGTGATCGCCGCGGGCGGCGACGGCATGGTCGGGGGTCTGGCCGGCGCGCTGGCCCGCACCGGCGGCGTGCTCGGCATCGTGCCCGCCGGCCGCGGCAACGACTTCGCCCGCCAGCTCCGCCTGCCCGCCGAGCCGGACCGGCTGGCCGCCATCCTGCTCCGGGCCGAGCCCTGGGCGATCGACGCGATCGAGGTCGCCTCCGCGAACGGCGACGCGCGCGTGGTCGCCGGCAGCGTCTACGGCGGCGTCGACTCCGTCGCGAACGCGAACATCAACCGGATGACCTGGCTGCCCGGCCCGCTCGCGTACTACCTGGGCCCGCTGCGCGCCGTCGCGACGTGGCGGCCGGTGTCCTACCGCGTCACCGTCGACGGGGAGACGTACGAGGAGCGCGGCTACACCGTCGTCGCCGCCAACTCCGGCTACTACGGCTACGGCCTGCACATCGCGCCGGACGCCGCGGTCGACGACGGCATGCTCGACGTCGTGGTCATCCGGCACGCGCCGAAGCGGCTGTTCTTCGCGGTCATGCGGGAGCTGCCGAAGGGCACGCACGTCCGCCGTCCGGTGATCCGGGTCCTGCGCGGCCGTGAGGTGACGATCGAGGCGGACCGCGACGTACCGTTCGGCGCCGACGGCGAACTGCTCGGCACGCTGCCCGCCAAGGTCCGGGTGCTGCCGGGCGCGCTGAACGTGCTCGCGGATCGAGCCTGACCCTTGCCTCCGGCTTGACCGGCGATAGAGCGCCCGGATGGTACGTTCCGGATGGCCCGCGCCTCCGCACGCGTGACCGTCCCGGCGCGCCGAGACGCGGTCCGTACGTGCGCCGCGGCCTGGACGGTCACGCGCGGTGCCGGGGAACCCCGGCGGTGCGCCTCGGCGTCTAACAGGTGAGGCGGACCGCGACCGCCGGGCCGGCCGCGTGAAGGGAAGCGGGGGACATGCGCACGCTGCTCAACGTCGTCTGGCTGGTGCTCGCCGGGTTCTGGCTCGCGCTCGGCTACTTCGTCGCCGGCGTCATCTGCTGCGTCCTGATCATCACGATCCCGTTCGGCATCGCGGCGTTCCGCATCGGAGTGTTCGCGCTGTGGCCGTTCGGCAAGACGGTGGTGCGGCGCGGCGACGCCGGGGTGATGTCCGCGATCGGCAACGTCATCTGGTTCGTGCTCGCCGGCGTGTGGCTCGCCATCGGCCACGTCGTCACCGGCGTGGCCCTTTGTCTCACCATCATCGGCATCCCGCTGGGACTGGCCAACTTCAAGCTGATCCCGGTGTCGCTGCTGCCGCTGGGCCGCGAGATCGTCTCGGTCGATGATCCGCGCGCCTTCGGCGTGGGATGACAGAGATCATCTCCTCGTACCCGCTCTGGACAGCGGATTCGCCCCAGACCACACTTGGCCACATGTCAGCGGCCACGCCCTTGCCCAGGAAGGGCGACGTCTTCTTCGACGCGCGCGGACCCGACCGGGCGCTGCGGCTCAGCCGCCATCCCGACGCCGGCGTCCTCGTCCTGAGCATCTGGAACGGCGGGGTCTGCCAGGGCACGTTCCGGCTGCCGGCCGACCAGGCCGGCGCCCTGGCCGAGGCACTGTGCAGCGGCCCGCCGGTCCAGCGGCCCCCGCTTCCGCAGACCGGCCAGTACGAACCGCCCCCGACCGTGCGGGCACCGAGCCCGTCCGCTAGCCGTACTGAGTCGTGAGGTCGGGCACCCGGCGGGCGGGTGCGAGACCGGCGGGTGCGGATCTCCGCCGGTGAGCCGCCCGCCCGTCATCGGTCCCGGCGAATCGTCCTCCGCCCGTGCCCGGCTGCGGCGGCGTACCGCAGGACGTTCCGGCGCGCGTGGTGGCCGGGATGTGCCGAACACGGCGCGCGACATGATCGCCGCTGTTACGGTGCCCCGGTGCCCCCCTCTTCCCGCGACTCCGCGGCCGGTGCCGGCTGGGCCTGTCACGAGCCCGGGACCTACCCGTCCCTCATGCCGCCGAAGGTCCGCGACCTGTCCTGGCTGAGCCCGGCGACGCTCTGGCGCGCCCGCAACGACGTGCTCGCCCGCTGGTTCGGCGACCCGACCGACGACGAACGCCGGCGCTGGGTCGCCGCACAGCTCGCCCGCGGCGCCGACCCCGACTTCGTGATCGGGCGCGACGACCCGGACACGTTCTCGTTCATGCTCCTGGGCGACACCGGCGAGGGCGACGGCTCGCAGTACGCCGTCGTGCCCGGCTTCCAGAAGATGAGCGTGGGCACCCGGTTCGCGATCATCGCGAGCGATGTCATCTACCCGACCGGGAGCGTCAACGAGTACGGCCCGAAGTTCTTCCGGCCCTACCGCGACTACCCGGCGCCGATCTATGCAGTGCCGGGCAACCACGACTGGTACGACGGGCTCGGCGGCTTCATGCGCGTCTTCTGCGGCGCGCCGCCGCTGTCGCCCGACAGCCGCCCGAAGCGGTTCTCGGCGGCGTGGTGGCGGCGGCTGTTCTGGAAGGAGCCCGACGTCGCCGACGAGCGGCTCCTCGCCGCGGCGGAGAGCCTGCGGCCGCCGTCGGCGGTGCAGCCGGGACCGTACTGGGCGATCGACGCGGGCCCGCTGCGGATCGTCGGCATCGACACCGGCATCCTCGGCGGCATCGACGCCGACCAGGGCGCGTGGCTGCGTCGGGTCTCGCAGGGGCCCAAACCGAAGATCCTGATCACCGGGAAGCCGCTCTACGTGGACGGCCGGCACCATCCCGGCCCGATCGCCGGCGGCGGCACCGTCGACGACGTCGTACGCGACCCGGCGTGCAACTACGTGGCCGCGATCGGCGGCGACATCCATAACTACCAGCGGTACCCGGTGGGGATCGGCGACCGCGTGATCCAGTACATCGTCTCCGGCGGCGGCGGCGCGTTCATGCACGCCACGCACACCATTCCGCGCGTGGCGGTCGGCGGGGTGACCGAGGAGGAGTTCCGCTGCTACCCGCTGCGCGGCGACTGCCTCGCGCTCTACAGCCGGTTGTACGGCCGCCGCACGCGGCTGCGCCGGTTCTTCGAGCTGACCGAGGACCAGGCGGCGGCGGTGGTGGCCGCCCGGATCGGGATCCGGCCGCACCGCCCGGCCACCGCACGGGTCACCTGGCGCATGCGGCTGATCGCGACGCTGCTCGGCGTGCCGCAGCGGCCGCACCACCACGCGCGGATCCGGCTGCCCGTCCGGCGCGTCTACCAGCGCTTCCTGTCGCCGGCCTCCGACTCCAACCGCCCGCCGCTGTTCAAGAGCTTCCTGCGGCTGGACGTGACCCCGGACGCGGTGCGGATCCGCTGTTTCGCCGCCACCGGCTGCCGCGAGCACGAGGACGACCCGCCCGTCGAGGACGACCTGACGATTCCGTTGCGCTGACACCGAGGCGGGTGAACCGAAACGACCTCCGCAGCGTCCATCCATTGACGTTCACGCAGCCGGCCCGGCGGCGAACCCGGACAGGAGTGTCTCGATGAGCCAGCCCTACCAGCAGCCGCCGCAGGCGTACCCGGGCGGCGCCCCCGCGCCCTACCAGGGGCAGCCGCAGGGATACGGCGTCCCGGCACCCTACGCGCAGGGGCAGCAGCCGGTCCTGGCCGGCCTGCAGATGAAGCGCCGCAACCCGGTCGGCGCCTGGCTGGGCCTGCCGCTGATCACGCTGAACATCTACTCGCTGTACTGGTTCTACGCGGTGCACTCCGAGCTGGCCGCCTTCGACCGCCGCCGCAGCATCAGCCCCGCGGTGGCGCTCTGCTCGCTGCTGTTCGGTTTTCTCACCCTCGGCATCTGGCCGCTCATCATGTACGTGAAGCTCGGCGGCCACATCCGCGACGCCCAGCTCGCCGCGGGCCTTCAGCCGACCTGCAGCCTCGGCGTCGGCTTCCTGCTCGGCATCTTCGGTTTCGGGGTGCTGTACTACCAGATCCAGCTCAACAGGGTCATCGACCGGTACGGCGCCACGCCCGCCGGCGTCCAGGTGCCGCTCTTCGCCTGATGCAGGCCGGACCGGGCGAACCGGCCGGACGCGCGTCAGTTCGGGGCGATCCGGACGTCGACCACCGCCGAGCGTCCCGCCTCCAGCGCCTTCAGCGCGCGCTGCAGCGCCGGCACCAGGTCGGTGCGTTCGTCCACGCTCTCCCCGTGCGCGTGGCAGGCGCGGGCCACCGCGGCGAAGTCGGGCGGTGCCTGGAACCGCGTGCCGACCGCCTCGCCCCGCGACGCCGATAGGCCCTCGGGGAACAGCTCGAACACCGGCATCCGGCTGGCCTTGTACCCGTCGTTGTTCAGCACGACGGCGAGGATCGGCGCGCCCGCCTCGGCGGCCAGGCACAGCGCCGCGGTCGGCACCCCGAACATGAAGCTGCCGTCGCCGACGACGGTGACGACGCGGCGGTCCGGCGCGGCCATCTTGATCCCGACGGCCCCGCCGAGGCCCCAGCCGAGCCCGGGGCTGCCCGTCCCGCCGACGGTGCCGGCCCGGTCGCGCTTGAGCACGTCGTGCAGGACGCCGGCGTTCGTGACCGCCTCCTCGACCACGATGTCGTCATCGCGGAGCACGGCGTTGAGCGCCTCCACCACCTCGCGGGCGGCGATCGGCCCGGACGGCTCGGCCGCCGCCGCGGCCGGCTCGAACGTCAGGCCCGGCCACTTGGCCGCCGCGTCCACGTCCCCGAGCGCGTCCGCGACCTGGCCCAGCACCGTCGCGCCGTGCGCCGCCACGGACAGGTCCGCGGGGAACGTCCACAGCGGCATGTCCTCCTTCAGCGGGTCCAGGTCGATATGGACGACGACGGCGTCCTCACGGGGCCGGACGAACTTGGGGATCCACGGCACGTCGCAGTCGGCGACCAGGATCACGTCGGCGTCGGCCACCATCCGCCGCGCCGCTGCGGCCGTCGGAACGCGCATGGGGTGTGAGGTGGCGATGTTGAGGCAGCCGCTCTCCGGCGTGTCGATCACGCGGACGCCGGCCATGTCGGCCAGCCGCGTCACGGCCTCGAACCCGCCCGGCCGCCGTCCGGTCTTCGACGTGATCAGCAGTGGCCGCTCCGCCTCCGCCAGCAGCTCCGCGATACGGCGCACCTTCTCGGAGCCGCCCGCGGGCGGCTCCGGCACGGCGTACCGGCCGGTCCGGCCGAGGTCCGCCGCCGGCGGGTCCATCAGCACGTCGCGGGAGACCACCAGGTACGCCGGGCCGGGCCGGCCGCCGCGCGCGACCTGCACGGCGCGGCCCACCGCCCGTGCCACCATGTCCGGGCGGGTGACCTCCATCGCCCACTTGGCGTAGGAGCGGAGAATGCCCGCCTGGTCGGGGACGTCCTGCTGCCAGTGGATGACGTGCGAGCGCCCGCCGGGGGAGTCCGGGTCCTCGCCGTAGGGCGTCTTGCCGGCGATGACTATGACGCCGGCGCGGTCGCGCAGCGCGTTGTGCACCATCGCGCCGAGGTTCTGGGTGCCGACGTCGACGTGCACGAAGACGGCCTGCGGGCGCCCCGTGACCTGCCAGTACCCGTGCGCAGCGGCCAGCGCGACCGACTCGAACGTGCACGTGACGATCTTCGGGATGGGCACGCCGGCCTCCGCGAGCGCGGCCGCCGCCTCCTGCAGCGGGGCGGAGTCGGTTCCCGGGTTCAGGAACAGGTTGTCCACGCCGTGTTCCCGCAGCAGCCATAGGAGGTGCTCGGCGGTCGTGGCGGGCCGGAATTCGTCGTTCACTCGCTCTCCCCCTGAGTGTCGGTCGGCCCGCCGGCGGCGGGGCCGGCCGGCCTTTGCGGATCTTCTCCACGTGGGCCGGATACCCGCAAGCATGCGGTTCCACCGGCCGGAATGTCGGCGGTGCGGGGCAGAATCGACCCATGCGGATCGCGGTCGGCACGGGGCCGGGCGACGGCGGGGTGCTGCAGCCCGTCACCGACGACGGCGTGCCGGCCGGCCCACCCGAGCCGGTCGCCGACCTGGTCGCCGCGATCGCCCGGTACGAGGCCGCCGCCCGCGCGGCTGGACCGGGCGGCGCGGCACCCGGTGCCGATGCGGCAGGCAGGGGCCCCGCCGGGGCCGCCGGCGCGGCCCGCGGCCAGGGCCGGGCGGGTGCGTGCCCCGGCGGCACCCGCCGCGGTGACGCGGAGGCGGGCGGCGCACCTTCCGCCGGCAGGCCTGCCGCCGGTGCGGATTCCGGTGGCACGGGCGTCGGCGGCGCGGGGGCGGGCGGCGACGCCGCTGCGAGGGTGGGCGGCATCCGCTGGGTCTGGGCGTCGACCGCACGGCTCTATCCGCGGCTGCTCGCGGCGGGCGTGCGGGTCGCACGCTGCCACGACATCGAGCTGGCCGAGGCGCTGCTGCTCGGGCACGCGGGCCGGTTCGGCGAGCCGCGCTCGCTGCCCGCCGCGCTGGCCCGCCTGCGCGGTCAGGCCGTGCCCGACGACCCGGCACCGGCCGACGACCGGCCGACGCTGTTCGACGACCGCCTGGCCGAAGACGTCGAGGCGGTCGTCGCAGTGCACGCCGCGCAGCAGCGCCGCGCCGCCGAGACGGGGCTGCGGCTGCTGATCGCCGCCGAGTCGGCGGGTGCGCTGGCCGCCGCGGAGATGGGCCACGACGGGCTGCCCTGGCGCGCCGACGTGCACGATGCGCTGCTGACCGAGCTGATGGGCCCGCGCCCGGCGCCGGGCCTGCGGCCGCGCCGGCTGCAGCAGATGGCCGACCGCATCGGCGACGCGCTGGGGCAGCGCATCAACCCGGACTCGCCGGCCCAGGTCGTGAAGGCGTTCGCGCGGGCCGGCGTGACCATCGCATCGACCCGCTCGCACGTCCTGCGCCGCGTGGAGCACCCGGCCGCGGCGCTGCTGCTGGAATACAAGGAGCTGGCGCGGCTGCACGTCGCGCACGGCTGGTCGTGGCTCGACACGTGGGTGCGCGACGGCCGGTTCCATCCCGAGTACGTCGTCGGCGGGGTCGTGTCGGGCCGGTGGGCCACCAACGGCGGCGGCGCGCTGCAGATCCCCAAGGTGCTGCGCCGCGCGGTCGTCGCCGACCCGGGCTGGACCCTCGTCGTCGCCGACGCCGCCCAGCTCGAGCCGCGGGTGCTGGCCGCGCTCGCCGGTGACCGGGCGCTCGCCGCGGCGGCGGGCGAGAGCGACCTGTACGCCGCGCTGGCCGGCGTGTTCGGCGGCGAGCGCGCCAAGGCGAAGATCGCGCTGCTGTCCGCGATGTACGGCGGCACCAGCGGCGAGGCGCCGCAGCTCCTCGCGGTGATGCGGCGCCGCTTCCCGGCCGCGTACGAGTACGTGGAGTCGGCGGCCCGCGCCGGCGAGGCCGGCAAGCTGGTGCGCTCGCGGCTCGGCCGCACCTGCCCGCCGCCGTCGCAGGCCTGGCGCGACCTCGCCGTACGTGACGACGGCGGCCGTGCGGTGCGCAGCCGAGGCCGCTTCACCCGCAATTTCGTCGTGCAGGCCAGCGCCGCCGACTGGGCGCTCGTGCTGCTGGCCACGCTGCGCCGCCGCCTGTCCGCCCTCGCCCCGCCGGGCGCCGCGCACGCCCCGCGGCTGGTGTTCTTCCAGCACGACGAGGTGATCGTGCACGCACCCGCCGAGCTCGGCGGCGCGGTCGTCGCCGCGATCGGTGACTCGGCGGCCGAGGCCCGGCGGCTGGTCTTCGGTGACACGCCGGTCCGCTTCCCGATGGAGACGGTCGCCGTCGAGTGCTACGCCGACGCCAAGTGAGGCGGGCGCGTCCGCGCGGCGCGGGGTGGCCGCGTCCGTGCCGTGCCCTGCGTCCTGCCCCGGAGTGGCCGGTACGCCGGCGCCCGGCGCGGCGGGCGCGCCCGTGCTCCACGGGACGGGCACGCCGACCCCGCCCGGGACGGGCGCGCCGGTGCCGCGCATGGTGGGCGGAGCGGGCTCGCGCGCGGTGGGTGCGCCGACGCTGTGCGCGGCGGGCACGTCGGCGTCCTCCTCGGCCGGGGTGGCCGCGCCGCCCAGGGCCGGTGCGCCCGCGGCGCGGGCCGTGGCGGCGGGGGAGCGGTGGGACGCGGCGGCGGTGGCGCCGGGCGTGGCCGGCGCCACCGCGGGCCTCAGAGCGCCTCCTGCGGCACCTGGCCGCGCACGAGCCGGCCCACCTCCGCCCGCATGTGCACGAACTCCGGCAGCTCCCGCGTGCTGATCTGGTCGCGGACCCGCGGCAGGCGGATGGCCAGGTCGGCGACGACCCGCCCCGGCGCCTTGCTCAGCACGATGACCCGGTCGCCGACGTACACGCTCTCGTCGATGTCGTGCGTGACGAGCAGGATCGTCATGCCGTCGCCGCGCACCCTCAGCACCAGGTCCTCCAGGTCCTCGCGGGTCTGCGCGTCGACCGAGCCGAAGGGCTCGTCCATGAGCAGCAGCGAGGGCTGGTAGGCCAGCGCGCGGGCGATCGAGACGCGCTGCTGCATGCCGCCGGACAGCTGCCAGGGGTACTTGTTCGCCGCGGCCTCCAGCCCGACGGCCTCCAGCGCCCGCGCCGCGGCCGCCCGCCGCTCGGCCTTCGAGCGGCCGCGCCGCCGCAGCGGCAGCGCGACGTTGTCGCGCACGGTAAGCCAGGGCAGCAACGACCGGCTGTAGTCCTGGAACACGACGGCCAGGTCGTCCGGCACGTCGTCGATCTCCTTGCCGTTCAGGGCGATGCGGCCCTGGGACGGCCGGACCAGCCCGGCGATGCAGCGCAGCAGCGTCGACTTGCCGCAGCCGGAGGGTCCGACGATGCTCACGAGCTCGCCTTCGGCGATCTCGAGGTTCACGTCTTCGAGCGCCGTGTGGTCGGCGTAGTGGTGGCCGACCTTATCGATCTCGAGCAAGAGGTTCACCTGGTCCCGGAGTCGTTGACGGGGGAGTACGCGGAGGAGCCACCGGCGGGCACCGGCACGTCCAGCAGGAAGGGGCCGTCGTGGGCCAGCGCGTCCGCCAGCGCGCCGGCGAGGTCGGCGGCGCGGTCCACGCGCCGCCCCGGACAGCCGAGCCCGGCGGCGATCGTCACGAAGTCGATGCCGGGCAGGTCGGTGCCGGGCACCCACGGGATGTCGATGCGCCGGCCGAGCGCCCGTACGGCCTCGTATCCCTGGTTGTTGAGCACGATGAACGTGACCGGCGCGCGGTGCCGCGCCGCCGTCCACAGCGCCTGGATGGAGTACATGCTCGACCCGTCACCCAGCACGCAGACGACCCGCTCGGCCGTTCCGGCCAGGGCGCGGCCGACGGCGACGGGCAGGCCCCAGCCGAGCGCGCCGCTGCCCGTGGTGAGGAAGCCGCCGGGCCGGGTGATGGGCAGCCGGGCGTGGAAGTCGTCTCGGTGGCTGGGCACCTCCTCGACGACGACCGCGTCGCCGGGCAGCAGCGTCCGCAGCGTCTCGAACACGAGGGCGGGCGCGATCGGGTCGGTCACCGGCGGGGCGGGCGGCCGCGGCGCGGGCTCGGGCACCGGCCGGTCGGCCTTCTCGACGAGGTCGAGCAGCGCGGTGACGCCCGCCCGGATCGTCGTGAGCACGCTGGTCCCGACCGGTGCCCAGGCGGTCTGCCCGGGGTCGCAGTCGAGGTGGAACAGGCGCGCCCCGTCCGGCAGGTACGGCCCTTCGGCATGCACGTGGTAGGTGAAGATCGGCGCGCCGATCGCCACGATCACGTCGTGGCCGTCCAGCGCGCGGACGATCTGGTCGCGCACCGGCGGCAGGAATCCCCGGAAGAGACGGTGGTCCTCGGGGAAGCCGGAGCGCCCGGACAGCGGGCTCATCCACACGGCCGCGCCGGTGCGCTCGGCCAGGTCGACCACGGCGGGCTGCGCGCCGTCGTCGTCCACCCCGGCGCCGACGATGACGGCGGGGTGACGGGCGGCGTTCAGCGCGTCGGCGACCTCGCGCAGCGCGCCCGGCTCGCCGACGAAGCCGGTGCGCACCTCGCGCGGCTCGACCGGCCCGGCCGGGTGATCCCAGTCGTCCTCCGGCACCGAGATGAACACCGGCCCGCGCGGCGGCGTCATCGCCACGTGGTAGGCCTCGGCGAACGCGGCGGGGACGTCTTCGGCGCGTTCGGGCTGCCGGCTCCACTTGACGTACGGACGGGGGAACAGAGCGGGCTCGTCCGCGGACAGGAACGCGCGCGTGGGCAGCATCGCGCGCGACTGCTGCCCGGCGATGATCAGCAGCGGCACGCGGTCGCGGTAGGCGTTGAACACGGCGCCGAGGGCGTGCCCGACGCCGCCGGCCGAGTGCAGGCTGACCACCGAGGCGCGGCCGGTGCCCATCGCGTGGCCGGCCGCGACGGCGACCGCGACCGACTCCTGCAGGCCCAGCACGTACGTGAAATCACCGGGCCAGTCGCGGAGCATGCGCAGCTCGGTGGAGCCCGGATTGCCGAACAGGGTCGTCAGCCCGGCCCGCCGGAGGAAGCCGAACACGGCGTCCCGTACGGTCAGGGCGGTACGGCCATCGGTCACGGGCGGGTCTCCGGTCATGTCGTCGCGTCGACCCTGCGCGCGGCGCGGTGCCAGGACAGTGCCCGGCGCTCGACCGCGAGCAGGATGCTGTTGAGGATGTAGCCGAGGATGCCGAGCAGGACGATCGCCGACCAGACCGTCGGCAGGTCAGAGCGGCTCTGCGCGTCGGTCATCTCGAACCCGATCCCGTTGGTGGTCCCCGGCAGCAGCTCGGAGAAGACCATGAGGATCAGGGCGAGCGAGAGGCTGAGCCGCAGCCCCGCGAAGATCTTCGGCAGCGTGGATGGCAGGATGATCTTGAAGAGCCGGTCGGTGGCCGACAGCCGGAACACCTTGGCGGTGGCCATCTGCAGTGGGTCGACCGAGCGGGCGCCGTCGGCGGTGTTGAGCAGGATCGGCCAGATCGCGCTGAAGATGATCGAGGCGACCTGCATCTGGAAGCCGAGCTTGAACAGCACGATGAAGACCGGCACCAGCGTCGGCGGGGGGATCACCCGGGCGAACTGGAATGCCGGGTCGAGGTAGGCGAACATCCGCTCCGAGCGGCCCAGCAGCAGGCCGAAGCCGATGCCCACGACGATCGAGGCGGCCAGCCCGGTGGCCATCCGGCCCAGGCTCGGCAGCAGGTTGTGCGTGGCGTTGGTCGTGAGGAACAGGTGCGCGACCGGCCCGGAGAACCACAGGTCGTACATCCGCGACACGATCTTCGACGGTGGCGGGAAGAACGTGCTGGCGGCCGCGCGCGTCCCGATCTCCCAGATGGCGACCGCGACCACGAGGACGACCCAGCGGTGCAGGGCCGAGGTGAGCAAGCCCAGCCCGCCGCCGGCACGGCGCGGTCGTGATCCGGTCCCGCCGGCGCTCCGGCGGCCGACCACGGTGGCGCTCATGTGCGTCCTCCCGACTGTGCGGTGTGCCAGCGGAAGAGCCGCCGCTCGCCCTGGACCAGCACGGTGTTGATGACGAGGCCGAGCGCGCCGGCCCAGACGGTGCCCGCCAGCACGTCGCGGCTGCCGTCGATGCTCTGCTGCGCCTGGCCGATGAAGATGCCCAGCCCGGTGCCGAATCCGGAGAGGATCTCGGTGCCGACGGCCAGGATCAGCGCGACGGCCGCCGCGAGGCGGACGCCGGTGGCGATGAACGGCGCCGCCGACGGCAGCGACACCCGCCACATGACGGACAGCCGGCCGAACCCGAACGTGCGCAGCGTCTCCTTCGCGACCGGGTCGACGTCCTGCAGTCCGTAGATGGTGTTGAACAGCACCGGCCACAGTGAGGCGTACACGATCAACGTCGTCTCCGTCGCCAGGCCGGTGCCGAGCATCAGGCTGACCAGGGGGATCAGCGCGACCGACGGGATGGGCCGGAGGAACTCCAGAACGGCGCGGACCGCCGTGCCGACGACCGGGACGCCGCCGAGGAGCAGGCCCAGCGGCACGCCGGCGGCGATGGCGATGCCCAGCCCGAGCGCCCACGCCTTGATGGTGGCGAGGACGCCGGTGAGGAAGTCCGGGTCGCCGGCGAGGCCGACGGCCCGGGTCAGGATTTCGGAGGCGGGCGGGAGGTAGGTCCGGTCGACGATGCCCGCCCTGCCGAGGATCTCGCTCGCGGCGATGATGACCGCGATCCCGGCGGCCCCTCGCAGCCATCTGCCGGTGCGGGAGAGACGCCGGGATCGCGCGTTCTGCTTGGTCATGCTGCCTTGGTCACTTGCTCGACGGCTTGAAGATCACGTCGTCTGGGTTGATCTTGTGCTTGAGCATGCCGGCCTGCTGCATCAGGCCGATCAGCCGCTCCAGCCGCATCGGGTTCACCGACGTGGGGTAGCCGGGAAGGCTGACGACCGACGCCGTTTCCGCGTCGATCTTCGCGTACATCGGCAGCACCTGCTCGACCGCCCTGCGGTCGGTCGAGGCCACCTGCTGCGCCTTCTCGATAGCCCGCTGGAAGGCCGCGGCCGTCTTCGGGTACTTGGTCACGAAGTCCTGGGTGCTCAGGTAGCCGCTGACCGGCAGGTCGGTGACGGGCGCGCCGCCGCCGTCGAGGATCATCCGGGCGCCCAGCTTGCGCTGGATGGCGGTGCCGAACGGCTCACCGGTGTGGACGACGTCGACCTTGTGCTGCTGAAGCGCCGCACCCATCTGCGGGAACGGGATCTGCACGTAGTGGACCTTGGACGGGTCCACGTCGTTGGCCTTGAGGACCTCGTTGAAAGTCAGCGACTGGATGTTGTTGGGAATGTTGACCGCGATGGTCTTGCCCTCGAGATCCTTTGGTGACTTGATCGGGGAATTCTTGGCCACGAGGGCCGCCATGAAGCGCGGGGCCTGCGCTGCGGCATCGGCGAGGATCCGCAGCTTCAGCGTTCCCTTGTCATACGCCTGCAGGAACGTGACGTAGTTGCCGCCGGAGATGACGTCGACCTGTCCGTTCTTCAGCGCGGGCAGCGCCAGGATGCTCTGCGCGACCGGCTGGATCTTCACGGTCAGGCCTTCTGCTTGGAAGAACTTCCGCTGCTGCGCGATGTACAGCCCGGCCGAGTCCATCAGGGGAAGGGCGGCGACCGTGATGGTCTTCTTCTCCAGGCCGTTGCCGCTGGAGGCCTTGCTACCGCCACCACCGCAGCCCACGGCGAGGGCGGCGGTGAGAAGAAGGCTGGTGAGGAAGGCCGGGCGGGACCCAAACCGTCTCATATCTCTCCTCGGAGGAGTTAGGGGAAGGAAGAGTACGCGGGGCACATGAGTGGTGATCGTGGGCAAGCGCCTTGCCATCCGGACAAAGTCGGATTGATCACGATCAGTCGGGAGGCTACAACACGTTGCCGGTGGTTCGCAGGCGGCAGAAGAGGTCTTGTTTACTTTTCATCTAGTGAGATCCCGGCCTGGGTGTCTGTAATGTCCGTTAAGCGAAGTTGATACCACACCCTACTTCTTTGTGGCCTGGTGGGGTAGCGGTTGGATCGGCGTTCCCGCGCCGAGAGCCGTGTCCGAATCGTCGCCGAATCACGTTCTCCTGCTGGTCGTGTCGCCCTCAGAGCCCCGTCCGTCCGCCGGCCGGCCCGGCGCCGTCCGGGCGCCCGCGGGGAGGGCCGGCGCGGCCGTCCGGTGGCTGTCCGTCGCGACGTCACGACAAGCCGTGAAATTCCCCAGTGCCATTGCGTGAAGTATCGCGGGCTATCGCGGGTGTGCGTATCGACACTCTGCCGGTGTCACAGAGAATGAATGGCGAATTACTTACCGTTGTTTGCAACACCTTGGTAACGGTCACTGTGAGCGGCGGCAAGGTTACTCCGCCGCCAACACTTCAGGCAGTATTTCGATCTCTTTGCCACGAGTACCCGGCGTGTGCTGCAATGTCGGACGCTGGACGGAAGACGCGATGCACCGGTTGTCAGCGCCTCCTTTTCTGACCAGCGCGGATCCTTACCGGAGAGGGTGTAAACGCCAAGTGCGGATGCAACCAAACGATGAAGGTGGTGACCGCGCCCTGCCGCCACCGGCGGCAGCGGACAGTGGCGCCTCGTCTTCCGGCGTCCAGGGGCCGGGCAGCAGGTTCCGGCTGCGCAACTGGCGCGTGCGGCAGCGGCTGCTCGCCCTGATCCTGGTCCCCACCGCGGTCGCCGTCGCCTTCGGCGCGCTGCGAATCTCGACCTCGGTCGCCCAAGCCCAGGACTACAGCCGAGTCGAGCGTCTCGCCGAGCTCGGAAGCAAGATCACCGCCCTCGTGCACGAGCTCGGCACCGAGCGCGACCTGACCGCCGCCTACATCTCGGCCGACCGCGACCCCGCGCAGTTCACCAAGGTGGAGCAGGAGTACCCCAAGGTGGACGCGGCCGCCGCGGCGGTGCGCAGGGCGGCGGCCGGGATCGACCAGTCCTACGGCGCGCAGGTCGTGACCGACGTCAACCGGGTGCGCGACCGGATCGACGGCATCGCCAACCTGCGGACCAACGCGTCCCGCACGGCGATGCCCGCCGGCACGGTGATCATCGTGTACTCCGAGTCGATCGAGGACATGCTCGCGTTCAACGACGTCATCGCCCAGGGCGCCGCCGACGAGGGTCTGGCGGAGTCCGTCCGTGCCCTGGCCGCGGTCTCCCGCGCGAAGGAGCAGGCGTCGGAGGCGCGCGGCCTGCTCTACTCGGCCATCCTCAACAGGTCGCTGAGCGTGAACGACCTGGCATCGCTGGCCGCCGCGCAGGCCGAGGAGGACAGCCAGGTGGCCACCTTCCACCAGGCCGCCACGACCGACCAGCGCGAGCTGTACGACGACATCGTCATCGGCCCGCAGGTCGACACCGCGATGGTGCTCCAGCAGCGGGCGATCGCGCTCGGCCTCGGCGGCAGGGCCGCCCGGCGCCTGGACCTGGACCCCACGACGGTGAACGACGGCGACGAGTGGTTCAAGGCGTCGAGCGACAAGATCGCCCTGATGCGCCTGGTCGAGAAGAAGCTCGCCGACCAGGTCATCGCGGCCGGCAAGGACCGCCGGAGCAGCGCCATGCGCTCGGCGATCCTGAACGCGCTGGCGATCGTCGCCGTCCTCGCCGTCGTCCTGCTCGTCACGCTGGTGATGGCCCGGTCGCTGGTCATGCCGCTGCGGCGACTGCGCGCGGGCGCGCTGGACGTGGCGAGCAACCGCCTGCCGGAGCTGGTCCGCCGCCTCCGCGACCCGGAGGCCGGCAACGAGCCGATCCACGTCGCGCCGATCGACGTGCACACCACCGACGAGATCGGCGAGGTCGCGCGGTCGTTCGACGAGGTCCACCGGGAGGCGGTGCGGCTGGCGTCCAACGAGGCCCTGCTCCGCGGCAACTTCAACGCGATGTTCGTCAACCTGGCGCGGCGCAGCCAGTCCCTCATCGAACGCCAGCTCCGGCTGATCGAGGACCTGGAGCAGAGCGAGCAGGACTCCGACCGGCTGGAGAGCCTGTTCAAGCTCGACCACCTGGCGACCCGCATGCGGCGCAACGGCGAGAACCTTCTGGTCCTCGGCGGCCAGGAGCAGACCCGGCGGTGGAACAAGCCGGTCCCGCTGGTGGACGTCGTCCGCGCGTCGCTGTCGGAGGTCGAGCAGTACGAGCGGATCACGCTGCGGATCCAGGACGAGGTCTCGGTCGTCGGCCGGGTCGTCAACGACCTCGTCCACCTGACGGCCGAGCTGGTGGAGAATGCCACGTCCTTCTCGCCCGACCACACCAAGGTCGCCGTCTCCGGCCACCTGCTCAGTGGCGGCGGCGCCATGCTCCAGATCTCCGACAACGGCGTCGGCATGACGCCCGAGGAGCTGGAGGAGGCCAACTGGAAGCTGGCCAACCCGCCGACGATCGACGTGTCCATCTCCCGGCGGATGGGCCTGTTCGTGGTCGGCCGGCTCGCCCAGCGGCACGGCATCCGCGTCGAGCTGCGGGCCGCGCTTTCGGGCGGCCTGACCGCGTTCGTCATCCTGCCCGCCAGCGCGATCACCCAGCCGGGCGGCTCGCCCACGCCGCAGCGCCTGGACTCCCCGCCGGTGCGCCGCCCGCTGCCCCAGGCCTCCGCCGTCGCCCAGGCCCCGCACGCCGGGACGGGGCCGATCGACACGCCGTGGCATCCGCCGCGCAGCCGGCCAGAGCCGGTCACCGGTCCCTGGAGCCGGGAGGAGCCGGGTGCCGGCCGTCCCGGGCCCGGCCGCTCCGACCATGACCGTCCCGATCAGGACCGGCCCGTCCGTGACCGTCCCGATCAGGACCGGCCCGTCCGTGACCGGCCCGGTTACGACCGGCCGGAGCCCGGTGCCGACCGGCCCGAGCGCGATCGGCCTGAGCCGGTGCGTGGCCAGACCGCACCGCTGCCGAAGCGCAAGGCGGGCCCGACGTCGCCCCCGGGCCGGGGCGCGGCGCCGACGGCGCCGGGCCGCCCCGGTCCCGCGGCCGGCTCGCCGGCCTCCGGCGGTCGCCCGGCACGTGCGGAGGGCCAGCCGCCGGCGGCCCGCCCGGCACGGCCGCACAGCGCGCCGCCGTCCGCGGTGGCCCCGGGACGCTCCTCGGTTACCGGATCGACGCTGAATGAAGGCCGGTCGGCCGACGAAAACGGCGGTCGTTCCCCTATCTTCGAGGCAATGCAGTCGGAATGGTTCGAACGCCGCAGGACAGGATCTATGACCCGATCTGAGCCCTCTCCGTCCCGAGAGTGGTCCTCACCAGCGGATGAGGGGTTCCGAGCGGCGGAAACCGTCCGGTCCCCGGCCGTCGGCGGGCAGACCGCCGCCGGCCTGCCGAAACGGATTCCGGGCAGCAACCGGATCCCCGGATCGGTCGCCGCCGCCCAGCGGCAGGCCCAGCAGGCAGCGTCGCCGCAGGCCCCGCGGCAGGTGCCGCGGACGCCGCCGCGGCCGGCGTTCCAGCCGCCTGAGGCGGAGACCGTACGGAACCGTTTCGCCAGTTTCCAGGAGGGCGTACGCAGGGGTCGCGCCGCGATCCGGCCCGAAGACGATGAACGGGAGAACCAGTGAACAGCCGCCAGGACCTCAGTTGGCTGGTGACCACCTTCGTGGAGCGCGTCCCGCGGGTCGCGCACGCGGTCGTGGTGTCCTCCGACGGCCTGCCGATGGCGTACTCCGAAGGCTTCCCGGCCGACCGCGTCGACCAGCTCGCCGCGATCGCCTCCGGGTTGACCAGCCTCACCCAGGGCGCGGCACGGATCTTCGAGGGCGGGGCGGTCACTCAGACCCTCGTCGAGATGGAGCGCGGCCTGCTGTTCGTGATGGCTATCAGTGACGGCTCGGTGCTCGGCGTTCTCGCCGCACCCGACTGTGATATGGGATTGGTGGCCTACGAGATGGCACTGCTCGTCGAGCGCGTGGGCCGGGTGCTGACCCCGGCGCTGCGTGCGGAACCCGGGATCGGTTAAGCGGTGGACGGCGGCAGGTACGGACACCGGGAGTTCGGCCCCTTCGCCGGGCCGGGATCCGGACCGCACCGCGACCCGCCGCCGGGGCCGCCCCCGCCGCCCTCGGAGACGGGAGAGACGAGTTCGCTGGTCCGGCCGTACGCCGTGACCGGCGGGCGCACGAAACCACGGTACGACCTGCCCATCGAGGCTTTGATCTCGGCGGCGCCGTACCCGCGCCGGGACATCACGACGCTGAGCCCGGAGTTCAAGGCCATCATCGATCTGTGTCGTAACTGGCGTTCGGTGGCCGAGGTCTCGGCGCTGCTGAGACTGCCGCTCGGCGTTGCCCGCGTCCTCATCGCGGACATGGCGCACGAGGGGCTGGTGCGGGTGCACCAGTCCCCGTTCGCCGAGGGGCAGCCCGACCTCCAGCTGCTGGAAAGGGTTCTCGTTGGACTTCGTAAGCTCTAGTCCGGGCGGGTCGCCCGGTATGACCTCGGTGAAGATCATCGTCGGTGGCGGCTTCGGCGTCGGGAAGACCACGTTCGTCGGCTCGGTATCGGAGATCATGCCGCTGACGACCGAGGCCGTGATGACGTCCGCCAGCACCGAGGTGGACGACCTGACGGCGACGCCGGACAAGACGACCACCACCGTCGCCATGGACTTCGGACGGGTCAGCCTCGACCAGGAGCTGATCCTGTACCTGTTCGGCACCCCCGGGCAGCACCGTTTCTGGTTCATGTGGGACGATCTCGTCCGCGGCGCGATCGGCGCGGTCGTCCTCGTCGACACCCGCCGGCTCGCCGACGCGTTCCCCGCCGTCGACTACTTCGAGGAGTCCGGCCTGCCCTTCATCGTGGGCATCAACGGCTTCGACGGCGTCTACACCCACGGCATCGAGGACGTGCGGGAGGCGCTGACGATCGGCGGCCACGTGCCGATCGTCACCTGCGACGCCCGCAGCCGGGAGTCGACCAAGGCGACGCTCATCACGCTCGTCGAGCACGCGATGGCCATGCGGGCGCGGGGGATCCCGATCGTCCAGTGACGCCGGTGATCCGGCCGTCGCCCGGCTGTTGCATCATTGACCGACGTGAACGACAAAGCGACACCCGCCCCGTACACCTCCTATGTCGCGATCGGCGACAGCTTCACGGAGGGCCTGGACGATCCGGACCCGGCCGGCGGCTACCGCGGCTGGGCCGATCGTCTCGCCGGGCACCTCGCCATCGCGGCGCCCGACCTGCGGTACGCCAACCTGGCCGTCCGCGGGAAGCTGCTCCGGCAGATCGTGACCGAGCAGGTGCCGCGCGCCGTCGAGCTGCGTCCCGACCTCGTCGCGTTCTCCGGCGGGGGCAACGACATCCTGCGGCCCGGCTCGGACCCCGACGCGCTCGCCCGGATCTTCGACGCCGCGGTCCGCCGGCTGCGGTCCGCCGGCGCCGAGGTGCTCATGTTCACCGGCTTCGACACCCGTGACGTGCCGGTGCTGCGCCGCATCCGCGGCAAGGCCGCCACGTACACCATGCACTTGCGCGGCATCGCCGACGCGCACGGCTGCCGCATCGTCGACCTGTGGTCGATGCGGACGCTGCTCGACCCGCGGGCGTGGTCCGTCGACCGGCTGCACTTGTCGCCGGAGGGGCACCGCCGCGTGGCGCTGGCCGCCGCCGAGGCCCTCGGCGTTCCGGTGGACGGCGACTGGCGGGACCCGTGGCCGCCCGCACCGCGCACCGCCTGGCTCGCCGCGCGCCGCAGCGACCTGCACTGGGCGCGGACGTACCTGCTGCCGTGGATCCAGCGCCGGCTGACCGGCCGCTCGTCCGGTGACCACGTCACCGCCAAGCGCCCCGACCTGCTGCCGCTCTGAGCCGTGGCGCGGGCGCGGCGGGGACGGCAGCCGAAAGGCGTGGCGCAGCCGCGCCCCCGGGCGCCGGCGGATGCGGCCGGCGAAACGCGCTATTGACGCCGGGCCGCGGGGATGAGATGACAACGTTGTCGGCCCAGCGCAGCGGAGGGGGCCATGCGTCCGACCATGCGTGACGTGGCCCGCAGCGCCGGGGTCAGTCTCAAGACCGTGTCGCGCGTCGTCAACGGCGAGTCCGGTGTGCGCCCGGACACCGCCGAGCGGGTCAACGCGGCCATCGCGGCGCTGGGGTTCCGCCGCAACGACATCGCACGGGTGTTGCGCGGCGGGCGCCGCAGCCGCAGCCTGGGGCTGGTGATCAAGGACGTCGCCAACCCCTTCTACTCGCAGATCGCCCGCGGGGTCGAGGAGGTCGCGCGCGCCCACGACCTGTTCGTGATCTCCGGCTGCTCCGACGAGGACCCCGCCCGCGAGCGCCACCTCATCCGGTCGCTGTGCGAACGCCGGGTCGACGGCCTGCTCATCGTGCCCTCCGCCGCCGACCACGGCTACCTCGTGCCGGAGTTGAACATGGGCACCCCGGCGGTGTTCATGGACCGTCCGCCGGAGGAGGCGATCGCCGCCGACGTCGTCCTCATCGACAACGCCGGCGGGGCGCGCGCCGCGGTCGAGCATCTGATCGCCGGCGGCCACCGCCGCATCGCCTGCCTCGCCGACCTGCCGGGCATCTACACGGCGCGCGAACGCCGCCGCGGTTACGACGAGGCGCTGCGCGCCCACGGCATACCGGTCGACGAGCGGCTCGTGTGCCTCGGCCCGCACGACGTGGCCGGCGCCGCGGCGGCCACTGCCGCGCTGCTCGCCCTCGACGCGCCGCCGACCGCGGTCTTCGCCGGCAACAACCGGCTGACCATCGGCGCGCTGCGCGCCATCCTCGCGGTGGGGACGCGCACCGCGCTGGTCGGCTTCGACGACTTCGAACTCGCCGACATGCTCGCCACCCCGGTCACCGTCGTCGCGCACTCGCCGGTCGATATGGGCCGCCGCGCCGCCGAACTGCTGTGCCGCCGCATGGACGAGACGGACCGGCGGCGGAGCGGGCGCCCGTCCGGCGGGCGGCCCGCCGAGGACGCGGCGGGGGAGCCGCTGCCGCCGCAGCGGGTGCTGCTGCCGACCCGGCTGATCGTCCGCGGTTCGGGCGAGCTGCCACCGTCCTGATCCGCGGCCATCCTGATCCGCCGCCGGCCGGCGCCCCGTACGCGACGTCCTCGGTCCGTGGCGCCCTTGGCCCGGGCGGCCGGGCCTCCCGGATGCGGCGGCCGGCGACGATGGTGCCGGCCCGCTCCCCCGTCCGCCGTCAGCCCACCTTGCGGCTGGTGATGATCTCGTCGATCAGGCCGTAGTCGCGGGCCTGCTCGGCGGTCAGGAAGCGGTCCCGCTCGATGTCGGCGCGGATCCGCTCGACCGGGTGCCCGGTGTGCCGGGCCAGGATCGTCTCCATCTGCTCCCGCAGCCGGATGATCTCCCTGGCCTGGATCTCCATGTCGGTGGTCTGGCCGTACCCGCCCTCGGTGCTCGGCTGGTGGATCAGGACGCGCGCGTGCGGCAGCGCCGCCCGCTTGCCGGTCGCCCCCGCGGCCAGCAGCACCGCGGCCGCCGACGCGGCCTGGCCGACGCATGTCGTCTCGATCGGCGGCCTGACGAACTGCATCGTGTCGTAGATCGCCGTCATCGCGGTCAGCGAGCCGCCGGGGGAGTTGATGTACAGGCTGATCGTGCGGTCCGGATCCATGCCCTCCAGCGCGATGAGCTGCGCGATCACGTCGTTGGCGAGCGTGTCGTCGACCGGCGCGCCGACGAAGACGATGCGCTCCTCGAACAGCTTGTTGTACGGGTTGCTCTCCTTCATCCCGTACGAGGTGCGCTCGACGTACGACGGCAGGACGTACCGGGCTGCCATCCGGCTCCGCGCGGCCCCGGTCACGGCGCGACACCTCCCGCCTCCATCGCGTTCGTGATGACGTGGTCGATCAGGCCGTACTCGACGGCCTCCTCGGCGCTGAAGTAGCGGTCCCGGTCGGCGTCGAGCTCGATCTGCTCGTACGGACGGCCGGTGAACTCCGCGATCAGGCGCAGGAACCGGTGCTTCATGTGCACGCTCTGCTCGGCCTGGATGCGGATGTCGCTCGCCGTGCCGCGGATGCCGCCGGACGGCTGGTGCATCATGATCCGCGTGTTGCGCAGCGCGTAGCGCTTGCCACGGGTGCCGGCGCTGAGCAGGAACTGCCCGGCCGAGGCGGCCAGGCCCAGACCCACGGTCGACACGTCGTTCGGCAGGTACGTCATCACGTCGTATATGGCGAACATCGCGTCCATCGATCCGCCGGGCGAGTTGATGAACGCCTTCACGTCGCGCTCGGCGTCCTGCGCGGACAGCAGGAGCAGCTCCGAGCAGACCCGGTTGGCCAGGTCGTCGTCGATCTCGGCCCCGATGAAGACGATGCGCTGATCCAGGAGCCGCTGGTACAGCAGCTCCGCCCGCTGCGCCGGCGGCAGCTCGGTGACCTGGGCCCGCGGCCGCAGCGTCGGCACGTCCGCCGGGGACTCCGGCGCACCTGTCGGGAACCACGTCGGGAAGTCGTCCATCCACGCCTCCTCCTGCGCCGCGCGTCCCTCGCGCGCGGCGGCGCACGTGTGGCCGCGGCCCGTCCGGTCGCGGCCCAGCCGTCCGTACGTTTTGTACAGAATAACATAACCGTACAGAATGCTAGGATCGTGGCATGGCGCGAGAGGTTCCCGTGACGCAGGCCCGGGCCGAGCTGGCCGAGCTCGTCAGTCAGGTCGGCTACCGCGGTGAGCGCATCGTGCTCACCCGGCACGGCCGCGCCCTGGCGGCGCTCGTCCCGGTGGAAGACCTGGAGGCGCTCGAACGCCCGCCCGCCGGGATCGGTTTCACCCTCGCCCTGCCCGAGGCCGAGCGGCCGGAGCAGCCCGACCGGGCTGAGCCGCCCGCACCGCCGGGCGGCCCGCTGCGCATCGCGGCCGAGCACCCGGGCACCCGCCACCCTCGGCGCTGACCGGCGCCGCCCGCCGCGGCGACCTCCACGTACCGCCGGGAGGCCGCGGCCGGGCGCGACGGCATGGGTGCCGCCCGCCCGTACACCGCCGTCGCCGTCGTGGGCGCGCGGTCGGCCCCGCGCGGCGGGCCGCCCCGGCCGCGCGGCGTGCGGACGCCCCGGCGGGGCCGTTCGGAGAAGGCTGCGACCGTCTCCGGCGAGTCGTAAGGTCTAGCCCGTGAGCCCCCCACGCCTGCCGGACCACCTCGAGCTGCTCCTGACCGACGAACCCGTCCTCGACGTCTACGCATACGGGCCCTGGCGGGTGCCGGACGGGCTGTACGAGGAGATCCGCGAGCGGGCGCGCGCGTTCGACCAGGACGAGCGGGCCCGGCGGCTGACCCGGGGCCTCAGCGACTTCTACAGCGCCGACACCTCCGCGGGCGGGGCCGAACTGTGGTCGCTGCTGACCTTCCTGCTCGGCGCGTCGGCGATCCGGGCCGGCTCCCGGGGCGACGTCGACTACGAGCTGTTCGCCGGGTTCCTCGCCCGGCCCGACCCGCCGGTGCGCGACCCGGTCGCCTGGTTCAGCCAGGGCGGTCGGCTGCGCCCGCCCGGCCTGTGGCTGGCCGAGCACGTCGGCGACGACGCCGAGCTGCGCGAGGTCATGTTCGCCCTCGCCCGCGAGGCGCTCGACGTGCCGGCCGGCATCGCCCCGATCGAGGCGCGCCGCCAGGCACTGATCGCGCTGTTCGACCGCCACGCGAGCGACCCGGAGCTGCGCGCCCGCGACCTGTCCGCGCCGCAGTCCGAGCTCGAGCGGCTGTGGGCCGCCGACCTGCCCGAGGAGATCCTGTCGGCGCTGCCCGAGCTGGCCGGCCCGATCGGGTACCTCGGCTGGGCCTGCGCAGGCTGGGTCGCGGCGCACGAGCGCCTGCGGGCCGCCGTGCCGGGCGGCGAGCCGCCGGAGGCCGCGCTGGCCCGGCTGCTGCTGCAGGCCGACGTGTCGTCGGTGCCCGCCGACCTGGCCGTCGCCTGCGGCGTGGAGCGGTACGAGGGCGTGCAGGAGCATTTCCAGCGGCTGCGCCCGACTTTCCGGATCGAGTCGTGGCAGACCGAGCTGCGGTCCTGGCTGGCCCGCGGGCTGGTCGCCGACGAGGCCGACGCCTGCCGGGCGTGGCTCGACATGGGCGTGCGGATCACCGGCTGCGTCCAAGGACTGCCCGACACCGCGACGAGCCCGAAGTGCCGGCTGCCGGTCCGTGGCTTTCAGACCGACCTGCGCCGGCTGTTCCGGCCCGGTCCGGTGGTCGCCAACCCGCTGGTCGCCGCATTCGCCGGCGCGGCCGCCAGGGCGCGGGCGGCCGCCGTGCCCGGCGACGAGGCGGCCGGCCGGGCCTCCGGTCAGGGGGGCGACGGCGACGTCGCCGCCGGGCTGGTCGGCCAGCCGGAGGTCGCCGGCGTGCTCGCCGAGGCGCTGGCCACCGGCCATGCCGGTCCGGTACGCGTCCTGATCAGCGGGCCGGAGGCCACCGGCCGGGGCACGGCCGTCCGGCTGATCGAGGCGACGCTCAAGGAGCGCGGCGAGATCCGCGAGACGGTGTGGGTCTCCGACCACGTCTTCGCGAACCTGCACGTCAGCGACGCCATTCTGTACTTCCTCGCCCGGGTCCGCGAGTGCCTCGAAGGCCGCCTGCTCGTCATCGAGGGGCTCGACCGCATCCTGGGGTTCGACAACTGTGGCGCCGCGTTCGCCGAGGAGCTGCGGCGCGTGCTCGAACGCCATCAGAAGCTGCACGTCGTCGTCGCCTGCCGCGCCGGGGGAGACGGCCGCATCTTCGACGCCAACCCGGCGCTGCACCAGCACTTCCGCGTGGCCCGCACCCGCGAGTTCGGCGAAGACGCCTACGCCGAGCTGTTCCGGCGGGCCGTCGCCCGGCGCGGCATGACCGCCGCCCGTGAGGCCGCGGCCGGCGCCGGCGTGCTGCTGAGCCGCACGCCGCCGCTGCTGAACCTGCGCGGCGCCCGCCTCGTCGAGTACCTGGCCGAGCAGTGCGTGGCCGCCGCCGCGGCGCGCGGCGCGACCGAGGTCGTCGTCGCCGACCTGCCGCAGCGGGTCATTCCCGGTCGGGCCACCCAGGCCGATCCGCTGTCGGAGCTCGACGCGTGCGTGGGCCTCGCCTCGGTCAAGAACGAGATCCGGCTGCTCGTCGCCGAGGCCGAGGCGGCGCGGATGCGCCGCGAGGCCGGCATGCCGGTCGCCTCGCGCCCCCGCCACATCGTCTTCACCGGCAACTCCGGCACCGGCAAGTCGAAGATGGCGCGCATCCTCGGCCGCATCTACGCCGACCTCGGCGTGCTGTCCTCCGGCCACCTGGTCGAGGTGGACCGCTCCGACCTCGTCGGCGAGTACGTCAGCGAGAGCGGGCCGCGGGTGCGCCGCGCGGTCGAGCGCGCGCACGGCGGCGTCCTGGCCATCAGCGACGCGCACAACCTCATACCGGCCGAGTCGCCGCGCAACCGCGAGGCGATCGACGTGCTGCTGGCCTGCCTCCAGCAGCACCCCGACGACCTGGTCGTCGTGCTCTGCGGGCCCGAGGGTCCGATGAACGGCCTGTTCAAGAGCGACTCGGAGCTGGCGGCGTACTTCCCCAAGCGGCTGCGATTCCCCGACCTGACCGAGGACGAGCTCATAGAGATCTTCCAGGTGAAGGCCGCCGACGCGGGATTCGCGCTGCGCGAGGGCGTGGTCGAGAAGGTGCGCGAGCTGGTCCGCGCGGCCACCCGCGACCGTGCCGTCGGCAACGCCCGCCTCGTGATCAACCTGCTCGACCGCGCCGTCGCGATGCAGGCCCGCCGCGTCCTGGACGACGGCGTGCTGACCGACGACGAGTCGCTGGATGAGATCTTCGCCGAAGACATCCCCGGCACGCTCAGCGCCGGCGGCCACGTCGACCTTCCCGGCGACCCGCTCGCCGAGATCGAGCGGCTGATCGGCCTCGACACCGTCAAGCAGGAGGTGCGGCTGCTGGTCGCCGAGGCCAAGGCCGAGCGGCTCCGCCGCGACGCCGGCATACCGATCGCCTCGCCGACCCGCCACATGGTCTTCACCGGCAACCCGGGCACGGCCAAGACCACCATCGCCCGGCTGCTCGCCGCCGTGTACGCCCGCCTTGGGCTGCTGTCGTCCGGGCACCTGGTCGAGGTGTCCCGCGCCGACCTCGTCGGCCAGTACGTCGGGCAGACCGCGCCGAAGGTGCGCGCGGCGGTCGAGCGCGCGCTGGGCGGCGTGCTGTTCATCGACGAGGCGTATGCGCTCACCCCCGCCGACTCGGTCCGGGACTACGGCCACGAGGCCATCGCCGAGCTGCTCAAGCTGATGGAGGAGCATCGCGCCGACCTCGTCGTGATCGTGGCCGGCTACGAGGGGCCGATGCTGCGGTTCCTCGACTTCAATCCGGGCCTGGCGTCGCGCTTCCCCACAGTGCTGCGGTTTCCCGACTACACCGACGACGAGCTGGTCGCGATCTTCGAGATGATGGCCGACGACGCCGGCTTCCGGCTCGCCGACGGCGTGCTGGAGACGGTGCGGGCGCGGCTGCGCACGGCGGCCCGGGGCGAGTCGTTCGGCAACGCGCGGCTGATGCGCAACCTGCTGGATCGTGCCATCGCCCTGCAGGCGCAGCGCATCACCCGGCTGGAGGCCCCTGGAGGCGACCAGATCCGGCTGCTGCGCGCCGACGACCTGCCCAGCGCCGATATGAACGGCAACCGCGAGGAGTACCACGGCCTGTACCTGTGAGGCCGGGTACTTGTGAAGCCGAACCCGCGGTCCACGGCCCGTGCCCGGCTCGGCGCCCCTCAGCGAACGGCGACCGTCGGGAGAACACCACGGCCGGTGCCCGGCCCGGCGGTCGCGCGCCGATACCGTCTTTTGGGGAAGGAGCGGCTGTGAGGATTCCGAAGCGGTTGAACGCCCTGCTGGACCTGGCGGCGGACGACGCTCGCGCCATCTGGATCGTTCGTGGTGCCGGCGGTCGCCGCGCTCGCCGTACCGTGGCTGCCCGCACTGGGCGCCGGGGCCGGCGGCGTGGCCGCGCACGTCCGGGTGAGCGCGAAGGTGGCCCGGCTGCGCGCGGAGGCCGACGACCTGTTGCGGGAGAGCGGCGCGCTGTGCCATGAGAAGGCCGTGATCGCCAGGATGAGCGCCGCGTCCGTGAGCGAGGTCACGCACAAGCTGCCGATCACCCTGCAGGTGGACGGCGAATAGCCGGCGGGCGCCGGGGCGGCGCGGCCGGTCAGGAGCCCTTCGTCAGGTACTCGATGTAGAGCGGTCGCAGCGCGTCGGCGACCTCGCCCTCGCCCGAGTGGACGATCTCGTTGAGCATCGACGACAGGTGGGAGACGTCGGCCTCCGCCTGGTCGGTGTGGCCGGCGACCGCCTCGGCCGCCGGGATCGACCGCAGCAGCCGCCACAGGAACCGCACGTCGAGGTGGCGTACGGCCCGGCCGACCGCCCGGTCGTGCAGTTCCTTGGACGGCAGGCTTTCCAGATCATCGGCCATGGTTCTATTCGACCACGGTTCCGTCTCGACCGCGCCGCGCCCCGGCGCTGCGCGCACCGCTCGGACCGTGCCGGACGGATGCGGCGGCGAACGGACGCTCGGCAGTATGACTCCCTTACCGGACGAATCATCCGAGAACGTGACGCGGACCCCCACCGGAAGCGTCTACGGTAGTGACCATGAGTGATCGGCCGGGGTATGAGCGCCCCCTGCCGTCGTACGCGGGCGACGGCACGGCGTACAGGGGCGGCACCGCGTACGCGCCCGCGCCGCCGCGCCGGCGCTGGGGACGCCGGGTGCTGATCGCGTTGCTGGTCCTCCTGCTGGTCCTGGTGGGCTGCTACTTCTACCTCGACTCGCGGCTCAACCGCATCGACGTGTTCACCGACTACGCCGGCCGCCCGGCCGACACGCCGGGCACCAACTGGCTGATCGTCGGCTCCGACAGCCGGGCCGGCCTGACCAAGGCGCAGCGCAAGGAGTTCCACACCGGGTACGCGGCCGGACGGCGCACCGACACGATGATGCTGCTGCACATCGGCGGCCACGGCACCACCCTGGTCAGCCTGCCGCGCGACTCGTACGTGCCGATCCCCGGCCACGGCCACAACAAGCTCAACGCCGCGTTCGCCTTCGGCGGCCCGAAACTGCTGGTCCGCACGATCGAGCAGGCGACCGGCATCCACATCGACCACTACGCCGAGATCGGGTTCGGCGGCTTCGTCGGGATGACGGACGCGGTCGGTGGCGTGCGGGTCTGCCTTCCGGCGCGGATCGACGACCCCAAGGCCGGGATCGACCTGCCCGCCGGCTGCCAGACCCTCAAGGGCGGGCAGGCCTTGGGCTACGTCCGCAGCCGCGAGACCTTCGCCCGCCAGGACCTGCAGCGGGTCGAGAACCAGCGCAAGTTCCTCGCCGCGCTCGTGCAGAAGGCGACCAGCCCGGGCGTGCTGCTCAACCCGTTCCGGATCACCCCGTTCGTGCTGCGCTCCACCAGTGACTTCTCCGTCGACCAGGGCGACCACCTGTACAACCTCGTGGGCTTCGCGTGGGCGATGCGCGGGATCACCGGCGGCAACGGGCTGACCACCACCGTGCCGATCGGCGGCAGCGGCTCCGCCGCGGGCGTGGGCTCGTACATCACCTGGGACCGGGCGAAGGCCGGCGAGCTGTTCCGCGACCTGCGCGAGGACAGGCCGGTGCCGCGCAGTTTCGGCACCGCCTGACCTGCGCGCCCCCGGCGTCTCTTGGGAAACCTTTGTCGTTCCGGGCCTCTTGCTTTGCGCTTCGTCGCTGCTTTCGCGGTCGGCGGCTGGGAAGTTACTATTCGTGGCGCGCTCGATACGGGGAGTGACTTAGATGAAGAAGTTCCTCAAGTGGGGCTCCATCGCCTTCATAGGGTTCTACCTGGTCAGCCAGCCGCACCGGGCGGCCGACGTGGTGCACGGCGCGCTCGGCGGGCTGAGCGGTGCCGCGACGTCGCTGTCCACCTTCGTCAGCGACCTGCCGCAGCGGTAGGCCCGGGGGGAGCCGAGAGCAGCGCGGCCAGCCGCGAGGCGTTGCGCTGGGCGTAGTCGCGGTAGCAGTTGTTGAACAGAACGTGCGTGGTGTCGGCGTCCTCGGCGAGCGCGGCGACCTTCGGCGCCCACTCCTGCAGCTCATCTTCCTTGTAGAGGTAGCCGAACCGCTCGTAGATGTCCTTGCTCGTCCACTTGGCGGAGTGGCCGTGCAGCCGGACCACCGCCAGGTCCGCCGTGGCCGCCAGCACCGGGGGGATCGAGCTCGGATGGCCCTGCGGCATGTCGACGCTGACGTACGGCAGCCCGTACCGGCGCAGGAAGTCCAGCGTCTCCTCGCGGTTCTCCTCGGTCATCCAGGTCCGGTTGCGGAACTCCACGCAGACGCGCATGGGCTCGCAGCGGCGCTTGGCCTCCAGGATGTACTCCTTGTTGCGCCGTCCGATCGGGAACCACGGCGGGAACTGGAACAGCAGCGCGCCGAGCCGGCCGGACTCGTGCAGCGGCCACAACGCGTCCAGGAACCGCCGCCACACCTCGTCGACGACCTCATCGGGCAGGTCGCGCGGGTAGAGGGTCTTCTTGTCCGGCACGTTCTCCCGCAGGTCCGCCGGCAGCGCCGTGGGCCGGGTGGGGTGCTGCGTCATCAGCGAGAACGCCTTGACGTTGAAGGTGAACCCATCCGGCGTGCGGTCCCGCCAGTACCCGACCGTGCGCTCCGCCGGCGGCGCGTAGTACGTCGAGTCGACCTCGACGAGGGGGAACCGGCTCGCGTAGTAGCGCAGGCGATCCTCGGCCGTCTTCACGTCGTCGGGGTACCAGCCGGACGCCAGGAGGGTCTTGTCGGTCCACGACGCGGTGCCGATCCGGATGTCGCCCATCACCCCACCGCCCATGACGCCACCGCTCATCACCCCACTGTAGGAGCTGCCCCGGCCGGGGCCGGCGGCATAGGATCCGTGCCGTGCCCGCACCGCCGATCCAGGTCGCCGTCTGCGGCCCGGCCGACTGCACCGAGGCGGAGCGGCGCGCCGCGTACGAGGTCGGAGCGCTGCTGGCCGGCCGCGGCGCCGTGGTGCTGTGCGGCGGCTACACCGGCGTCATGGCGGCGGTGACCGAGGGCGCGCGGTCGGCGGGCGGCCTGGTCGTGGGGGTGCTGTCCGGCGCCGACCGCGCGGGCGCGGCGCCCGGGCTGTCGGCCGCGGTCGTCACCGGTATGGGCCAGGCCCGCAACGCCATCCTCGTCCGGTCCGCCGACGCCGTGATCGTGATCGGCGGGTCGTGGGGCACGCTGTCGGAGCTGGCGCTGGCGATGCGGCGCGGCGACGTCCCGGTCGTGCAGCTCGGCGGCTGGCAGGTCCGCGACGCCCGCGGCGCGCCGGTGCCGGGCGTCCGGCGGGCGACCACGCCGGAGGAGGCGGTGCGCAACACGGGCCTGTGGGCCTGAGGACGGCCCGCGGAGACCGGCACGGCGGGGGCGGTGCCTCGCCGGCGGCCGCGGCGTCGCCGTGGGTGCCGCGGTGCGCTGCCCGCATGCCGTGCGGGTGCCGCGCGGTCCCGTGACGGCGCGCGTGACGATCGGCCCGCACCTCGCCCTCAGGCCGTCGTTCTCAGGACGGACGGCCGGGAGCGACGTCGCCGCCCCGGGGTGCCTGCTGGGACGCCTGGTCGCGGCGCGATGCCGAGGCCCTGGCCCGGCCGCGCTCGGCCGCGCGCCCTTACGCGAGAAGCGCCTCGATGCGGGTCAGGGCGTCGGGGTCGGCGACCTCGATCGGGCTCACCGGGCCAGCCGCGACCCGGTCGGCGAGCGTCGAAACCGCCTCCGCGCGGCGGACGACGTAGTCGACCTGCGCGGTGCCGGGTGCACGGCCGTCCAGTAAGCGGGCGACCTCCACGACCGCCAGGTGACCCGCGTCCAGCGCGATGCCGGGCTCGGCCGTCCGTCGCAGCCGCTCGTAGGCGGCGACGAGGCGGCGTACGGAAACATCGGTCAGATCCAGCGGCGTGCCCTGGCGCAACGCCTCCCGCCGCCGGCGCTCGGCCCGGTCGCGCAGCGTGCCCAGCAGCGCCGCGTGGGCGGGAAGCACGATGCCGAGCGCAAGGCAGGCGACGGCGATGACGATCAGCCAGTCGGGCAGCCCCGCCGCGAACTCGGCGGCCAGCAGGCCGACTCCGACGAGCGAAAGCGCGATCTCCGGGATGCCGATCCCGCTGTCGTGCCGGTCGGCCGGATCGCGGTCGTTCCTCTCGGGGACGGCGATGAGCGGGCCGGGCCGATGCGGGACGATGACCTGCGACGGCATGATCCCATTATCGACACGGAACCCCGCCATCAAACGGATCTTGTGCGCATGGTCCGTAAGCGGCTACTGATATCGCGTCGGCGGCTCTAGGATGCCCGCCACAGGAGGCCGACATGCCGAAATGGACCACCAGCGACATCCCCGATCTGTCCGGAAAGCGGGCGATCGTCACGGGCGCCAACAGCGGGCTGGGCCTGCAGACGGCCCTGGAACTCGCCCGCCACGGCGCCCGCACCACGCTGGCCTGCCGTAACGTCGAACGCGGGCGGGCGGCCCTCGAACGGATCCGCGCCGCCGCCCCGGACGCCGACGTCGCCGTGTGCCCGCTCGACCTTGCCGACCTCGCCTCTGTGCGCGCCTTCGCCCGCGCGTACCTCGACGAGCACGGGGACGGCCTGGACATTCTCGTCAACAACGCGGGCATCATGGCGTTGCCGTACGCGACGACGGCCGACGGGTTCGAGGCCCAGTTCGGCGTCAACCATCTCGGCCACTTCGCCCTCACCGGCCTGCTGCTTCCCGCGCTGCTCGCCCGGCCCGGCGCCAGGGTGGTCAGCGTGACCAGCATGGTCCACTGGGCCGGCCGCATCGACTTCGACGACCTCGACGCGCGGCGCCGCTACCGCCGCTGGGCCGCCTACGCCCAGTCCAAGCTGGCCGACCTCGTCTTCGCCAAGGAACTCGACCGCCGCGCCCGGGGTCGGCTGGTGAGCGTCGCCGCCCACCCGGGGTATGCCGCCACCAACCTGCAGCAGGCCGGGCCGCGGATGACCGGTGACCGGCTCGGCGAGATCGTGTACGGGATCGGCAACCGGCTCTTCGCCCAGTCCGCCGCGGCCGGCGCCTGGCCGTCCCTGTACGCCGCGACCGCGCCGGGCGTCGAGGGCGGGCGGTGCTACGGGCCGCGCGGACTCGCGCAGAGCCGTGGCGCCCCCCGCCGGGTCCGCACGCTGCCGCGAGCCGACGATCCCGAGCTCGGCCGCCGGCTTTGGGAGGTCTCGGTGGAGCGCACCGGCGTGTCGTACGACGCGCTAGGCGCGGACACCCCGGCCGCCGGCTGACGCGCCCGCAGTACGGACGCATTTCCGTACTGCGGGCGCATTGTGGGCGCAGTACTGGCACGATGCGGGCGCGGGCGGTCAGGACAGTGGCCCGCGCTCCGGGTCCCAGTCGAGCGTGGCGGGAAGCGCGCCCTCCAGGGTGAGCAGCCAGCGCTTCACCTCGACGCCTGCCCCTCCGCTGTAGCCGCCCAGGCCATCGGAGGCGACCACCCGGTGGCACGGCACGACGATCGGGACCGGGTTGGAACCCATGATCGAGCCGATCGCCCGCGCCGGCACGCCCGTGCCGCTGAGGTCGGCCAGCCCGCCGTACGTCACGGTCTGCCCGTACGGCACGCTCGCGTGCAGCTTCTCCAGCACCTCGCGCTGCGGACCGGAGGTGTGCCGCCAGTCGATCGCCAGATCGAAGGCGTGCAGCTCTCCCGCGAGATAGGCGCGCAACTGCTCACGGACCGGCGCGGTGCGCGCCGGGTCGCGGACCGGGCGCAGGCCGCGGCTCAGCCACGCGCGCTCCCTCGGCGTGTCGCGGAAGGACAGCCCGCACAGGCCGTCCGCCGTACACGCGAACGCCAGGCGGCCCAGGGGGCCGTCCACCGACTCGATCGCCACGTCCACGTCTCCTTCCTACCAGCACGGCACCGCTCCCGACTGGCGAGAACCCGACATGACGTCCAGTGGCCGCCGCCCCGGCCACCCGCCTCCCGACGCTCCGGGGCCGGCCGGTGGACCGGGACCCGGCTCTCGCCGCCCTGGATGCGGCCCCGGACGGCTCGTCCAAGGCGGCGGGACCCGTGGCCCGCGGTCCGGCGGGCCGGTACGCACCGCCCGCGATCGGCCGTACGCCCCCCACAGATGGGCCGGTGCCCGGCGGGCGGCACGCGGGCCTGGGACACGCGGACGGGCCGGGGACAGGCGGACGGATCCGGGACGCGCGGGTGGGCCCGGGCGCAGAACGGGGCCCGGATCCGGGCTCCGGCCATGCGCGGGTACGCTCGATACGTGCGTCGGTTCTTCACCCCCGGCTGGTTCGGGCTGCACTTCGTGGCGATCGTGCTGATCGCCGCGTTCCTCTTGGCGGGTTACTGGCAGCTCGGGCGCGCCCAGGGCGGCAACCTGCAGAGCTGGGCCTATGTCATCGAGTGGCCGATGTTCGCGATCTTCGTGGTCGCGATGTGGGTGCGGATGGTGCGTGACGAACTGCGCGGCAAGCCCAACGAGGAGACCGGCGATGACGCCGCGACGCCCGCGCCCGTGACGGCGCCGCCCCCCGAGATCGACGATGAGGAGGACGAGGAGCTGGCGGCCTACAACCGCCGCCTCGCCCGGTTGAACGACGAGGCGTCGCGCTATTGAGCGCCGCGCGTTCCTTGAGAGGACGACCCGTGCAAGGAGCGGTGACCCGCTACCGCGTCATGGCGTACGTGACCGGTGTGCTGCTGATCCTGCTGTTCTTCGTCGCCATGCCGCTGAAGCTGTTCGCGCACAACGGGATCGTGTCCACGGCCGTCGGCGTGCCGCACGGGGTGGTCGCCTACCCGCTCTATCTGCTGACCGCCTTCGACCTGTACCGCCGGGCGCGCTGGCCGTTGCCGAAGATGGTGCTGGTCGTGCTGGCCGGCCTTGTGCCGTTCCTGACGTTCTTTGTCGAGCGGAAGATCGTCGCGGAGCTCCGGGAGAGCCCAGTGGCCGCACCGCGCGGCGACACCGCGGGTGTCTGACCGACCGCGCCCCGCGGTGCCCGGCACGCGGGCCGGGCCCGAGGCGTGAGGCCCGGCCGTCGCCGCGATGAGACCGCGGGCGTCTGATCGACCGCCGCCCGCACGGCGCCTCCCGCCACCCGCGTGCCATTCGCGGTCCGCGGTCGGCCACGCTCGGGCCTGCCGTCCGCGGTCCGCGGTACGCGGCCGGCCACCGAAGCCCGCGACCCGCGGGCGCGGTCCACCCGTCCGCACCTGCCGCCCGCAGGGCGCGGATTCGGCCGTCGGCCCACGGTCATGTTCGTCATTCCAGTGGACCACCACCCGCTGCCCGGATATCGTTGACTTAGTCAAGTTAATCATTGAGGTGGTCCATGGAAATTGCCGTGCCGCGGGAGCGCGTCGACGCCGTCCGTGCTTTCAACCGCTTCTACACGTCCCTGATCGGCGTGCTCGCCGACGGGCTGCTCCAGACGCCGTACTCCCTGACGGAGGCCAGGGTGATCTTCGAGCTGGGCCGGCGCGACGCGTGCGAGGTGGCGGCGCTGCGCCGGTCGCTCGACCTGGACGCCGGCTATCTCAGCCGCATCCTGTCCCGCTTCGAGGCGGACGGGCTGGTCGTCCGGGAGCGTGCCGCCGACGACGCGCGCCGCCAGGTCGCGCGCCTGACCGAGCGGGGACGGGTGGTGTTCGAGGACCTCGACGGCCGTTCGGCGGCGCAGATCGGCCGGATGCTCGCCGGGCTGGCCGAAGACGACCAGCGGCGGCTCGTGGGTGCGATGGAGGCGATCCGCGGCATCCTCGGCGAGCACACGCCGCCCCCCTCGTACGTGCTGCGCCCGCTCGGCCCTGGGGACCTGGGCTGGGTCGTGCAGCGGCACGGTGCCCTGTACGCCGCCGAGTACGGCTGGGACGCGACGTTCGAGGCGATGGTCGCCCGCATCGTCGCCGACTACGCCGACCATCGCGGGCCGGGCGACAACGCCTGGATCGCCGAGGTCGACGGCGAGCCCGCGGGCTGCGTCATGTGCGTGCGCGAGGACGATCGGGTCGCGCGGCTTCGCCTCCTGCTCGTCGAGCCGTGGGCGCGAGGCCGGGGGATCGGCGGGCGCCTGGTGGAGGAGTGCGTCAGGTTCGCCCGGCGGGCCGGCTACGCCGAGCTTGTCCTGTGGACCAACGACGTGCTGCGCGACGCCCGCCGGGTGTACGAGCGCGCGGGATTCACGTTGGTCGACGAGGAACCACACCGAAGCTTCGGGCACGACCTGGTGGGGCAGACCTGGCGCCTGAAACTCTGACCCGCCGGGCGGACGCCTCGCACCGCCGCACGGTGTGTCACACGCTGCCGTGTACGGCGGTTGCGAACGGCGATGCTTGGCGACGGACGGGCGGGCACTCAGAGGCGACCGGCGGGCGGGCGGCACCGCGGACGATGTGCGGTGCGACACGGGCTGCGCGCCTGAGCCGCCGCGCGAACGCTCCGGCCGTGACACGCACGGCACTGGCCCGCGGCGTCGTATGGAGCGCGCGCGGGCCAGTGGGACCGTGCAAGTCACGAGGGTTTCAGGCGTCAGTGCATCCGCGCTCCTTCCGTGCGTGCCGATGGGTCGCCGGGGCGGTGCGCCTGGTTGTTTTTTACTTTCTTTACCGCCACCCTCCCCTCCCGT
>JBEHYF010000030.1:0-42743 GCA_048498315.1 Actinomycetota bacterium
CGCCGCGCGATCTCGTCCAGCGCCTCGTCCCAGGTGATCCGCTCGAACCGGCCCTCGCCCTTGCGGCCGGCCCGGCGCATCGGGTGCAGGATGCGGTCGGGCGCCCTGGTCTGCTCCAGGTACCGGTTGACCTTGACGCACAGCGCGCCGCGGGTCACCGGATGCTCGGGGTTGCCGCGCATGCCGACGGCCCTGCCGTCCTCGACGGTGACGATCCACGAGCAGGCGTCGGGGCAGTCGAGCGGGCACGCCCCCAGGACGGTGGTCACACCTCGTCCCCGAGGCGCGCGGCGAGGTAGCCGTCGATGTCCGGGCCGTCCGGGTTGGCGAGCACGTGCTCCAGCCAGGCGCGCCGCTCGAAGTCGGTCACGGTCAGCTCCCAGACGCAGCCGATGGCGGGGGTGGGGTGCGGGCGCATGGCGCCGAGGCGGTTCGGCAGCGTGGAGAAGATCCGCTGGTGGATCTCGTTCTCGCCGGCCCACCAGTGGTACAGCGCGTAGGCGTAGTCGCGGGCGTCATGGGCGATGACGAAGCCGACGCCGTACCGGTCGATGTCGTACGGGTCGTCGCCGCCGCTGTGCACCGCCGGGCTGGGCAGGACCGTCGGGGTCAGCAGTTCGGCCGTCTTCACCAGCTCAGGCCGGGGCGCGTCTCCGCCGGCGGCGATGCCGTAGAACTTCAGCCGCCAGCCGCCGGCCTCGTGGAGTTTCAGGAAGCTGATCTGCCGGGAGTGATAGGCGCCGGTCCTGGTGATCGTGGTTTCGGTCACGGCTCCTCCTGGGACAGGTCCTTGCCTCAGTTATACCTGTCACGAGCGTCATGCCTGGACATGCATTACCGTTGGCGGCTCTAGGCTAGTCCCTCATGAAGACCGTTGAACCCGAGGTCTACCTGGTCGCCCGCCCCAAGCTCGACTACGACGAGGTGGCGCGCTACCTCGCCGAGGTGGGCGGCGAGAGCTGGCTGGAGCGCCTCGACCGCGGCGATCTCGACGCGGAGTTGAACGACCCGGAGAACCTCGCCGAGTTCGCCGGCCGGCTGTGCTACCGGTCGTGGGAGCCGGGTCTCAACCCCAATGTCACGAAGGTCCGCACGGACCACGTCCAGTACCTGGAGAACATTCTGCGGCAGGCGCACGGATCGGTGCTGGAGCACGTGAGCTTCTCCTTCGTGCTGCACAACGTCAGCCGCGTGACGACCCACGAGCTGGTCAGGCACCGTCCCGGCGTGGCCATCTCCCAGGAGTCGATGCGGTACGTCCGGCTGCGGGAGATCCCGTTCTGGTTCCCCGAATGGGCCCGGGGCGATGCCGAGCTGATGAAGCGGGCCACCGAGGTCCTGGGCCGGCTCGAGGAGTTCCAGCGCTGGATGGCCGGCCACTTCGGGCTCGATGACGAGGGAGTGCCGTTCGCCGAGAAGAAGCACAAGACGAGCTTCATGCGGCGCTTCGCACCCGAGGGCGTCGCCACCGGCCTGGTCTGGACGGCGAACGTCCGCACGCTGCGGCACGTCATCGAGGCCCGCACCGCGCCCGGCGCCGAGGAGGAGATCCGGCTGGTCGTCGGCAAGGTGGCCGAGGTGATGCGCACGGAGGCGCCCGCGCTGTTCGGCGACTACGTCGTCGAGGACGGCACCTGGACGCCGAAGTGGCGCAAGGTCTGATCCGCCGGCCTTCCCCCTGATCGCCGGTGTGGCCGCGCGATCGTCGGGGGCATGACGCGCACGGAACGGCCGCACGGGCTCCGGAGGGTGATGCGACCGCGTGGAGCCGCGCCGGTGACGCCGGCGGCGCACCGGCGGGCATATCCGCCGCGGTCCGCTGCCGGGTGCGGCCGGGCCGTGGCCGCCGCCGTCCGGTCCGTGGGATCGGCGCTACCGGGGTCCGGTATCCCGCCCGGCTGCGGGTGCCGGCGGATCGCGGCGCAGGAGGGCCTGGCTCTGCGTGGTCCGGGCGACGAGACGGCCGTCGGCGTCGTACAGGTCGGTCTCCACGACGATGATCGTCCGTCCGGCATGCAGCGGCCGGGCCACCGCGCGTACGGCGCCGCCCCGCACGCCGCGGAAGAACCGCGTGGTCGACTCGACGGTCGTGGTGTCCGCGCCGCGCGGCAGGTTGAGGAACGCGCAGGCGGCGCCGACGCTGTCGGCCAGCGTCATCAGCGCGCCGCCGTGCAGCACACCGCCCGCGGTGCAGCGCTCTGCGGCCCAGAGCAGCGTGCCGGTCACCTCGGCGGGGCCGGCCGACTCGATGACCACGCCGGTCGTGCGGGCGAACGGCATGACGGACAGGAGATCGTCGGGGGTGGGCACGGTCCCAGTCTGCCGCCGGCGCCCCGGCGTGTCGATGACCTCCCGGATAATGGGGCGGCCGTGGCCGCCGGGCGCGCCGAGGGCGCACTGGCCGGGCCAGGGGACATGGCGCGGGCATGGTGGAGGAGCCGTGGCGGCCACCCGGCGGGTGATCGCGGGAGCGTACCAGGGGCGGTCAGCGTCTGAGTCGTCATGGTTACCGCGACACCCACCCGGCCAGTCGGCGACCTGCTGCGCGACTGGCGTCGCCGCCGGCGGCTGAGCCAGCTCGAGCTGGCGCTCGCGGCCGACGTGTCCACCCGGCATCTCAGCTTCGTCGAGACCGGCCGGTCCCGGCCGAGCCGCGGCATGATCCTTCGCCTCGCCGAGTGCCTGGACGTTCCGCTGCGCGAGCGCAACGACCTGCTGATCGCCGGCGGATACGCGCCGGTCTACCCGCGGCGCTCGCTCGACGCGCCCGAGATGGGCCCGGTCCGGCGGGCGCTGAACAAGGTCCTCGACGGCCATGAGCCGTACCCCGCGATGGTGGCGGACCGTTCCTGGAACCTCGTGCTGGCCAACGACGCCGCGATGCTCTTCCTGGAGGGCGTGGCCGACGAACTCGTACGGCCGCCGGTGAACGTGCACCGGCTGGCGTTGCACCCGGAGGGACTGGCCGCGCGGGTGGTCAACCTGCCCGAGGTGCGCGCCAACCTGGTCGCCCGGATGGCCCGCCAGGTGGCGCTTACCGGCGATCCGGAGCTGCTCGGGCTGCACGAGGAGACCATCGCCTACGGCCCGCCCGATCCCGACCCCGATGCGGTGGCCGCGCACGGCGAGCCCACGCACGACATCGCGCTGCCGATCCGCCTTCGCTACGGTGACCGGGTGTTGTCGTTCTTCAGCACGGTGACGACGTTCGGCGCGGCGGCCGACGTGACGCTGGCCGAGCTCACCGTCGAGGCGTTCTTCCCCGCCGACGAGGAGACCGCGCGGGTGCTGCGTGAGCGCGCCGCCGCCGGGGCGTAGCGGGGAGCGCTCGTCGCCGGGCGCGCGGCGTCGGCGTCGATCGGGTCGTGGTGGATGCGTTCGAGGGGGACGCCGCGGGCTCGGAGGTTCTCGACGGTACGGGCGACCATCGGCGCGGGACCAGCGACGTACACCTCGGGATCGGTCAGGTCCTCGCCGTGCCCCAGGGCTTCCGACACCCGGCCGCGTTCGCCGTCGAAGTCCGGATCGCCGGACACGACGGGAATGACGCGCAGCGTGGGCCGGTGCTCCTCCAGCGCCCGCAGCGCCGGCAGGTCGTACAACTCGGTCCGGGTGCGCGCGCCGCACAGCAGTACGACGCGCCGGGTGGGGCGGGTCCGCAGCGCCTCTTCGGTGAGCGCCTTGAGCGGGCCGAGGCCCGTGCCGCCCGCGACGCAGAGGATGTCGCGCTCGGAGTCGGGGTCGAGCGTCATCGCTCCGGCCGCGCGGCCGAGGAGCAGCGTGTCGCCGACCGCGGTGTGCCGTACGAGGGCGCCGCTGACCCAGCCGGCCGGCAGAGCGCGGACGTGGAACAGGAGCAGGCCGTCCTCGTGCGGGGCGTTGGCCACCGAGTAGGTCCGCCACTCGCGCGGCCAGCGGGCGACCTGGACCGGCACGTGCTGCCCGGCGTGGTACGGAAACCGGGACGCCGGCCGTACGGTCACCACCGCGATGTCGGGCGTCCGGCGTTCGTGCGCGACGACCTCGGCGGTCCACCAGGGCGGCAGGTCGGCATCCTCTTCGGCCGCCTTCATCATGATCTGGCTGGCCATGCGGTAGGCGGTGGCCCAGGCGGTGTCCATCTCGTCGGTCCAGGCGTCCCCTGCGTACCTGCGCAGCGTGGCCAGCAGCGCGCGGCCCATCGCCTCGTAGTCACCGGCGCGGACGCCGAACCTGCGGTGATCACGGCCGAGCCGGGACAGGAAGGCGGTCAGCGACTCGGGGCTGTCGATGCTCCACACCATCCTGGTCACCGAGCGGAACATGCGGCCGTACTGGGCGCTCAGGCTCGGCGGGAACAGCGCGCGCAGGCGTGGATTCTCCGCGAACAGACGGGCGTAGAAATAGGCGACGCCGTTTTCTGCATAGGGCTCGATGAGGGCGAAGCTCTCCTTGATCGCCTGCGGATTCGGCGTTTCCATATCTCCGCGACCCGTTCCCCGTCCGGTTCCGTCATACTCCCTACCGGGGAGTGTGGCACCTCACCTGCGGTGACTCAACCGGTTCGGGTGGCTGAATCCCTACATATGCGAAGCGTAACTGAAATCGGATTATCTGTGATCGGATGGTGATTGTCGGACGGTACGTGGATGCTGATCGGTATTGGATCGTGTCGCGCGCATGGGTGTTGATGCATTTTATCGCGATAGAGAAAACGACACCGAGTTCAATAATCTTCTACCTTTGCGATCCCGCGGGGCGCGGCGCGGCCGCCATGGTGTGCCGCCGCCGTGGCGTGCCGCCGCGCAACCGGCCGGCCGCCCGGGCGTACGGGCGGGACGGGGCATGGCGGTCCGGGGCGGCGTGGCGGGAGGGTGATCGCGCACGGCGTGCGGTGCACGCGGACACGCCCGGCCTGCGCGGTGTTCGGACGGGAGCGCGGCGATTCCAGCATGCGACATGGTGATCGGACGAACGGCGAATCCGCCGGCAGGCGTCAGGAGGGGGCACTGGCATGGCAGGGCCGGCGTACGGCGCGGGACCCGCGCTCATCGGCGTCACGACCGCGATCGAACCCGCGCGCTGGGCGGACTGGGTGCGCGAGGCGGCGCTCCTGCCCGTGCCCTACCTCCGCGCCCTCGAACGGGCTCAGGCCGTCCCGGTGCTGATGCCGCCGTCCGTCCGCGCCGCCGTGCCCGTGTACGTCGAGCGCCTCGACGGCCTGGTGTTCACCGGCGGCGCCGACCTCGACCCGGGACTGTACGGCGAGGCGCCGCACGAGCGCACGTCGCCGCCGCAGCCGCACCGCGACCGCTTCGAGCTGGCGCTGCTGCGCGCCGCGATCGAGGCCGACCTGCCTTTTCTCGCGATCGGCCGCGGCATGCAGGCGCTCAACGTCCTGCGGGAGGGCAGCCTCATCCAGCACCTGCCCGACGTCGTCGGCGGCGACGCGCACGCACCCGCGCCTGGGCGGCTCGGACGCCACGCCGTCCAGCTCAGCGCGACCGGCACTCTCGGCCGGATCCTCGGCGACCGTATCGAGGTCGCCAGCGGCCACCACCAGGCGGTCAAGCGGCTGGGTCGCGGGCTGGTCGCGGTGGCCTGGGCCGAAGACCAGGTCGTCGAGGCGGTCGAGCTGCAGGGGCACCGGTTCGGCATCGGCGTCCAGTGGCATCCCGAGGAGGGCGACGACCCCGGGCTGTTCGAGGCGTTCGTGCGCGAGGCCGCTGCGGGGCGGCGCTGAGTGCGGGTGGCCCCTGGGATAGGGTCGGCGCCAGCCGATCCGGAGGTCACGCCGATATGAACTATGCGTCGTACGAGCGACTCAAGATCGACTGGGCGCGCGAGGGCGTGCTGCGGGTGACGATCAGCGCTCCCGGCCGGCTCAACGCGGTCGACACGGTCGGGCACCGCGAGCTCGCCGAGGTCTGGCGCGACGCCGACGCCGATCCCGACGTCCGGGCGATCGTGGTCCGCGGCGAGGGCACGGCGTTCTCGGCCGGCGGCGACCTGGCGATGATCGAGGAGATGATGGCGGACTACGAGGTCCGCTCCCGGGTGCTGCGCGAGGCCCGCGACATCGTCTACAACGTGCTGAACTGCGGCAAGCCGGTGGTCAGCGCGATCCAGGGGCCGGCCGTCGGCGCCGGGCTGGCGGTCGCGCTGCTGGCCGACGTGTCGGTCGCGGGCCGCACCGCCAGGATCATCGACGGGCACACCCGCCTGGGCGTGGCCGCCGGTGATCACGCCGCGATCGTCTGGCCGTTGCTGTGCGGGCTGGCCAAGGCCAAGTACCACCTGCTGCTGTGCGAGCCGCTGACCGGCGAGGAGGCCGAGCGGATCGGCCTGGTCAGCCTCTGCGTGGACGATGACGACGTGCACGAGCGCGCCCTGGAGATCGCCGGGCGGCTCGCCGACGGCGCGGCCCAGGCGATCGCCTTCACGAAGTACGCGCTGAACAACTGGCTGCGTCTGGCCGGGCCGGCATTCGACGCCTCCCTGGCGCTGGAGTTCTACGGCTTCGCCGGCCCCGACGTGCGCGAGGGCGTCCAGGCGCTCCGGGAGAAGCGTTCTCCGCGCTTCGGCTGAGCCGATCCGCGGCACGCACACCGCCGCGTCGACGGGCGCCGAGCGGGCTCGGCGGCGCGCTGGCCGGGACACGGGGCGTTGACGGAGCCGAATCGCATTCGGCACGATGGCGGTACGCCGGACTCCAGGGATTCGCATGCTGCTCGGAGACCTCGCTCACCGCGGTACCGCGCCGTGGCCGTCGCGCACCGCGTTCGTCTGGGACGGGCGGCGCCGCACGTACGGCGAGCTGCGGCGCGGGTCGAGCGGCCTGCGCGCGGTTTTCGCCGCCGCGGGCGTCCGGCACGGGAGCCGGGTGGCGCTGCTCACGCCGAACACCCCCGAGGCGCCTTCCTTAAACGGGAGCTGCGCGCCGCGCACGACCCGGCCGTCGCCGTCCGGCTCGCCGGGCGCGGCTGACGCCCGCTCGACGTGAGGACGGCCGGGCCCCACCGGCGACCCGGCGCCGATGCTCGTGCCGGCTCGGCACGACGCCGGACGGCGTGCCGCGGCGCGCGGGGAGGCCGGGCGGCTCAGCCGGCGGCGGCCCGGCCCGGCGGCGACGCCGGGTGCGGGCCCGGATCCGGCGCGCCGAGGTAGCGGGCGACCAGCCGGGCCAGCCGCTCGGCCACCACGTCGGCCGGGTCGGTGGGCAGCATGACGTGGCTGATGGTCAGCCGTACGATCGCGTCGGCCAGCTCGGTGACGTCCGCCTCGTCGAGCTCCGGCCACTGCCGCACCGCGTGGTCGACGATGCGCTTCCGGGCCGCGAACAGCATCGGCTCGGCCCGTGTCGTCAGCAGCGGGATCAGGTCTTCGCTGCCCTCGCCGGTCAGCATCGCCTTCTTCAGCGGGTCGTCGGCGGCGGTGCGCAGGGTGTAGGAGACCGCGGCGGCGACCGCGGCGTACAGGTCGGCGTGGTCGGACAGCGCGGCGTCCACACCGTCGAGGTACCGTTCGTTCTCGCGCATGTGCAGCGCCTGGGCCAGCCGCCACTTGTCGCCGAACTCGTTGTACACCGTCTGCCGGCTGACCCCGACCGCGCCGGCCACGTCCTGCATCCGGACCCGCCGGAAACCGCGCTCGATGATCAACCTCGCGGTCGCGTCGAGGAGATCGTCGCGAAGAGTACGGCGCTGCTGCATGTTCCCAGGGTCTCAGAGACCTCGGCCGGTGAACATCCTTGTCATCCGGACCGCCGGATGGCGCGTCTCCTTCGTAAGGGCGGCGTGAGGGGAGACGTCATGAGAGTGTGGCCGGTGCCCGCGAGCGACGAGGAACATGTGGCCATGACGTCATGAGGCTTTCGGGGTGAGATCGGGCGCAGTGCCGTGCCTGGCGAGACCGGCGTCACGAGGAATGTGGCGAATCATCAAGGCCGCCGAGCGGCGCTGAGCCCCACGGGCCGCCGCGTGGCCGGGGTCATCCCCCCGACCCCCGGCCACGCGGCCCGCACAACGCCGCCCGGGTCCAGGCCCTTCTCACGAGCCTCGGCCACCGGCCGCTCGATCAGATCCCATGGCGGCGCCGCCGCCCCGCACCGCCGCGGCGCGAACCAGTGGCCTGCTCGCGGCAGGCCACCTATCTCGGCGCCGCGCGGACACGGTGGCGGCGTCGGTAAGGGCAGCGTCCGTCAGGCATGCGTACCCGGGCACGGCCGCCGGAATTGCGCTCCGCCGCGTGGTGGCCGACCGTCTCGATCACGAGACGCCGCCGAGGTAGGCCTCCACCACGCGCGGGTCGGCGGCGAGGTCGGGCGCGGGGCCGTCGAGGACGCATCGGCCGTTCTCGATCACGTAGCCGCGGTGGGCGATCTTGAGGGCGGCCTTGGCGTTCTGCTCGACGAGGAGCACGGCGGTGCCGGCGGCGTTGATGTCGCGGATGACGTCCATGACCGCCGCGACGATCAGCGGCGCCAGGCCCATCGAGGGCTCGTCGAGCATGAGCAGCTCCGGGCCTGCCACCAGGGCCCGGCCGATGGCGAGCATCTGCTGCTCACCGCCGGACAGCGTGCCGCCGTGCTGGTCGCGGCGCTCGGCGAGCCGGGGCAGCAGCTCGTAGGCCCGGTCGATGCGGCGGGCCAGCTCGCGGGCGTCGCGCACGAGGTAGCCGCCGAGCAGCAGGTTCTCGTGCACGGTGAGGGTGCCGAAGATCCGCCGGCCCTCGGGGACGTGGACCAGCCCGCGTGCCACGATCTTCGGCGGTGCCTCGCGGGTGATGTCGGCGCCCCGGTACGTGACGCGTCCGGCGGATGGGCGCACCAGCCCGGATATCGCCGACAGTGTGGTCGTCTTGCCGGCGCCGTTGTTGCCGAGCAGCGCGACGATCTCGCCCGCGCCGACGGTGAGGGACAGCCCGCGCAGGGCCTGGACCCCGCCGTAGCCGACCTGCAGGTCAGTGATCTCAAGCACCGCCGACCTCCTTCCGTGCGGCCTCGACCTGGGCGTCGTCGGTGTCCAGGCCGAGATAGGCCTCGATCACGGCCGGGTCGCCGCGGACCTCCTCGGGCGTGCCGTCGGCGATCTCCTTGCCGAAGTTGAGCACGACGACCCGGTCGGAGACCTCCATGACCAGGCCCATGTCGTGTTCGATGAGCGCGACCGCGATGCCGAGGTCGCGGATGCCCCGGATGAGGTCGAGCAGCTCGGCCTTCTCCCCGTGGTTCAGGCCGGCGGCGGGTTCGTCGAGCAGCAGGAGCTTGGGGCGGCGGGCCAGGGCCCGGGCGATCTCGACGCGCCGCTGCTCGCCGTACGGCAGGTGCCGGACGAGCCCGGTCCGGTCGCCGCGCAGCCTGACGAAGTCGAGCCACCTGTTCGCCTCATCGGTGGCCTCGCGCTCGCTGCGGCGGTACCGGGGGGTGTGCAGCAGCGCGTCGATCACCCGCTGCCGCAGCCACAGGTGCGTGCCGGCCCGCACGTTGTCCAGCACCGACATCTCGCCGAACAGACGTAGGTTCTGGAAGGTCCGGGAGACGCCGCGGGCGGCGATCAGCGACGGCCGGCGGCCGGTGACGTCGGACCCGTCCAGCAGCACACGGCCGCCGGTCGGCTTGTAGAAGCCGGTGATGCAGTTGAACGCCGACGTCTTGCCCGCGCCGTTGGGGCCGATGACCGAGACGATCTCACCCGCGCCGACGCGGAAGGTGAGCCCGTCGACGGCGCGCACGCCGCCGAACGACAGCCGCAGATCCTCGACTTCGAGCATCAGCGCTCCCTCGATCGTTGGGGCCACAGCCCCTGCGGCCGCGTGATCATCATGACGATCAGCAGCACGCCGAACACGAAGAACCGGTAGTCGGCCAGGCCGCGCAGCGCCTCCGGCAGCAGGCTGATCACGACCGCGCCGAGGACGACGCCGGGCGTCGAGCCCATGCCGCCGAGCACGACCGCCATCAGCACCAGCGCCGATTGCAGGAAGGTGAAGCTGGCCGGGGAGACCGCCGAGAGCTGGGCGGCGAACAGCACGCCCGCCAGCCCGCCCCAGACCGCGCCGGCGATGTAGGCGGCCAGCTTCACCTTGTAGGTGTGCACGCCCATCGCCTCGGCGGCGTCCTCGTCCTCGCGGATGAACCGCCACGCGCGGCCGATGCGGGACCGGCCCAGCCGCGCCGCGCCCAGCACCGCCACCGCGACGATCAGCAGCACCACGTAGTAGAAGACGACCGGATCGGACGTGGCGTCGCCGAACAGCCCGGGGATGCCGTAGATGCCGGACGGCCCGCCGGTGACGTCGAGGTTGTTGGCGGTGATCCGGATGATCTCGCCGAAGCCGAGGGTCACGATCGCCAGGTAGTCGCTGCGGAGCCGCAGGGTGGGCCCGCCGATGACGATGCCCGCCACGACGGTCACGACCAGCACCGCAGGCACGGTCGCCAGAAGCGGCAGCTTCAGCTGGGTGGACAGCACGCCGCTGGTGTAGGCGCCGACCGCGAAGAACGCCGCGTAGCCCAGGTCGAGCAGCCCGCAATAGCCGACGACGATGTTCAGCCCGACCGCGAGCATCACGAAGATGACCGCGCTGGTCATGACGCTCAGCGCGTACGGCGTCGCGATCACGAACGGCGCGAGCAGCCCGATGGCCAGGCCCGCCCAGCCGAGGTGGCGGCTCTCCAGGAACCGGGTGATGAACGTCGGGCCGCGCCCGGGTTTGACCCGGGGCTCCTGCACGGTGCCGCCCGTGCGTACGTCGCTCATACCCGCTCCGTCACGCGCTCGCCGAGCAGACCGGTGGGCCGTACGGTCAGGAACAGGATCAGGAACCCGAACGCGAACACGTCCCGCCACTGTCCGCCCACCCAGTGGGTGCCGAACGACTCCAGCAGGCCGAGCAGCAGGCCGCCGAGCATGGTGCCCGGGATGTTGCCGATGCCGCCGATGACCGCGGCGGTGAACGCCTTGAGCCCGATGATGAAGCCCATCAGGAAGTCGATCTTCCCGTAGTAGCCGCCGGCCATGACGCCCGCGGCGCCGGCCAGGGCCGAACCTATGAAGAACGTCCGCGCGATGACCTTGTCCACGTCGATGCCCATGAGCAGGCACGCCTTCGGGTCCAGCGCGATGGCCCGCATCGCCCGGCCCTGTCGCGTCCGCATGATCAGCACGTTGAGCGCCACCATGAGCAGCAGCGAGACGGCCATCAGGGCGAGCTGCTGCAGGGTGATCCGGGCGCCGAGCACGTTCAGCGACGTGCCGTCCAGACGCACCGGATAGACCTGCGGGTCGGGGCCGGCGACGATCCGCGTGCCGTACTCCAGCGCGAACGACGCGCCGACCGCCGTGATCAGCAGGGACAGGCGGGGCGCGCCGCGCAGTGGCCGGTAGGCCACCCGCTCGATGACGACGCCGGACAGGCCCGTCGCCACCATCGTCAGGACGAGCACGATGAACAGCGCGACGAGCGAGGCGGAGCGCACCAGCCCGCCCATCGCGCCGAGCATCGCGAACCCGCTGAACGCGCCCAGCATGTACAGGTCGCCGTGGGCGAAGTTGAGCAGCTTGATGATGCCGTACACCATGCTGTAGCCCAGCGCGACGAGTGCGTAGAACGAACCGACGAACAGTCCGTTCCAGACCAGCTGTGACATCCGGCGGCGCCTTACTTCAGGGAGTCCTGGAGCACGAACTTGCCGTTCTTGACCACGAGGATCACGAAGCCGCCGTTGCTGAGGGTGTGCTCCGGGGTGAACTTCAGCGGCCCGGAGAACAGCTGGAAGCCGTTGATCTTCTCCAGCGCGGTCGCGATCTTGTCACCGTCGGTCCGGCCGGCGTCCTTGATGGCCTCGGCGGCGAGCCGCACCGCGTCGTAGGACTGGGTGGAGTACGGGCCGGGGGCCGCGCCGAACTTCTGCTTGTAGTTCGCGATCCAGCCCTCCGCGCCCTGGATGGTGTCGGGGGTCTGGGTCATCGTGGCGTAGGCGCCCTCGGCGGCCTTGTCCCCGGCGATCGTGACGAGCTTGGGGTCGACGGAGCCGTCGGCGACCATGAACTTCCCCTTGTAGCCGGCCTGGCGGAGCTGCCGCAGGATCAGGCCGCCCTCCTGGTAGTAGCCGGTCCAGTAGATGAAGTCCGGGTGGTGCTTCATCACGTTGGCGACGTTCGCGGAGTAGTCGCTCTCCCCGGGGGTCACCGCGTCGATCGACACCTTGTCAGGGCCGCCCGGCTTGTCCAACTCGGCGGCCGTACGCACCGCGATGTCCTTGGAGTAGGAGGTGTTGTCGTCCAGCAGCGCGACCTTCTTCGCGCCGCTCTTGGTCAGCCACGCCATCGCGGCCGCGGCCTGCTGCTCGCCGGTGCCGTTGATGAGGAAGACGTGCTTGAGGTGCTGCGCGACCAGCTCGGTGGAGTTCGCCGCCGGGATGATCATCGGGATCTTGGCCCGGTCGAAGATCGGCAGGGTGGGCAGCGTGGCGCCGGAGCAGTAGCCGCCGACCGACACGGCGATGCCCGCGGCGACCAGCTTGTTCGCGGCGGCGACCGCGGTCTTCGGATCGCAGGCGTCGTCCTCGGCGCGCAACTCCAGCTTGCGGCCGAGCACCCCGCCCTTGGCGTTGATCTCATCGACCGCCATCTGCGCGCCGTTCTTCATGTACGGGCCGATCTCCGCGCTGCTGCCGGACAGCGGGATGTCCATTCCGAGCAGGATCGGACCCTTGTCCTTCTTGCCGCCACCGCCGAGCAGACCCTGACCGCAGGCCGAGACGGTCAGCGCCGTCACCGCCAGGGCCGTGCCGAACAGTGCCTTCTTCATATTCATCTCCATGGTGCGCGTAGTGTTCTTCGGGCGCGCGGCGGATGCACGGCGCGCCCAGGTGGGGTCAGGTGGCGGATGCCACGGTGAACGTGCGGGTCGGGGTGTCACGGGCCGCCCTTGGCGAGGCGGGTTCGCTCGACCGCCCGCGCGACATCCCCGGTGCCGGCGGCCTCGACCCCGATCACGACGTCGGACGCGTCCTGCGGCGCACGCCTGACAGGGGACACGCGGGGCATCGTCGCCTCCTACGGCCGATTATGTGATGTGACATTTCACATGTCTCAAGCTGCGGCGTCAAGGCTCCGAGAGCCCTGTGACGTCACTGTGACGTCCGGGCCGCCGGACCGGGCGGGCGTGCGCCCGGTCGCCGCCCGGCGCGCTCCGGCTCGGCGACGCCTCACCCCCCGGGCAGCAGCGTTCTCAGGAAGAACGCCAGGTTGGCCGGCCGTTCGCCCAGTCTGCGCATGAAGTACGGATACCACTCGGTGCCGTAGGGCACGTACACCCGCACCCGCAGGCCCTGGGCGGCGAGCCGTCGCTGCGCACGCGGTCGCACGCCGTACAGCATCTGCAACTCGTAGTCCGCGGCCGAGCGTCCCGCCCGCTCCGCGAGATGCCGGGCGATGTCGATGAGCCGCCGATCGTGCGTGGCCACCATCGGATACCCCTGGCCGTTCATCAGGATCTTCAGGCACCGCACGTACGAGGCGTCCACCTCGGACTTGGCCCGGTAGGCGACGGAGGCCGGCTCGTCGTAGGCGCCCTTGCACAGCCGGACCCGCGATCCCGGGCCGGCCAGGTCGGCGCAGTCGGCCTCGGTGCGTCTGAGGTACGCCTGGAGGACGGCGCCCGTCGCGGGAAAGTCGGCGCGCAGCGCCCGCACGATCGACAGGGTCGCGTCGGTGGTGGTGTGGTCCTCCATGTCGACGGTCACGGTCGTGCCGGCGGCCGCGGCCGCCGCGCAGATCAGCCGGGCGTGCTCGAGCGCGATCTTCTCACCGTCCACCGGCAGGGTCCGGCCCAGCGCGGACAGCTTCACCGACACCTCCGCCCGGTCGGCCAGGCCCGCGTCGCCGAGCCGCCGCAGCAGCGTGCGGTACGCCGCGGCCATGTCCTCCGCCTGTGCGCGGTCCACGACGTCCTCGCCGAGGCGGTCCAGCGAGACGAGACGGTCGGCCGCGATGCCCCGGGCGGTCCGGAGCGCCTCCTCGGTTCCGGTGCCGGCGACGAACCGGTCGACGAGGGAGCGTGTCATCGGGGCGCGCGCGACCGCCGTGCGGCAGGCGGCCGACCTGGAGGCGGCGATCAACGCCGAACGCAACATGCTGGTCACCGTCCTTCAGAGCTGGTGGGGATATCCGGACGACACCGGGGGCCGGAAGTTCTCCTTGATCGTGCGGGGGCTGACCCAGCGCAGCAGGTTGTAGACCGAGCCGGCCTTGTCATTGGTGCCGCTGGCCCGGGAACCGCCGAACGGCTGCTGCCCCACGACCGCGCCGGTGGGCTTGTCGTTGACGTAGAAGTTGCCGGCGGCGAACCGCAGCGCCCGGCTCGCCCGCCGCACCGCGTCCCGGTCGGTCGCGATGACCGAACCGGTGAGCCCGTACGGCGCGCCCCGGTCGACCAGGCCCAGCACCCGGTCGAAGTCGGCGTCGTCGTAGACGTGCACCGCGAGGATGGGGCCGAAGAACTCGGTCGTGAACACCTCGTGCCCCGGGTCGTCGCCGACGACGACGGTGGGCCGGACGAAGTAGCCGTGCGTGTCGTCGGCCGTCCCCCCGGCGATCACCTCGAGCGAGGGCGACTCCCGCGCCATCCGCAGCACCCCGGCGAGCCGGTCGAAGGCGCGGCGGTCGATGACCGCGCCCATGAAGTTGCCGAAGTCGGTGACGTCACCGACCGCCAGCGAGTCGGTTTCGGCCGCCAGATCGTCCCTCAGGCGCCGCCACAGCGAGCGCGGCACGAACGCGCGGGATGCGGCCGAGCACTTCTGCCCCTGGTATTCGAAGGCGCCGCGGACCAACGCGGTCCGCAGGACGTCCAGGTCGGCCGACGGGTGCGCGACCACGAAGTCCTTGCCTCCCGTCTCGCCGACCAGCCGCGGATAGCCCTGGTAGCGGTCGATGTTCGCCCCGACGGCCGACCACAGTCGCCGGAAGGTCGCGGTGGACCCGGTGAAGTGGATCCCGGCCAGCGCGGGGTGGGCGAGTGCGACCTCCGAGACGGCCAGGCCGTCGCCGGTGACCAGGTTGATCACTCCCGGCGGCAGGCCGGCCTCCTCCAGCAGGCGCATGGTCAGGTGCGCGGCCAGACCCTGCGTCGGCGCGGGCTTCCAGACCACCGTGTTCCCCATCAGCGCGGGCGCGGTCGGCAGGTTGGCGGCGATGGCGGTGAAGTTGAACGGCGTGATCGCGTAGACGAAGCCCTCCAGCGGGCGGTGGTCGAACCGGTTCCAGGTGCCCGGCGCGCTCAGCGGCTGCTCGGCGTACACCTGCCGGGCGAAGTGCACGTTGAACCGCCAGAAGTCGGCCAGCTCGCAGGCCGCGTCGATCTCGGCCTGCACGACGGTCTTGGACTGGCCGAGCATCGTGGCCGCGTTCAGAGTGTCCCGCCAGGGGCCGGACAGCAGGTCGGCGGCGCGCAGCAGGATCGCGGCGCGCTCGTCGAACGGCGTGTCCCGCCACATCTCGGCGGCCCGCAGTGCGGCGGAGACCGCGGCGGCGGCGTCCTCGACGGTGGCGTTCGCGGTCGTGCCGAGAACCCGGGCGTGATCGTGCGGCGCGGCGACGTCCATCCGCGCGCCCCCGGCCATCCGCTGCCGGCCGTCGATGGTCAGGGTCAGTTCGAACCGCCGCCCGGCGAGCTCGGCGAGTTTCGCGGCGAGGCTCGCCCGTTCCGGGGATCCGGGAGCGTAGTCGCGCGCGGGTTCGTTGCGGGGTTCGGGCGGGTGGGTGATCGCGTCCATCGAGGCCTCTCGCTCGGCGTTTTCCCAGGAAGGTACGGCAGCGGAAGCGGCGACGGATTGGCCGATCGGCTATGGTTCCGCCGGATTCCTCGTTGGATCGGACAATTCATGGTGATATCGGAACCACCCGGCACTCCTCTCCGGCAGCTGCTGGTGGCGGTCGGCGAGCCGTTGGTCGAGCTGGCCGCGGGCAGTCCCGACACGCCCGTGCGCGGCCTGGCGATCCTCGACCCCGACGACGAGATCGGCGGCTACGGGGACGACCTCGTGCTGGTCGTCGGCGCCCGCGGCCGGGAGGCGGTGCGCTGCGTCAGGGCCGCCGCGCGGTGCGGCGCGGCCGCGGCCGCCGTGAAGGCCGTCCGCCCCGGCGTCGTCGACGAGCTGCGCGCCGCGGCCGATGACGAGGGGATCGCGCTGCTCCTCGTGCGCCCGCAGGCCCGGTGGGATCAGCTGGCATCGCTGATCCGTGAGGTCGTCGACGGCGCGGCGCTGGCGGCGGGACTCGGTGCGGACGCGGCCGGCGACCTGTTCGTCCTCGCCCAGACGGTCGCGGTGCTCACCGCGGGCAGCGTCAGCATCGAGGACGCCGGCAACCGGGTCCTGGCCTACTCCCGCTCCGACGATGAGATCGACGAACTGCGCCGGCTGTCGATCCTCGGCTGGGAGGGCCCCGAGCCGTACATGGCGCTGCTGCGCGAGTGGGGCGTGTACCGGCGGTTGCGTACTGGTGAGGAGGTCGTGCACGTCGAGGAGCGCCCCGAACTCGGCATCCGCCGCCGCCTGGCCGTCGGCATCCGCGCCGGAGCCCAGCATCTGGGCACCATCTGGGTGCAAGAGGGCCGGCAGCCGTTCGCCGAGGGCGCCGAGCGCGCGCTGCTGGGCGCCGCGCGGATCGCCGCGGTGCGGCTGCTGCGGCGCCGCGGATCACCGGGCGTCCGGCCGCCGGAGGAGCTGGTGGCCGACCTGCTCGGGGGGGAGGCAAGCGCGGACCTGGTCGCCGGGCGGCTGGGCCTGGACCCGGCGACGCCGGTGATCGTCGTGGCCTTCACCGCCGCGGTGACCGAACGCGACCGGACGGCGTACGAGCTGGCCCGGCTGGAGGTCCGCGACGTGGTCTCGGTGCACGCGACGTACCACCGGAGCGGCGCGCTCGTCGGCATGGTGGGCACGCGGGTGTACGCGGTGCTGCCCGACGTGCGGCCCGACCGCGTCGACCCGGCGGTGACGGCGCTGGCCGCGCAGGTCGTCGGGGTGCTGCGGAACCGTGCCGGGGTACGGGCGCGGGCCGGCATCGGGTCGCCGGTGCCCGCCCTCGGCCAGGTGATCGAGTCGCGCCGGGAGGCCGACCGGGTGCTCGATGTCCTGGTCCGCGGTACCGGCCGCGAGGTGGCCGCGTTCGCCGACCTGCGCGCGGAGGTGCTGCTCGGCGAGACCCTGGCCGTGCTGGAGGCCAACCCCCGGCTGCGGGACCCGGCGGTGGCGGCCCTGGTGGCGCACGACGCGGAGCGCGGCACGACGCTGGCGTCCTCACTGCTGGCCTACCTGGACGCCTTCGGCGACGTCGCCGCCGCGGCCGCCGAGCTGCACGTGCACCCGAACACGTTGCGGTACCGGCTGCGCCGGGCCTGCGCGATCAGCGGGATCGACCTCGGCGATCCCCGCCGGCGCCTCTTCACCCACCTGCAGTTGCTGCTCGCCACGCGGCTTCCGTGACCGATCCTCGCGTGACGGCGTTACGCGACATATGCCGTGTGACATACTACTGTCGTGACCGGAGCCCCCGACCTGGTCGTCATCGGCGCGGGAATGATCGGTGCCGCGTGCGCCTACTACTGCGCGACCGCCGGCCTGACGGTGACCGTGCTGGAGCGCGGCGCCATCGGGAGCGGCACGACCGCCGCGTGCGAGGGCAACATCCTGCTCTCCGACAAGGAGCCGGGGCCGGAACTGGACCTGGCGTTGCTGTCCTCGCGCCTGTGGGCCGAGCTGGCGGCCGAGCTGGGCGCCGATCGTCTCGAGTACCACGCCAAGGGCGGCCTGGTGGTGGCCGCCGCCGAGACCACGGCCGCGGGCCTGCGGGCGCTGGCCGAGCGGCAACGCGCGGCCGGCGTCGAGGTGCTCCACGTCCCCGCGGCGGACCTGCCCGGCCTGGAGCCGAATCTGGCGCCGGGCATGGCCGGCGGCGCGTTCTATCCGCAGGACGCCCAGGTCCAGCCCATGCTCGCCGCGGCGCGGCTGCTGCGGCACGCCCGCCGGCACGGCGCGACCGTCCTGCCGGGCACCGCCGTGGTCGGATTCGTCCGTGACGGCTCGGGGGCGATCATCGGCGTGCGGACGGACTCGCCGGACGCCCCGGTCATCCCGGCCGGCCGCGTCGTGAACGCCGCGGGCACCTGGAGCGGCCAGGTCGCCGACCTGGCCGGCGCGCCGATCCCGATCTCGCCGCGCCGGGGGTTCATCCTCGTCACCGAGCCGCTGCCCCGGGTGATCCGGCACAAGGTCTACACCGCCGAGTACGTCGCCAACGTCGCCAGCGGCGATGCCGGCCTGGAGACCTCGGTCGTCGTGGAGGGAACCAGGGCCGGCACCGTGCTCATCGGCGCCAGCCGCGAGCGGGTCGGCTTCGACCGCACGGTGTCGCTGCCGGTCCTGCGCCGGCTCGCCGCGCAGGCCATCGCCGTCTTCCCGTTCCTGGCCGACGTCGCGCTGCTCCGCAGCTACCTGGGGTTCCGGCCGTACTGCCCGGACCATCTGCCGGTGATCGGGCCCGACCCGCGCGCTCCCGGGCTGATCCACGCCAGCGGGCACGAGGGCGCGGGGATCGGGCTTTCCGCCGGGACCGGGCACCTGATCGCCCAGCTCGTCACCGGGGCCGAGCCCGACATCGACCTCGCGCCGTTCCGCCCCGGCCGCTTCGAGGAGGCCGCCACATGACCACCCGGTTCCAGTTCGACTTCGACGGCCGCCCGGTCGACGCCGAACCAGGCCAGAGCGTCGCCGCCGCCCTCATCGCCGCCGGCCACCGGTCGTGGCGGCGCACCCGGATCGAAAGCGCCCCCCGAGGCGTGTTCTGCGGCATCGGGGTGTGCTTCGACTGCCTGGTGACGGTCAACGGCCGGCCGAACGTCCGTGCGTGCCTGGCGGAGGCCGCGCCGGGCGACCGCGTGCGCACGCAGGAGGGAGCCGGCCGTGCCGGCCTCGCCTGCTGACCCGGCCGGCGTCCGGTATGACGTGGCCGTGCTGGGTGCCGGACCGGCGGGGCTCGCGGCGTCCGCGGCAGCGGCGTCGGCCGGCGCGCGGGTCGCGCTGGTGGACGCGGGCCCGCGACCCGGCGGCCAGTACTGGCGTCATCGCAACGGCGACGACGGCGCCCGGCACCACGACTGGTCACGGTTCCAGCGTCTGGCGCGCGGACCCGGCGACGGGCGGATCGACCGGTTTCCGGGGCACGCGATCTGGCATGTGGAGCGTGCCGGCGACGGGTTCCGCGCCCACACCACGGCCGAGCTCGGCCCATCCGCCGGCGCGGCGGAGCGCGTCATCGCGAGCCGTACGGTCGTGGTCGCCACCGGTGCTTACGACCGCCAGCTTCCGTTCCCGGGGTGGACGTTGCCGGGCGTGTTCGCCGCGGGCGCGGTCCAGGCGCTGCTGAAGGGCCATGGCGTGCTCGCCGGCCGGCGGATCGTGCTCGCCGGCACCGGGCCGTTCCTCCTGGCCGTCGCCGCTGCGCTGGCCGAGGCGGGCGCCGACGTGGCCGGCGTGTTCGAGGCCGGGCATCCCGCCGGCTTCGCGCGCCATCCGCTCGCCGTGGCCTGCAACCTCGCGAAGCTGGGCGAGGGCGCGCGCTACCTGCGGACCCTGCGGCGCCGCCGGGTGCCCTACCGGGCCCGTACGGCCGTCGTCGCCGCGCACGGGGACGGGGAGCTCACGGCGGTCACCGTCGCCGGGCTCGACGCGGCGTGGCGGATCGTGCCGGGATCGTCCCGCACCCTGGAATGCGACACGCTGGCCGTGGGCTACGGCTTCACGCCGCAGATCGAGATCCCGCTGCAGCTCGGCTGCGACACCCGCCGCGACGCCGACGGAAGCCTGGTGACCACGGTGGACGGGCGGCAGCGCGGCACCGTCGAGGGCGTCTTCGCCGCCGGTGAGGTCTGCGGGGTGGGCGGGGCCGCGCTCGCGCTGACCGAGGGGGAGATCGCCGGGCTGCACGCCGCGTACGAGGCGACCGGGTCGGGCCGGCCCCCGGCGGCGCGGCTGCGAAGGCTCGCCCGGCGGCGGGCCGTGCAGCGCGCGTTCGCCGCCGCCATGCACGAGACGTTCCCGGTGCGGCCCGGCTGGATCGGCTGGATGGACGATGACACCGTCGTCTGCAGGTGCGAGGAGGTCACCGCGGGCGCGGTCACCACGGCGATCGAGGAGCTGGGCGCGACCGATCCTCGCGCGGTCAAGCTGTTCGGCCGTCCGGGCATGGGCCTGTGCCAGGGGCGGGTCTGCGGCTTCGCCACGTCGTGCCTGGCCGCCGCGCGCAACGGGCGGGAGCCGACCGCCGACGACCTGCGCGGCCTGGCCGGCCGCCCGGTCGCCCGGCCGCTGTCCCTGGGCGCTCTGGCCACCGGCGCAGAGACAGGGGCCGGCGTGACAGGGCCGGCGAGAACGCCGGCGCAGGCCGCGCCGGCTTCGGAGGCGGCGACGCGGGATGACGCAGGAGGTCGTATGTGAAATTTTACATGTCATACCGTGCAGACCATATGTGATGTAACATCGGACGGCCATTCCCAGGCGCGTCCGGGATTCCGCGACCGGTGGAGGACACGTGAGCGCACAGGCCAGTCCATGGCATGGCGTATTGGTGGCGACGGCGCTGCCGCTGCGCGAGGGACGTTCCGGCAGGCTGGAGGTGGATTATGACGCCTACGCGGAGCACGTCGCGTGGCTGGCCGCGAACGGCTGTCATGGCGTGACGCCCAACGGCTCGCTGGGGGAGTATCAGGCCCTCACGGCGGAAGAGCGCGCGCGGGTGGTGACCACCGCGCTGGAGGCGGCGCCGGAGGGGTTCACGGTGATGCCCGGCGTGGCCGCCTACGGTGCGTACGAGGCCCGGCGCTGGGCGGAGCAGGCGGCGGAGGCGGGCGCGCCGGCCGTGATGTCGTTGCCGCCCAACGCCTACCGCGCCGACCGCCGGTCGGTCATCGAGCACTACCGGCAGGTGGCCGAGGCGGGCCTGCCGGTCGTCGCGTACAACAACCCCTACGACACCAAGGTCGATCTGGAGCCCGAACTGCTGGCGGAGCTGTACGGCGAAGGGCTGATCGTCGGGGTGAAGGAGTTCTCCGGTGACATCCGGCGCAATTACCGGATCGCCGAGCTCGCGCCGGGCCTCGACGTGTTGTGCGGCACCGACGACCTCGCGATGGAGATGGCCCTCACCGGGTCGCCGGGCTGGGTGGCGGGCTACCCCAACGCGTTCCCGCGCACCTGCGTCCGGCTGTGGGAGACCGCCCGCGGCGGGGAGCTGGAGGCCGCCGCGCCGCTGTACCGCCTGCTGCACCCGCTGCTGCGCTGGGACTCCCGCACCGAGTTCGTGCAGGCGATCAAGCTCAGCATGGATCTGGCCGGCCGGTACGGCGGGCCGTGCCGGCCGCCGCGGGTCGCGCTCACCGCCGAGCAGGAGGTCGCCGTGCGGCGGGCGACGGAGAAGGCGCTCGCTGAAGGGCTGGATTAGATCATGCGCAGCACCCGGGTCTTCCACGCGGTCGACTCGCACACCGAGGGCATGCCGACGCGGGTGATCACCGGAGGGGTCGGCGTGATCCCCGGCGCCACCATGTTCGACCGGCGGCGCCACTTCATCGCCGAGCTCGACCACATCCGCCGGTTCCTGATGAACGAGCCGCGCGGGCACTCGGCGATGAGCGGTGCGATCCTGCAGCCGCCCACCCGGCCGGACGCCGACCACGGGGTGCTGTTCATCGAGACCTCCGGCTGCCTGCCGATGTGCGGCCACGGCACGATCGGCGTGGCCACCGTGCTGGTCGAGACCGGCATGGTCGAGGTCGCCGAGCCGGTCACCACGATCCGGCTGGACACTCCGGCCGGCCTCGTGACGGCCGACGTGCGGGTGGAAGGCGGGGCCGCGAAGTCGGTGACCATCCGCAACGTGCCGTCCTTCGCCCTCGGCCTGGACCGCACCGTACGGGCCGGCCGCTGGGGCGAGGTACCGTACGATATCGCCTTCGGCGGTAACTTCTACGCCATCGTGGAGCTCGGCGCGCTCGGCATTCCGTTCGACCGGGCCGAAAAGCACCGTCTCCTCGACGCCGGGCTCGCCATCATGGCCGCGATCAACGAGCAGGACCGCCCGGTGCACCCCGGCAACCCGGAGATCGCCGGATGTCACCACGTCTACCTGGCGGCACCCGGCTCGGACGCCCGGCACTCCCGGCACGCCATGGTCATCCACCCCGGCATGTTCGACCGCTCGCCCTGCGGCACCGGCACCAGCGCCCGCATGGCGCAGCTCCACGCCCGCGGCGAGCTCGGGCTGCACACCGACTTCGACAACGAGTCGTTCATCGGCACGCACTTCACCGGGCGGCTGGTGGAGGAGGGCCGGCTCGGCGACCTGACCACGGTGACCCCCACGATCACGGGGCGCGCCTGGATCACCGGGTTCGCGCAGTACCTGTACGACCCGGCCGACCCATTCCCGGAAGGGTTCGTGTTGTGACGGCGTGTCGCCGCCGGTGAAGCCGCCGGCGTGCACCGGCGTGACAGGATTCGACGACGGGAGCCTGCCCGCGGGGGAAGGCCCGGCAAGGGAGGGATGCGATGGCCGTGGATGAGGGCGCGGTGCCGATGCTGCCCTCCTTTTCGCTGCGCAACATGCGCGAGCAGATCACCGAGACGCTGCGCGCCGCGGTGATCTCCGGGGAGTTGCGTCCGGGGGTCGTGTACTCGGCGCCGAGCCTGGCCGAGCAGTTCGGCGTCTCGGCGACGCCGGTGCGGGAGGCGATGCTCGACCTGGCCAAGGAGGGCCACATCGAGACCGTCCGGAACAAGGGCTTCCGGGTGATCGAGCTGTCGGAGAAGGACCTCGACGACCTCAGCGAGCTGCGCGCGCTGGTCGAGATCCCGACGGTACGGCGGGTCGCGGATGCGGGCGTGGATTCCGCGGCGCTCGCGCGGCTGCGCTCTTTCGCCGCGGGCATCGAGGACGCGGCAGCCCGCCATGACCTGATCGCCTACGTCACCACCGACATGGAGTTCCACCTGACGCTGCTGGGCCTGGCCGGCAACGCCTACCTCGTGGAGACGGTCCGGTCGCTGCGCACCCGCTCGCGCATCTACGGGATCAAGGCGCTGGCCGAACGCGATCAGCTCATCTCCTCCGCGCGCGAGCACGCCGAACTCGTCGGCCTCATCGAGGCCCGCGACGGCGGCGGCGCCGAGGCGGTCATGCGACGCCACATCGGCCATGTCCGCGGTATCTGGGCCGGCGGTCACCAGACGGAGGGCCGGGCGGAGGACGGATCCTCCGTGCGCCCGTGATCGGCAGAGGCTCATCTCGCCCGGTCATAAAGCACGTCCGCGGCCGGCCGGACACGCTGCTGAAGACGATCAGGCCGCGCCCCACGATCTTCAAGAGCACGCGGGGCCAAGGGCAGGCGGCGGCGGAATGATCCACGATGCCGTGACCATCGTGTTCCCCGCGGTTGCCCGAAGGAGCGGGAGGCTGGAAGAGGCTTCGCCGTTTCGGCGGTGCGACCGTGACGATTGGAGGCCCTCATGACCGAGGTGACGCTTTCGGCGCGATCGTCCTAGGCGCCGGGCCCGCCGGCGAGACGGCCGCCGCGTACCGCGCGGTGGTCAGACGGTGGTCCCTCACCGGCCTTTCGGGTCCCAATCAGGAAGGCAGGACACGATGACGACGCACGTAGAACTCAATCACACCATTGTCGGAGCCCGCGACAAGCACGCGTCCGCCCGATTCCTGGCCGGCATCCTGGGCGTCGAGGTCGGTGCGGAGACGGGGCCGTTCGTGCCGGTGGTGCTCGGCAACTCGGTCACGCTGGATTACATGACGCAGACGAACGTCCGGCCGCAGCACTATGCGTTCCTCGTCGGCGAGGACGACTTCGACGCGGCTTTCGGCCGCATCCGGGAGGCGGGCCTGACCTACTGGGCGGATCCCGGCCACGAGACGGTCGGCGAGATCAACCATCGCTGGGGCGGGCGCGGCGTCTATTTCAACGACCCCGACGGCCACAACATGGAGATCCTGACCCGCACCCCGTGACCCGGCCGCCGGAGTCCGGCCGGCCACCGGGCCGACTCACGAAGACCATCCGGAACCCGGTGACGATCCGATGACCGGTGGCGACGGCGCCCGGTGAGCGCAGAGTGCGCAGCGGGGGAGAGCCGTGCCGCCGCAGGCCGGCGCCGCGGCCGCGAGCAGCCGCGTCCCGGAGGCACGCGCCGGGACGGCCGGATCGGCCGGCATCGGAATGCCGCCGGAGACGCGAAGGTTGGCATCGGACGTGAACGTTGAGGTCTTCTCCGATGTCGTGTGCCCGTGGTGCTACCTGGGACGGGCGCGGTTCACCACCGTGCTGTCGCGGTTCGGCGGTGATGTGCGGGTCACCTGGCGGCCGTTCCAGCTCGATCCCGGCGCCGAGGCGGGTGGGCTCGCCGACGAGAGCCTGGCGCGGAAGTTCGGCGGCCCGGAGCGCGTCGCCCAGATGCACGAACGCATGCGCGGGCTCATGGACGCCGAGGGCCTGGCGTACGCGCCCGAAAAGGCGATCCACGCCAATACGTTCGACGCCCACCGGGTGATCGAGCTCGCCGCCGGCGCGGGCGTGCAGGACGCCGTCGTCGGCCGGCTCTTCCGCGCCTATCACGTCGAGGGCCGCGACCTGAACGACCGGTGCACGCTCGCCGAACTGGCGGCCGAGGCCGGGCTGGACGGTGTCCACGAGCGGCTTGCCGCGGGCGAGGGCGAGGCCGAGGTGGCCGCGCGGCTACGGGATGCCCGGGAGCTCGGCGTCACCGGAGTGCCGTTCTACGTCTTCGAGGGCCGGTGGTCGGTGTCGGGCGCGCAGTCCGCGGAGTTCTTCGCCGCGGCGCTCCGCGAGGTCGCCGCCCAGGCCGGACAGCGATGATGTCGGTGCGCACCCCTCCCGGTGGCGTTCCGGCGCGGCGCCCGGCCCCGGTGGTGACCGCGGCTTCGGAGCCGTAACGGGCATCGGGTGATCGTTCTGGTCGTGCGTGGGGCTTCGCCTCGTCACAGCGGCCCGGTGGCGCCCGCCCTCCGGCCGCGGACGCGGCGATGACAGGGATCACCGGGGAGTTCCCGGCCGGGCGGGCTGGCAGCGGTGGCACCAGACGGTGCGGCGGCCCGACAGGCGACGGTCGGACAGCGGCGTGCAGCACCGCGGGCAGGGAGCGCCGGGGTCGTCGCGCACGCCGGTCAGCCAGGAGGCGAGCGGCGGGACGCGTCCGGCGCGGACCGACGCGCGCAGCACGCGGCGCATCGCCCGGTACAGGGCGTGGCGTTCCCCTTCGGCCAGGTCGCGTGCCGGGCGGATCGGGTTGACGCGGGCGCGCCAGCAGATCTCGTCGGCGAGCAGGTTGCCGAGGCCGGCGATGGTGGACTGGTCGGTCAGCACCGTCTTGAGGCGGGCACGGTGGCGGGCGAGGAGGTCGTCGAAGGCGGACCAGGTGACCGCGCAGGCGTCCGGGCCGAGGGCGCCGAGCAGCCGCGCGACCTCCGCGTCATCGCCGGCGAGGCGGACACCCTGCAGCTTGCGCATGTCGCGGTACCGCAGCTCACCGCCCGCCAGCACCCACACGACGCGGTCGTGCGGGTGCCGCGGCCGATCCGGCCGGTGCCAGGACAGCGAACCGGTCATGCCGAAGTGCAGCAGGAGCACCGGCCCGCCGGCCGGCGCGATCAGCCACTTGCCGTGCCGCCGGGGCGACTCGAACCGGCGTCCGCGCAGGGTCGCGTCCAGCCTCCGGGCGCCGACGCCGCGCAGGACTCCCGTGTCGTACACGCGCACGGCGCGGATCGGCTCGCCCGCGTGCTCGGCGAGCACCCGCCGGAAGCCCTCGACATCGGGAAGCTCCGGCATGCCGGTCACCTACCCGCGCGGGCATCCCGCCCTACCTGGCTTCGCGGAGACGTAGCGCAGGCCCGCGGCCCGAGGTGGGCGCGCGCGGCCCGAGGCGTGCTCACCGCACGGGTCCGCCCGACCGCCGCGCGAGCACGCCGCGGGGCCGGCCGGACGGCCGGTCCTGCGGCGCTCGTCGCGGTCGTGGGGGCGGACCCGCGCCGCTAACCGACGGTGAAGGAGAAGGTGTACGGTTCGCGCATCGGGACGCCGTCCGAGCCGAGGGCGCTCTGCACGTTCGCCACCGTCACCTGGTACGTGCCTGCGGCGAGGGCCGCCGAGGGCGTCCAGGTGAGCACGCCGTCGGCGGTGTGCGCCACCGTGCCGGCCACGGCCGCGCCGCCGCGTGTGACGGTCACCGAACCGTCGAACCCGGAGCCCTGCGGGACGATGTCGCGTGCGAAGCGGACCGTCACCGCGGACGGCGCGGTCACGCTGGCCCCGTCGGCCGGGCTCGTGGACACGACGAGCGGGTCGCGCCAGTAGCGCGGCGCCTTGCGGGTGTCGGGCACGGACGTGTCGTCCCAGGCCGTCGAGGTGTCGTCGACGACCATGGTGCCCGTGGCGCCTCCGTCGACCGTGACGTCGCGGTTGACGGTGCCGGTGATGCTTCCCCACCACTCGACGGTGTTCCAGTCGCCGCGCGTGTACTTGTACTGGAACTGCGTGCCGTCGGGGACCGTGATGGTGGCCTCCCAGATGCCGCCGCCCTTGTTCGTCATCTTGAGCTTGCCCGGGTCCCACGGCCCGAGCTGGTCGATGCTGCCTGGCACGTACAGCGAGGCGTCCGCGGGTGTGCCGGCGGGCGCACGGACCCGGAACGTCACCGCGACGGGCCGCGGCGCGACGGTGAGCTCCGCGGGCAGCGTCGCCGGCGACCCGTCCGGGTTCCGGTAGGTCGCCTTCCCGGTGAGCTGGGCGTTCGACGCGGTACCCGAGGGCGTGACCGTGAAGGTGGCCCGGAAGGTGGCGCCGGGCGCGAGGGAGGCGTCCGCCGTCGGGGAGGTGGCCTGGACGTTCCAGCCGGACGGCGCGGGGATGCCGACGGCGAGGTCGCGGAGCGGGCCGGGGCCGTGGTTCGTCACGGTCGCCACCACGGTGCCGGGCGTGCCCGCGGTCAGGCCGTCCGGCGCGTCGAGGGTGAAGCCGGCCGCCGGGGGCGGCGCCTCGTCCACCGGGCGGCCGTCGTGCCGCACGACGACGCCGCGGCGGACGTCGCTCGGCGGGAGCGTCACGGTCAGGGTGCGGGTCGCCTCGTCGTACCGCGACACGGCCGGGCGTCCGTCCACCGTCACGTGCCGCGGGCGGGTCACGTCGACGAACCGCACGCTGTAGGCGCGCCGGGCGGGCTGCCCGGCGTAGTGCCCGGAGGCCGGGCCGATCGTCAGCGCGGCGCCGCCGCGCTCGGTGTAGCGCACCGGCGTGGTGGCGTACGCGCCGTTGCGGTACGCCAGGCCTTCGCCCGCGTCGTCGTAGATCCGGGTGAAGCCGTCGCCGTGCGGGAAGACCTTGAGAGTCAGCTCGCCGGCCGGCGTCGTCTCGGTGTTGTCCGCATACGGGGCGAGGGAGATGATCCCGCCGGCGCGGGCGAACACCGGCATCCGGTCGGGCGTACTGGCGATCGTCTGCTCGCCAGGGCCGTGGTACGTCGCGCCGGTGAAGACGTCGGTCCAGGTGCCGGGCGGGAACCACACGGTCGCCAGCGCGGTCAGCCCGGGCGTGGTGACGGGTGCGACGAGGAGCTGGTCGCCGAGCATGTACTCGCCGTTGTGCATGTACGCGGCCGGGTCCTCGGGATGGTCGAGGTAGAGGGCACGGGTCATGGGCAGGCCGCTGTCGTAGGACTCGCGGGCCGTGGTGTACAGGTACGGGACCAGCGCCTCGCGCAGCCGCAGGAACGACTCGGCGGCGCCGGACACGGCGGTGCCGTACTGCCAGGGCAGCCGGTCGCCGTGGTCGGAGTGCAGGCGGTTCACCGGCTGGAACGCGCCGAGCTGCACCCACCGCAGGTACAGGTCGTCGGGGAGGTGCTTGCCGGCGAAGCTGCCGATGTCGTGGCTGACGTAGGGCAGTCCGATGCTGCCCTCGGCCGGGGTGTAGGCGGCCTCGAACGCGAGCGTGTCCCAGTCGGGCCTGGTGTCGCCGGTGAAGGCGACGGTGCTGCGGTGCTCGCCCCAGGGCCCAGCGGCCGGCGTGCCGGTGTAGTCGGGGTAGGAGGCGCCGATCCGGGCCAGGGAGAAGCCGCGCAGGCCGCGCGCCTCGCCGTCGCGGCGGTACAGGTCGTTGACCCAGCTGTCGGGCGTCAGGCCCGGCATGCCCGCCGTGCTGTCGTCGCAGCAGTAGTCCAGCCACCACTGCCGGACGCCCTGTTTCTCGAACGGGGCGTGCAGCCACTGCCAGGCCGCGGCCTGGTCGCGGTCGGACCAGTCGAACCGGTGCGCCTTCGGCGCGAAGCTCTGGGTCGCCGGTGCCAGCGCGCCGTGCGCGATCTGCTGCGCCTGCGCGTAGCGGGGGTCGTCCTCGGAGATGGCGGCGTGGATGTTGAGCGTGGGGTGCAGGTGCTGCCCGTTGGCCCAGTCGAGGTACGCCTGGGGGTCGGGGAACAGCGCGGGGTTCCAGTTCCAGCCGGCCCAGGAGTTCGGCGACTTCCAGTCGGTGTCGGCGACCAGGACGTCGAGCGGCACCTTGTTCTTCCGGAACGCCGGCAGCAGCGTGTTCTTGTAGTCGTCGAAGCTGAAGGCGTTGTACTCGGAGAACCAGTTCCCGAAGGCCCACCGGGGCAGCAGGTCCGCCGGTCCGGTCAGCGTGGCCAGATCCTTCAGCGCCTGCTTGTAATCGTGCCCGTACCCGAACAGGTAGCCGTCCTGGTACGCGCCCTGGTGGGCCGGGCGGGGCGCCACCCATCCATCGGCGGTGCGGACGGCGGTCGTCGTGTCGTCGAGGAGGTACCAGCCGCTGCGGTCCAGCAGGCCCTGGTGCAGCTTGAGCTGCTCGACGGGGCCGGCCTGGCCCGGGTAGTAGTCCAGGCCCCGGTACCAGCCGCCCAGCGCGTCGGGGCGCGCGGGCGAGCCGAACGCGGGGTGGACCGTGGTGCGCCTGCCGGCGACGGTCAGCTCGACCGTGGTGTCGTCCGGGCCGATCGGGCCGGAGCCCTCCCGATAGCGGATGGTCAGCCGTGCGGTGCGCACCCGCAGCTCGCCGTGGGTGCGCACGGCGCTGAACGGGGGCGGGGTCAGCTCGCGGGCGACCGCGTTGAAGGTCGGGCGGTCCTCGAAGTGCCGGTCGGCGGCGTACTCCAGCCGGACCAACGTCGGAGTGAGGACCTCGACGCGGAGCGGCCCGTCGGTGACCGCACCGCCGTGCCGGATCGGTGCGGCGGTGGCCTCGGCCGGCAGCGCCCGCTGGCCGACGCCGGCCACGAGCACGAGCGCCATGAGACAGGCCGTCCGGGCCAGGGCCCGGCGTAGACGTGAAGCCATGCGTTCGTCTCCTGTCGTGCGGAGGAACGAGACAAAGAGGCGTGGGGGAGCGGGACGATCGTGCGGCGGGCCAGGGCGGGTGCTGGGGTGGGGTCGGCGCGACGCTACATCTTGCAGAAGGTTTCAGCAATGCCCTGCAAGGCTTTCAGGGCGGCGCGATCCGGCCATGCGCCGTCGTGCGCGCGCCGCATTCGGCCGGACGCCACGGCCACGACCGGTGCGTGCCACGACGACCCGGACTGACCGCGCGCCCGCTGCTACGTCCAGGCGACATGCCGCCGGCTCCGTTCACGGGTTCCCGATGCCGGATCGCGGCCCCCGGTGCCTCGGCATGAGCTGCGCGCACCATCTGCCGGCCCTCCGGTACGGCCCCCTCGACGACGGCACGATGCGGTTCTCCCGCCGGCCCGCCGCGAGCGGTGCCGGGGGCGCGCGGCGCCGCCTGAGCCGGCGCCGCGCCGGATCCTCGCGGGAAACGCGAGCGAGGGCGCTCTTCTTCGATCCGGCGGCCGACGGAGCCGACTGAGCGAGGCGGCCGCACGGCCGGGCGAGGAGGCCGAGAGGCAGGGGCGAGGTTAGGGGCGGACGCCCCGCCCACGGGGGCAAGGCGGGGCGTCCAGGTGACGGGGGACGTCATCACGAACCATACAGATAAATCAACAAATAGTCAGGCATATGTAAGCGCAGATTTCCGGCCGGACGCACGTGCGGGCGTGGAGAGCGGCGGGCGGCGACCTGGCGGCACTGTGGGTGGGGATTGCCGGTGGGGGACACCCGGGAAGCACCGACGGCACACAGGCACGGGCAGCGCGGCCAGGCCGGTAGCGGCGGGTCGCGGCTCGGCCCGCCGATCGCCGGTGGAGGGCCGCCCGCGAGGCTCGCGCGTCCGGCCGGGCGGACCTCACCCGCCGTCCGGGCACGGGCGCCACGCTCGGCGGGCCCTGCCGGATCTCAGCCGGCGTCGAGGCGCACTGTGCCGAACAGGCGGAACACCGGGTCGCGGAAGCCGGTGTTGCGATGGCTGACGATCACCGACAGGTCGCGATACACCCGCTCCATGCGCTCGCCCTTCACCATCACGCGGGCTCCGGCGCTGCGGAAGATGTTCCGCTCCGTCGTCTCCCACACCTGCACGATGACCTCCCGCGCGATCGCGGCGAGGTGGTGATCCTCCTCCAGGCTGTAGGGCGGGCCGCCCGCGGCCGTCACTCCGGCCGCGGAGGCCGGCGGCCCCGGGGCTGGCTGCAGGCCCGGCGGCCTGTCGGGCAGGCCGTCATCGGCCCGCGGCCGGTGGCGTACCGTCGCCGCGGGCGCGTGGGGCACGGCCGCCCGTCAAGGCCGGGCGTGGCGGTGCGGGCTTCCTTGGCGAGCTGGGTGATCTGGACGTAGTAGCCGTCGGGGGTCGACGGCGGTGCCGAAGAGGCTGCCGTCGCGATCTTCCCTCAGGAGAAGAGGGACGTGACCGCCTCCGGGGAACGGCCGATCACGGTGGTGCCGTCGTCGGCGGTGATGATGGGCCGCTGGATGAGGATCGGGTGCTCGGCCAGCGCGCCGATCCAGCGCTCCCGCGCCGCGGCCTCGCGCGGCCAACCGGCGAGCCCCAGCTCGGCGGCGGCCGGCTCGCCGGTGCGGGCGATGTCCCAGGGTTCGAGTCCGAGCCGCTCCAGGACCTGCCGCAGTTCCTCCGGCGTCGGCGGATCGTCCAGATACCGCCGCACGGTGTACGCCGCGCCCCGCTCATCCAGCAGGGACAGCGCCGAGCGGCACTTGGAGCAGGCCGGATTGATCCAGATCTCCATGGGGAAGTCGTCCTCTCGTTCACGGGCCGGGGTAGGCCTCTATCGTCCGCCGGTGCCCGCGCGCCGCGCGAGCGCCCCGGCGGTGTCCGGCGAGACCACGCGTTCCCCAAGGCCGGCCCGGCGTACGTGCGACCGTGGCGAGGCGGCCGGCACGGCCGGGGCGCGGGCCGCGCAGGGCTGTGCAGGGCGGGACCGGTGCCCACAGGCTCGTACGGCGCGGCGGCCGCCGGCCGGCTCGGTGCGGTGTCCATCGACGTTCACCGGGTCGGCGGCGACACGTCACCTGCCTGGAAGGCCGAACGCCCCGCCGGAGGTATGCCCTCGGCGGCCGAACCGGAAGGTGCCTCGCTCGCCGGCGTCTCTTCGGTCGCAAAGACCTCCGGCCGAAGAGACGAGTCGGGTACGGCCCCCGGAGGCCGACCGGCTCCGGGGGCCGATCCGGTGGACGTAAGTGGTCTCCGCACTCAGCCGCCGACGCCCGCCGCCGTGAGCAGCACGAGGATGACGGTGACAACCGCGAGCAGACCGTGGGCGACGACGGCGGCGACAGGGAACGCCTGCTCGGCCGGCTCGGCCGTGCCGCCGGCCGCCGCCGTGGCCGCGACGACGCGGCTGCGGCGGGCGGAGATCCAGCGGGCCAGCATCGCGAAGCCGAGCAGCGCGACCGGGACCAGCACGGCGAACGCCGCCCAGGCGAGCACGCCGCTGCCGGCGAACAGGTAGATGATCCAGATCACCAGGCCGGCGGCGGCGAGCAGGAAGTGCCCGAAGATGACGGGTGCGCGAAAGCGTGTCTCCCCGGTCTGCTGCTGGCGTACGCCGCCCCGGGCGAGCCAGATGCGCAGCATGTACGCGCCGCCGAGGGCGGTGACGATCCAGGTGATCAGGGCGGTGATGCTCATCGGTCCTCCGAAGGTCGATAGCCGTGCGCCTGGGTCGTCTCGTCGGCGACCCGGACGCCGTAGGAGAAGGCGAGCCGTCCGCCGAGGAAGCCGGCCATCGCCAGGGCGGCGAGGCTGACGGCGGACAGGACGATCTGGGCGACGGTCACGCGGCCTGGGTGGTCGTACGCGCCGAGGCGCCAGGCGAGGTTGGCCGCGTACGCGGCGGTGACCGCGAGGGTGAGCGTCATGTGCACCACGCCGGTGCGGAACGCCGGCGTGCCCGTCGGGATGGCGAACAGGTCGAGGAACCCGGCCATCGCCGCGGCGAGCGCACCGGCGATCCCGACCGCGATCAGCCACACCGCCCCCTTGGTCAGGAAGGCGGGGTCGCCCACCAGGCGGGAGGCGATGTCGAAGACCAGGCCGGTGACCCAGGCGCCGATCGGCACGGTCACGAGGATCGGGTGCACGGGGTGGCCGTACGGCCCGGCCAGGATGGTCACCGGGCGTTTGGCCTGGTACAGCGGGTCGGTCATCGACCTCCTCCTTTTCGCCAATAAGTGTTGGCGTTTTCGAACGGCGATGTCAACCATACTGCGGGAATGGGAAGGCCGCCCGTTTCCGGCAAGAGCCGTAGGCATTACCCTGGGGACGTGAGCCCCGATCCATCGTCGGTCGCGGCGGTCGCCGTCCTCGGCGACGAGCTGCGCCGCCGCATGTACGCCTTCATCCGTCGCGCCGGGCGGCCGGTCACCCGCGAGGAGGCCGCAGAGAGCGTCGGCATCTCGCGCAAGCTCGCGGCGTTCCACCTCGACAAGCTCGTGACCGCGGGACTGCTGCGCGCCGGCTACGCCGACCTGACCGGCCTGCGCCGGGTCGGCCGGGCCCCGAAGGTGTACGAGCCGTCCGACGTCGAGGTCAAGGTGAGCATCCCACCGCGCGAGCACGACCTGCTCGCGGACATCCTCCTCGACGCCGTGCTCACCGAGGCCGACCACGGCGGCGACGCGAGCAGGGCCGCGACCGCCGTGGCCGCCGAGCGGGGCCGTCTGCTCGGCGAGGAGGAACGCGTCCGGGTCCGCGGACGTCTCGGCGCCGAGCGCGCTCTCACCTGCGCCCAGCACGTGCTCGAACGCCTCGGCTTCGAACCGCTGCGCGAGGCGGCCACGTCGCTGCGGCTCGGCAACTGCCCGTTCCATCCGCTGGCCGCGCGGGCACCCGGCCTGGTCTGCGGCATCAACCACGCGTTCGTGAGCGGCCTGCTCGACGGGCTGCGCGCGAGCACCGTACGGGCCGTCCTCGCCCCGGGCGCCGGGGCCTGCTGCGTGGCGCTCGACGCCGTGCCCTCCGGGCACTCGGGGACCACCGGGAGCTGAGCGCACCCCGCGGGCCGGCGCCCGTCGCACCGGCCGCACGCATGCGGCGCGCCCGGTGCGCGGCGCGGGCCAGAACGCGGGCGCGGCCCGTGGCGGCCGGAGCGGTCAGCAGCCGGGGGCGCCGTGGCGCAGGCCGTCCATCAGCAGGTCGAGCATCCGGCGCGCCTGGTCGCGCCGCTCCGGCTCGCCCGCGGCGAGGGTGATGCCGCTCAGGCTGGTCAGCACGTCCTCCGGCTCGACGTCCGTGCGCACGCTTCCGGCCGCGGCCCCCGCGCGCAGCAGTGTCGTGATCGCGGCGGTGAGCCGGTCGCGGCTCTGCGCGAACGGGTTGCCGCCGGATGCGATGACCGCGCGCAGCGCGCCGGCCAACTCTCGCTTGGTCGTCATGTAATCGACGAAGCGGTCCATCCAGGCGCGCAGCGCCTCGTCGGGCGGCGTCGTCTCCAGCAGCTCGGCCACGGCGTCGCACAGCTTCTCCAGCTCGTTCCGGTACACCGCCTCGACGAGTGCCTCGCGGGTGGGGAAGTGGCGGTACAGCGTGCCGATGCCGACGCCGGCGCTTCTGGCGATCGCGTCGAGCGACGCGTCGGGGCCGTCGTCGGCGAAGGCGTGGACGGCCGCCTCCAGGAGCCGGTCGCGGTTCCGCCGTGCGTCGGCGCGCAGCGGTCGCGGTCCGGTGGCCGGCATCGTGCCTCCTCGACGTTCGCCGACGCGCGGAACGCGGCGCGGCCGGGCGCGCGGTCTGTCAGGCGGAGGATTCTCCGGTCGCGGTGCGGACATAGCCGGAGGGGTCTCCGGTTCCTGATCCTACCGGGGGCGGACGTCCGCCCGCCCCGCATCCCGACGGGAGACCTTCACCGCGACAGAACGCATCACGACACCGTTTCCGCGCTGGATCGGAGACCGCGACCCTGCTGTGGCAGGTGTCCGTCGAGACCCTCGCGGCCGCATGACGGCCACACCCGGCACCCTGTCCGGGCCGGCCGGCGAGCGAGTCGTGGAACCCGATCGAGAGCGCCGGCCCGGATGGCGGGCTCGGCACCGTGCGTGCGGCGGGGATTCCTCATCGCGGCGTGGCCGCGAGCGCGCCACGGCCCGGCCGGCGTGCGATGGGTCGAGCATGCCGGCCGTGGAACACCGGGCGGTGGGTCGCCACGCGGCCGGGCCATGCGGCGGGCACGGGGGAGCGGCGTCAGGGAGTGATGCCCAGGGTGGCCAGGAGCGCCGTGAGGGCCGGGCCGAGCGGGGCGTCGAGGGTCGTGCGCGCGTGGGCGTCGCCGCGGGTCGGGCCCTGATTGACGATCGCTATCGGGACGCCGTGCCGGTCGGCGTGCCGCACGAACCGGTACCCGGACATGACCGTCAGCGACGACCCGAGGACGAGCAGCAGCCCCGCCCGCTCGGTCAGCGCGTAGCACTCCTCGACGCGGAGCCGCGGCACGTTCTCACCGAAGAAGATCACGTCGGGCTTGAGCACGCCGCCGCAGTCGGCGCAGTCGACGGTGCGGAAGGCCGCGACGCGCTCGTCGTCGAGCACCGCGTCGCCGTCCGGGTTGATCGCGCCGGCCTCGGCGTGCCAGCCGGGATTGGCCGCGCGCAGCCGGCGGTCCAGCAGCTCGCGGGAGCTGCGGCGGCCGCAGGACAGGCACATCACCCGGTCGAGGCTGCCGTGCAGCTCGATGACACCGGTGGCGCCCGCGGCCTGGTGGAGCCCGTCGACGTTCTGGGTGATGATCCCGGAGACCAGGCCGCGGCGCTGCAACGCCGCGACCGCGCGGTGACCGTCGTTGGGAGCGGCGCGGGCGACGTGCCGCCAGCCGAGGTGACTGCGCGCCCAGTAGCGTCGCCGGGCGGCCGGGTCGCCGACGAACGTCTGGTACGTCATCGGCGTGGCCCGCCGTCTCCGCCCGGTCTCACCCCGGTAGTCGGGGATGCCGGACTCCGTCGAGATGCCGGCCCCGCTGAGGATCACGACGTCGCCGTCTGCCACGAGGTCGGCGAGCGTGCCGAGGCCCTCTTCCGCCACCTGAGTCACCCGTCCATGGTGCCCGACCGCGCGAAGCGCCCGAACCGTCCCGCAGCCCCGTCGCGGGGCCCCGGCGGGCCGTTCCGGCGCGGCGGCGGCATGGCCCGCGGGCCGGCGCCGAACGGCATAACGGCCGGTCAGCGGCGTCGTTGACGGTCCCCTGTGATCGCCGAGGTAGTACCCTCGCGGTGTGAGGAGTCCGGACCCGGCCGCCGCCCGCGGTGGCGCCGCGCGCCCGTTGCGGGCCGACGCCCGGCGCAACAGGGCGCGGATCCTCCAGGCCGCCCGCGCGGCGTTCGCGGCCCGGGGAATCGCCGTCCCGCTCGACGACATCGCGCGCCGGGCCGGCGTCGGACCCGGCACCCTGCACCGGCACTTCCCGACCAAGGATCGCCTCTTCGAGGCCGTCGTACGCGACGACGTGGAGCGTTCCACCAGCCGGGTCCGCGCGCTCATGGACGCCGACGACCCGGGCGCCGCGCTGCTCGGCTTCCTCGCCGCCATGGCCGACGAGGTGGCGCGCAGCCGGGCGCTCGCCGACGCGCTGACCGGTTCCGGCCAGGCGCCCGCCGTGCCTGCCGCGCGCGATCTGCACACGGCCCTCGGCGAGCTGCTCGTCCGCGCCCAGCGCGCCGGCACGCTCCGCCGCGACATCCGGTCCGGCGACCTGACGGCCCTGCTCATCGGCGTGTGCGTCGCCGCCGAACGCGCCGGCTCTGGGGGCGACGCGCTGCCGCGGCTGATGGCGGTCGTCTCCGACGGGCTGCGCGCCCGCTGATGGGAGCTGCCGGGGTCCGGCGTGTGCCGCATCAGGGACACTGATCTCGGTCAGCCGCGATCCGATCGACCAGGGAGATGTGGTGCGTCCCGCTCCGACCCTGCTCGCCATCAGCGACCTGCACGTCGCCTTCGAGGAGAACCGCCGTTTCGTCGCGTCGCTGCGGCCCCGGACGGACGGCGACTGGCTGATCGTCGCCGGGGACGTGGCCGAGCGCTTCGGCGACGTCGAGTGGGCGCTGCGCACGCTGGCCGGGCGGTTCGCCAAGGTGATCTGGGCACCGGGCAACCATGAGCTGTGGACCGTGCGGGACGACCCGGTTCGCCTCCGCGGCGAGGCCCGCTACCGCCGCCTCGTCGAGCTGTGCCGCGGTCTCGGGGTGACCGGCCCGGAAGACCCGTACCCGGTGTGGCGCGGCACCGGCGGACCGGTCAGCGTCGTACCGCTGTTCCTCCTCTACGACCACACGTTCCGTCCCGAGGGGGCGGAGACGAAAGAGAAGGCGCTTCAGGCGGCGTACGAGGCGGGGGTCGTGTGCAGCGACGAGGCGATGCTGCACCCCGACCCGTACCCGAGCCGTGACGCCTGGTGCCGCGCCCGGGTCGCCGAGACCCGCCGCAGGCTGGCGGCTCGCGACCCGGACCTGGCGACCGTGCTGGTCAACCACTTCCCGCTTCGGCGGGAGCCGACGCGGATCCTGCGCTACCCGGAGTTCGCCCAGTGGTGCGGCACCGAGCTGACCGCGGACTGGCACCTGGCCTACGACGCGGCCGCCGTGGTCTACGGGCACTTGCACATCCGGCGCACCATGTGGCACGACGGCGTGCGGTTCGAGGAGGTCTCGCTCGGCTATCCGCGCGAGTGGCGGCCCCGCGGCGGCCCGTTCGGGCCGGTGCCGGTGTTCCCGGAGAGCGCACGGTGATCGAGGAGATCCTGCCCGGCGGCGTCGCGGCCGCGGAGGCGTTCGACGATCCGCCCGACGCGGTCCTGTTCCCCGAGGAGGAGGCGGCGGTCATCCGGGCCGTGGACAAGCGACGGCGGGAGTTCACCACCGTGCGCGCCTGCGCGCGGCGGGCCCTCGGCCGGCTCGGCGTTCCGCCCGCACCGATCCTTCCCGGCGAGCGCGGCGCTCCGGGCTGGCCGCCGGGCGTCGTCGGCAGCATGACGCACTGCGACGGCTACCGCGCGGCCGCCGTCGCGCCGGGCGACCGGTTCCGCACCATCGGCATCGACGCCGAGCCGCACGCGCCGCTGCCCGCCGGCGTCCTCGAGATGGTCGCGTCGCCGGCCGAACGCGAGCGGCTGTCGCGGCTCGGCGCCGCCGCGCCCGGCGTGTCCTGGGACCGCCTGCTGTTCAGCGCCAAGGAGTCGGTGTACAAGGCGTGGTTCCCGCTGACCGCCCGATGGCTGGGTTTCAGGGAGGCCGACATCGACCTGCGGCCCGACGGGACCTTCGCGGCGCGCATCCTTGTCGCCGCGGCCGCCGCCGACGGCGTCCCGCTCACCGGGTTCGCGGGCCGCTGGCTGGTGGCCGACGGCATCGCGGTCACCGCCATCGCGCGACGAGCCGATAAGAGATCTACATCGTAAAGCCCTCGGCCGGGGTCGTCATACGCAGGTCACCGCGTAAGAACACCGGCCGGAGCGTGCGGCGGACCACAGCCGCGGCCGGTGAGTGCAGGTGAGCGCCTCCCAGGCGAAGCCCGGCAGATCCCGTTAAGGACAACACGGTCGGTCAGGCGATGGGCCAGACCCCACCAGGAGGCGCTCACCTGCATCCTCACCGTCAGGCGAGTACCGGGACGGCGGCGAGCAGAGCGCGAGTGTACTCGTGGCGCGGCGACTCGTACACCTCGTCCGCGTCGGCCAGCTCGACCAGCGCGCCGCCGCGCATCACCGCGACCCGGTCGCTGACCTGGCGGACGACCGCCAGATCGTGGGAGACGAACACGATCGTCAGCTCGTACTCCTCGCGCAGGTCGGCGAGCAGGTCGAGGATCTGCGCCTGCGTGGAGACGTCCAGCGCCGACACCGGCTCGTCGCAGACCAGCAGTTTCGGCCGCAGCGACAGCGCCCGCGCGATGCCGATGCGCTGCCGCTGCCCGCCGGAGAACTCGTGCGGGTAGCGGTCGGCGCGGGCGGGGTCGAGGCCGACGCGTTCCATCAGCTCCCGCGCCGTGCTCCGGGCCGAGCGCTCGTCCGCGCCCTGCACCCGCAGCGGATCGGCGATGCTGTCCCCGACGGTGCGCCGGGGGTTCAGCGACGAGGCCGGGTCCTGGAACACCATCTGCAGGTCGCGCCGGATCGCGCGGAGCCGTTTCGCCGGCAGCCGGCCGATGTCCTCGCCCTCGAACGCGACGGTCCCGGATGTCGGCTCCAGCAGCCGGACCATCATGCGGGCGAGCGTCGTCTTGCCGCTGCCGCTCTCGCCCACGACGCCGAGGGTCTCGCCGCGCCGCACGTCGAGGGACACGCCGTCCACGGCCCGCAGCACGTCGCGCCGCAGCCCGCGGCCAGGGCGACGGAACTCCCGCGTCACGTCCGTGACGGTGAGCAGCGGCTCGCGGGCCGCTGCGGCGGTGGCGCGCCGCCCGTGGTCTGCCGATCGTCTGACGGTGCCGCGCCGTCCGTCCGGAGGGCCGCCGATCCCGCTCGCCGGCGGCAGGCCACTCCGCGCCCCCGGCGTGCCGTCGTCCGGCGTGCCCGCGCGGCCCGAGCCCGGCACCGGTGCCCGTACCGTGCCGTCTTCCGCGGTGGCTGCCGGCACGGTGCCGCCGCCTGCGGCGGGTGCGGGCACGGCGCCGCCCTCCCCGGCCGGTGGGGACCAGCCGGCCGGCTCGTCCGGGAGCACGCCGCGCGCCGGATCGCCGGCCCGTACCGGCGCCCGGCGGGCGCGCGGCGCGTCGAGGCGGGGGACGGCCTCCAGCAGCGCGCGGGTGTACGGCTGCGCCGGCGTCTTGAGCACCTCGGCGGCCGGTCCGCGCTCGACCGTACGGCCGGCCCGCATGACCAGCACCTCCTCGGCGGACCGGGCGACGACGCCGAGGTCGTGCGTGACCAGCAGCAGCGCCATGCCGGTCTCGGCGCGCAGCCCGTCGAGCAGATCGAGGATCTGCGCCTGCACGGTGACGTCGAGCGCGCTGGTCGGCTCGTCGGCCACGAGCACCGCGGGCTCGCAGGCGAGCGCCATCGCGATCAGCGCCCGCTGCCGCATCCCGCCGGAGAACTCGTGCGGCCGCGACCGGGCACGGCGTGCGGCGTCCGGGATGCCGACCCGGTCGAGCACATCCACCGCCTTCGCCCACGCGGCCCGCCGGCCCGCGTGCGTGTGCGTGTGATACACCTCGGCGATCTGGTCGCCGACACGCTGGTACGGGTCGAGCGCCGACAGCGGGTCCTGAAAGATCATCGCGATCCGGCGTCCGCGCAGCCGCCGTACGGCCTCATCGTCCAGGGCGTTCATGTCGGCGCCGTCCAGCAGGATCCGCCCGGACACCCGGGTGCCGGTGTTCCGGTGCAGGCCCAGCAGCGCGAGCGCGGTGGTGCTCTTGCCCGACCCCGACTCGCCGACGATGCCCAGCGCGGCGCCGGGCGCCAGGTCGAACGAGACGCCGTCGACGGCGCGCAGCGTGCCGCCGTCCGCCTCGTCGGCGGGGAACTCGACGGTCAGGTCGCGCACGGACAGCACCGCGCCCCCGCCGGCCTCGGCCGTCATGACAGGATCACCCTTCGGTCGACGACGGTGTAGAGCAGGTCGGCGGCGGTGTTGGCGACGACGATGGACGCGCCGGCGACCAGCGTGAGCCCGGCGACCACCGGCAGGTCGACGTTGTTGGACGACTGCACGATGAGCTGGCCGAGCCCGGGCAGGCCGAACAGCGTCTCGGTGAGCATCGCGCCGACGAGGATGTAGCCGAAATCGTGCGCCGTGATCGAGATGATCGGGGTGAGCGCGCCGCGCAGCGCGTGCCGCCCGACGATGCGCCGCTCCGGCACGCCATACGCGCGGAACGTGCGGATGTGGTCCTCCGACAGCGTCTCCAGCATGCCGGTGCGGGCGAGCCGCGCGTAGACCGCGGCCTGCTGGAAGGCCAGCGTGACCCACGGCAGCAGCAGGTTCCGCGCCCACGCCGCCGGGTTCTCGGTCAGCGGCACGTACACCGGGAAGTCCAGCCAGTGCAGGAACCCGCAGAACAGCATCAGCAGCAGCATCCCGCTGATGAAGATCGGCGCGCCGAGCCCGAGCAGCGACGCGACCGTCACCGCACGGTCGGCGAACCGGCCCTCGCGCAGCGCCGACACGACGCCCGCGGTCACGCCGAACGCCAGCCACAGGATCATCGCCCCGGTGGTGAGCGACAGCGACACCGGCAGCCGCTGCCCGATCAGCGACAGCACCGGCTGGTCGTTCTGGAACGAGAAGCCGAGGCACGGCGCGGCGCAGTGGGACACGTCGGGGCCCGCGCTGTAGTCGCGGCCGGCCACGATGCCCTCCAGGAAGTGCCAGAACTGCACGTACTCGGGCTGGTCCAGGCCGAGCTCGTGGTCGATGGCGGCGAGCTGGCCGCCGCCGCAGCCCTTGCCGCACACGAGCACGGCCGGGTTCGCCGGCAGCGCGTAGAAGATGAGGTAGACCAGCGCGGCCATCACGAACAGCAGCACGAGCGTGCTCGCCAGCCGCCGCAGCAGGTAGCGGGTCACCGCGCCGCCGCCTTCCGGGCGCGCAGCGGCCGGATCACCCGCAGCGGCCTGGCCCGCGGGTCCAGCGCCATCCGCAGCCCGTCCGCGACCAGCGTGAACGACAGCACCCCGGCGAGCAGCAGCAGGCCGGGCACCAGCACGTACGCCGGGTCGGTCTGGAACCACGTCGTCGCCGTGGACAGCATCTGCCCCCACGACGAGGCCGGCGGCCGCACGCCCACGCCGAGGAACGACAGGCCCGCCTCGGACACCATGTTCGACGGCACCAGCAGCGCCGCGTAGGTCACCACCGGCGCGGACACACCGGGCAGGATCTCGCGCAGCGCGATGCGGGTGCGCGAGGCGCCCGACAGGCGGGCCGCGGCCACGTAGTCGCGGGTCTTCAGCGACAGCACCTGGCCGCGTACGAGCCGGGCCGTGCCGCCCCAGCTGAACACGCCGATGACGATCATCAGCAGCAGCGGGCGGGGGAACGAGCCGGGCACGATCGCCAGCAGCGCGATCGCGAAGATCAGCTGCGGGAACGAGATGGCCAGGTCGGTCAGCCGGCCCAGCACGGCGTCGGCGAGCCGGCCGCCGAGCCCGGCGGCCAGCCCGATCCCGACGCCCAGCAGCAACTCCACGACCAGGCAGCCGAACGCGACCGTGAACGAGATGCGCGCGCCGTACAGCGCGCGGGCGAACAGGTCGCGCCCGGTGGTCGGCTCGACGCCGAGCCAGTGCCGCGCGCTGACGCCGCCGAACGCGCCGCGCGGCACGCCGCCGCGCGCCGAGTCGAGCAGCTCCGAATGGTAGGTCGTGGTGTCCTGCCCCTCCAGGTGCACCAGCAGCGGGGCGGCGATCGCGGCGGCGACCATGACGGCGGCGACGACCAGCCCGGCCATGGCGAGCCGGTCGGCGCGCAGCCGCCGCCACACCTGGTGCCCGCGGGCCGGCGCCGGTGCGGCGGCGCCGACCTCGGTGACGAGCTCCGCGGTCATCTACTTCACCGACAGCATCGACGGGTCGTACGTGCCGCGCCACTCGTCCAGGTAGGCGTTCTTGACGTTCTTGCCGGCCAGCCGGATGTAGACCGGGTGGAACAGCGGGACGTCGAGCGCCATCTTGCCGATCTCGGCGTCCAGCGCGCCCCAGCGCGGCCGGGCCGCCGCCGGGTCGGTGATCTTGTTGATCGCGTCGAACTCGGCGTTGATCTTCGGGTCGTTCAGCTGTGCGGTGTTGAAGTTGCCGCCGTCGGTCAGGATCTGCCGCCCGTCGAAGATCGGCGCCAGGAACGGCCCGCCGGTCGGCCAGTCGGCGCCCCAGGTCATGAGGAACATGCCGGGCTCGGTGGCCGGCTTCTCCTTCGCGTCGTCGTAGCCGGCCGTGTCGTAGGGCTTGAGGTTCACCGTGATGCCGGCCTTCTTCAGCCCCGCCTGCACGGCCGTGGCGACCGCCGGCCCGTCCTGGTTGCTGTCGTCGTTACGGTGCGCCAGCGTGATCGTCAGGCCGTTCGGGTAGCCGGCCTGGGCCAGGAGCTGCTTCGCCTTCGCCGCGTTCCCGTTCGGGCCGGCCGGGAAGTAGTCGTACGGCCGGTAGCCGAACGCGGCCTGGTTGGGCAGGAACGTCGTCGCCGGGATCGCCAGCGAGCTGCCGCCGACCGCGTTGATCACCGCCTGCCGGTCGATCGCGTACGAGATCGCCTCGCGGACGCGGATGTCGTCGAACGGCTTCACCTTCGGGTTGAAGGCGATGTAGTCGGTCTGCCCGAACTCACCCTTGACCG
>JBEHYF010000031.1:0-42456 GCA_048498315.1 Actinomycetota bacterium
CGCGCCGCCGTACGGGGGCGGGACCCCTTATGGAGGTCAGCAGCAGCCACCGCCGCCTCCCGGCGGCCCGTGGGGTCCCGGCGGCTTCGGTCTCCCCGGGCCGGGCGGGCCGGGCGGGCCGGGCTGGGGGCCGCCGATGGGCCCGCCGAACAAGAATTCCGGCCTGATCGTCGTGGTGGCGATCGTGGCGGCGCTCGTCGTGCTCGGCGGCGGCGGGGCGATCGTGTGGGCGCTCAGCAGCGGTGGCAGCAGGCACAAGACCACGCCGATCGCGCAGAGCTCCGCGCCGCTCCCCCCGGACGTCCCGAGCGCCTTCCCGACGGCCGTGCCGACGCCGAGCGAGAGTGTGCCGCTGCCCACGCCGACCGACGATGTGGCGCTCACCGCGCAGCCCGGCGACTGCGTCCGCAACACCGGGACCGACTCGAACCCCCACCTGATCAGGGTGAGCTGCCGTCCCGGCGCCTACAAGGTGCTCAAGCGCTTCTACGCGACGTCGAACAGCGACCGTTGCAAGTCGGTCCGCGGGTACAACGCGTCGTACACCCGCAAGAACACCAAGTACAGCGTGCTCAGCTTCGTGCTCTGCCTGAAGAGGCTCTGAGCCCGGAACCGCGCGGCCGGGACGGCCGGCGGCCCGGCGCGACGGCTGCCTAGGGCCGCAGGCGGCTCGCGGACGGCCGAGACGGGAATGCCGGCTCGGGGCGCTAACGTCGAAGCATGGGCCGGGTGACGGTGCGGCGCCGTGTCGCGCGGATCAATGAGCGAGGGAGACGCACGCTCCCCGACACGCTGGCCGTCGAGGAGCCGCTGGAGATCCGCCTGTCCGGACGGCCGCTATCGGTGACGATGCGCACGCCCGGCGACGATTTCGACCTGGTCACCGGGTTTCTGCACTCCGAAGGCGTCATCGCGCGGGCGGCCGACGTCGCGGCCATGCGCTACTGCGCCGACACCGACACCCTCAACGTGGTCGACGTGACGCTCGCCGACGGCGTCCGGCCGCCGGAGGTCTCCGTCGAGCGCTCGTTCTACACCACCAGCGCGTGCGGGGTGTGCGGGAAGACGAGCATCGACGCGATCCGGCAGCGCGGCGCCTACGAGGTGCGCGACGACCCGACGACGTTCGACATCGAGATGCTGACGCGACTGCCGGACACGCTGCGCGCGGCGCAGCGGGTGTTCGAGCGCACCGGCGGCCTGCACGCGGCGGGGCTGTTCGACGCCGATGGCGCGCTGCTGACCCTGCGCGAGGACGTCGGCCGGCACAACGCCGTCGACAAGGTCGTCGGGTGGGCGCTGAAGGAGGGCCGCGTACCGCTGTACGGGCACGTCCTGCTGGTCAGCGGCCGTGCCTCGTTCGAGCTGACGCAGAAGGCGCTGCTGGCCGGCCTGCCCGCGCTCGCGGCGGTGTCGGCGCCGTCCTCGCTCGCGGCGGAGCTCGCCGCAGAAGCCGGCATGACGCTGATCGGCTTTTTGCGCGGCCGGTCCATGAACGTCTACTCCGGCGGCGAGCGCCTCACCGGCTGAACGGGGACGGTCCGTCGGCGCCGGACGCCTTGTCCGGCTGCGGACGGCCGCGTGATCGCACGCGGAGGCCGCGGGGCACGGGGACCGCGGTGGGCGGTGCCCGGCCGCCGTTCCGCGAAGGGCGGCGGAGCGCCGTCCCGGCGATCCCCGCGTGACGGCGGGCGGGGATCCCGCGGTCGCCGGGCGCGGGCCGCGCCTTATGGCGTACATTCCCCAGCGTGCCGGGCAACACGGACGTACGCTCCCGCCGCGTGCGAGGTGACGGCGTCGACCTCGCCGTGTTCGAGCGCGGGCAGGGCCCGACCCTTCTGCTCGTGCACGGCTATCCGGACACCCACGCGGTGTGGGACGCCGTCGCCGCCCGGCTGGCCGTCCGCTTCCACGTCGTCGCCTACGACGTGCGCGGCGCGGGCGCCTCCACGCGGCCGCGCGACCGCGCCGCCTACCGGTTCCCGCATCTGGTCGCCGACATGGCCGCCGTCCTCGACGCGGTCTCCCCCGGCGCCCCGGTGCACCTGGCCGGACACGACTGGGGCTCGATCCAGTCGTGGGAGGCCGTGCACGCCATGCCCGCGCGATTCGCCTCCTTCACGTCCATCTCCGGGCCGTGCCTGGGCCACGCCGACCGCTGGATGGGCGGGCGGCTGCGCCGCCCGTCCGGGCTGCCGGACGCCGTGCGGCAGCTGCGCCGTTCCTGGTACATCGCCGCGTTCCGGCCACCGGTGCTGCCCGAGCTGTTCTGGACGCGGTGGCTGGCACGCCGCTGGGCCGGCCGGCTCCGCAAAGCCGAGGGCGTACGGGCCGGTGGTCACCCGGCGCCGACGCTGCTGCCCGACGCGCTCGCCGGGCTGAACCTGTACCGGGCGAACATGCTCGGACCCGCGCACGCCGCGCACCTCATCGCCGTCCGCACGCAGGTCGTGGTGCCGGCCCGGGACGCCTACGTCACGCCGGCGCTGGCCGCCGGCGCGCCCGAGCCGTTCGTCGTCGACCTGCGGGTCGTCACGCTCGATGCGCCGCACTGGGTGCCGCTCACGATGCCCGGCGAGATCGCCCGCCTGATCGCCGCCCACGCCGACGGCCGGGCCTCCGGCGGCGCGGCACCCGGCACGGGCTGACCGCACGGCCGGCACGGCGCCTCCGTCCGGGCGACACCGGTCCGTTCCGCACCGCCGGTCGCCGCGTACCCCGCCTGGCGGCGAGCGATGCCCCTTCGCGTGCGGCCGGGCCTCGACGAACGCGCCCGTCCCCGCACGATCGCCCGTGGCCCGTACGGTACGGCCTGACGCGCGGCAGGCCCCTGAAGCCCCCGGGGGCACACACCGACCGGCGCCTTCGCCGTGACCGCGGCAGCCCGGCCCCGCCGTGCGAACGGGAGCCGCGGCTCACAGCGCGACGGGCGGGAAGTCGGCGTCCTTCCACAGCGCGCGGGCGCCCCCGCCGGTGTCGGTGTCCGTGCGGTCGGTCAGGTCCCAGACCTTCACCGGCGTACGGTCCGCCGTGACCGCGGGCCATCCCGGGTCGCCGGTGGCGGCGAAGCCGGCCCAGGCCCGCACCATGCGGCCGGACAGCGCCCGGTCCTCGTCGGTCGCCGGGCCGTCGAGCAGCGACTGCGCGAACGGGTCGCGTTCGTTCAGCCCGCCGAACAGGAACGGCACGTCGGCGGCGTGGCAGGCGCCGAGCGCCCCGCCGAGGGCCCGGCAGCGCCAGGCGAACCGGGACAGGAAGGCGGTGCCGCCGGCGCGGGCGGCGGCCTCGGCCAGGCGCGTGGTGTACTCGGCGAACAGGAAGTCGGTCATGAGCATGGCGTACAGGTCCGGCACACCGGCGTCCGGGGCCAGGGCGCGGTACCCGTCCACTCCCCCGTCCGGCAGCCCGAACGTCGCTGCGGCGCGGGCCAGCTCCTCATCCGTCCGCACGGCACGTGCGTTGCCCGTCACGGTGAACAGGCGGTACTCCTCCAGCGTGTGCAGGAGCAGCAGGGCGGTGTCCTTCGCCGCGCCTGCCGCCACGGCGCGCAGCGGCGTGTCGGGCAGCACCTCGCCGTCCACCACCGGGTTGAAGACGGTGGGCAGATAGTGCCGCCGGCCGGCGGAGGGGTCGCGGAAGAAGCCGCGCAGCACCGCCGAGGACGCCTCGACCAGACGCTCGGGCGGCACCGCGGCGAGCGCGCCGAGCGTGGCGGGTACGCCGGCGGCCGCCGCGATGCGCCCGCCGATCGCCTCGGCCGCCCGCGCCGACAGGTACTCGCACGGCACGCTGTGCGCGATGCCGCGGCGGAACAGCCCGGCTGCCGACGGCATCACGGCCAGCGCGGCGACGGACCCGGCCCCGGCCGACTCCCCCGCGACCGTGACGTTGTCCGGGTCGCCGCCGAAGGCCGCGACGTTGTCCCGCACCCAGCGCAGCGCGGCGACCTGGTCCAGCAGGCCGCGGTTGTCGGGTGCGCCGGGCACGTGCCCGAAGCCCTCGAAGCCGACCCGGTAGTTGAACGTCACCACGACCAGCCCGGCGCGTACGAGGGGGCCCGGGTCGTAGGTGTTCGCGCAGCCGTTCGTGTACGCGCCGCCGTACACCCAGACCAGGACGGGCAGCCCGGTGCCGCCGTCGGCGGGCCGCCACACGTTGGCGGTGAGGATGTCATCGCCGTCACCCGGCGACCAGGCCGGCGCGCCAGGGATCATCGTGCCCGGCTGCGGCGGGATCGGCCCGAACCGGGTGGCCTCGCGCACGCCGTCCCACGGCTCCGCGCGCTCGGGCGCGCGCAGCCGCCGCGGGCCGAACGGCGGGGCGGCGTACGGGATGCCGCGGAAGGCGAGCACGCCGTCCGTGTTCAGCGCCCCGCGCACTCGCCCGCCGGTCGTCGTCACGATGGCATCCGTCATGATCTCTCCTGCCCGGAATCGATCGGCACAGGCCTGGTGGGTCGCCGCGATCACCCTACGCCGCCGCGATCAGTGCGCCCAAGGGCATGGAACGCCGGAGCCCGGAGCGCCGCGCCGCCGCGTGAGGGCCACGGCACCGTCGTCGGGCCGGGCCCGCGCCGCCACGGCCTCCCGCGCCGCCAGGGCGCCCCGCGCGCCGAGCCCCCGTACGCCTTCGTGCGCCGCGCCTCCGAACGCCGCCGTCCCCATGCCCCGCCTCCGTACGCCTTCGCGGGCCGCGCTTCCGTACGCCACTCTCGGTGGGCCGCCCTCCGCGGGCCGCGCCGGCGGCAGCCGTCCACGGGCGCGTCTCACGCGGTGACGGAGCGAGGCCCCGAACGCGGGCCGCGCGTCACCTGCCGGCCCGGCCGGCGGCGGCGATGCGTGATCGCCGCAGTCGCGCGCTCAGACGAAGGTGCGGCGGGGCGGCGGGGCGGCCGCGGCGTCGCGGCAGGCCGCCGCCAGGCGGTCGGCGGCGTCGCGCAGGGTCTCCGGCGGCAGCACGAACGGCACCCGCAGATGGTCGTCCAGGACGCCGTCCACGCCGAAGGCGGTGCCCGGTACGACGTGCAGGCCGTGCGCGGGCGCGGCGGCGGCCAGCGCCGTGCTGGAGACGCCCGGCAGCCGCACCCACAGCGACAGGCCGCCGGGCGGCGGCGTGAACTCCCAGCCGGGGCAGGCGCGGCGCAGCGCGCCGGCAAGGGCCGTACGGTGTTCGCCGAGCACGGCGCGGCGGTCGGCGACGACGTCGTCCATGCGGCCGAGCAGGTCGGCCACGATGAGCTGTTCGAGCACCGGGCTGGCCAGGTCGACGGTCTCCCGCGCCTCGGCGAGGCGGCGGACGAGCGCCCGGGTCGCGCGGATCCAGCCGATGCGCAGGCCGCCCCACAGCACCTTCGCCGCGGACCCGATGCTGATCACCCGCCCGTCGGTGTCATGCCCGGCCACGGGCCGCGGGCGGGCGAGGTCGTCGATGGCCAGCTCGGCGAACGTCTCGTCCACCACGAGGTACGCGCCGGTGTCGCGCGCCGCGGCGACCAGCGCGGCCCGGCCGGCGTCGTCCATGAGCCGCCCGGTCGGGTTCTGGAAGTCGGGCACCACGTACGCGAGCCGGACGGCGGCCTGGCGCATGCCCGCGGCGATGAGGTCGAGGTCCCAGCCCCCGTTGACGCCGGCCGGCACCAGGCGGGTGCCCGCGCGGCGCAGCGCGTCGAGCGCGTGCGGGTAGGTCGGCGACTCGACGAGGACCGCGTCGCCGGGCCGGGCGAGCGCCTGCAGCACGAGGCAGAGCGCGTGCTGCGCGCCGGTGGTGACCAGGATCTGGTCCGGCAGGGTGGGGACGCCGCGGGCGGTGTAGCGGTCCGCCACGGCCGCACGCAGCACCGGGAGGCCGAGCGACTCGTATCCGGGTCCGCCGGTGTAGCGCGGCAGCTCGGCGACGGCGGCGGCCACGCTTTCGTCGAACCCGCACGGCGCCGGCGGGGTCGCGCAGGCCAGGTCGATCAGCGCGGCGTCGCCGGCGGGCCGGTGCCGCGCCGGCATCGTCCTGCCGGGCGGCGGTGCGGTCCAGCTCCCGGCGCCCCGGCGGCTCGCGACGTAGCCCTCGGCGCGCAGCAGGTCGTAGGCGGAGGTGACCGTCGTGCGGCTCAGCCCGAGGGCGGCCGCGAGGTCGCGCTCGGCGGGCAGGCGGGTGTGCGGCGGGAGGCGGCCGTCGAGCACGAGCGCCCGCAGGCCGCCCGCGAGCGCGGTGGAGAGGGGCCGCCCGGCCGGCGGGCCGCCGAGGAGGCGGGCCAGGCCGGGCGCGTTGATGGACCGGGACGCCATAAGGCCACTTTCCACTATTGGCCCTTTCAGTGCAAGCCACTCGTGTGCGTGAATGGTTGCCTCGCCGCAATCACGTCCGGAGGACACCCGTGCTCGTACGCCGATTGGCCCAGCTGTACGTTGGATTGGCCCTCTACGGCCTCGGGATCGCCTTCCAGGTGACCTCGCGGCTGGGCAACGACCCCTGGGACACGCTCCACCAAGGGCTCGCCCGCCAGACCGGCCTGTCGATCGGCACCTGGATCATCATCATGGGCTTCGTCGTCATGGCGCTGTGGATCCCGCTGCGGCAGCGGCCCGGCCTCGGCACGGTCAGCAACGCGCTCCTGGTGGGGGCGTTCGCCGACCTGTTCATGTGGCTGCTCCCCCATCCCGGGCCGCTCGCCGCGCGCTGGGCGTACCTGGCGGCGGCGATCCTCGTGGGCGGGTTCGCGACCGGCTGCTACATCGGCGCCGGGCTCGGACCGGGTCCGCGCGACGGGCTGATGACGGGCCTGGCCGCGCGCGGCCGCTCGATCCGCGTCGTGCGCACCGGCATCGAGCTGACGGTGCTCGCGCTCGGCTGGGTGCTCGGCGGGACGGTCGGCGTCGGCACCGTGATCTACGCCGTGACGATCGGACCGCTCGCGCACGTGTTCGTCCCGATGCTGCGCATCGAGCCGGCGCAGACCGCGACCTGACCGCCGGTCCCGGAGGCGGGCTACACGCCCGCCGGGCCGGCACCGGCGGTGCCGGTGCCGGGGTCCAGCCGGTGGCCGACGCCGCCCGCCGCCTTGCGCACCGCCGACAGCGGGGCGGCGATGCTCTCCAGCGACCTGCGCTCGGCTCGCACCCCGAGGAACGCCTCCACCAGGCCGGCGGCGATCATGATCCCGGCCGCGATCAGGTAGGCGATGAACAGGCGGCCCCGGTCCGGGTGGTCCTGGTCGCCGATCAGCGAACCGAAGATCGTCGGCCCCAGCGCGCCGAACACCTGGGCGATCGCGAAGAACAGCGCGATCGCCTGGGCGCGCAGCTCCAGCGGGAAGATCTCGCTGACCGTCAGGTACCCCGAACTGGCGGCCGCGGAGGCGATGAAGAAGATCACCGACCACAGGATCGTCTGCGTGAGGGCGGACAGCGCCCCGGCCTGGAACAGGTACCCGCTGATCGCCAGCAGCGTCCCGGACACCAGGTACGTACCGGCGATCAGCATCTTGCGGCCGACCGTGTCGAACAGGCGGCCCAGCAGGAACGGCCCGAGCAGGTTGCCGACGGCGAACGCGAAGAAGTACTTGGGCACGTCGCCGGCGGCGATCCCGTAGAAATGCGTCAGCACCATCCCGTAGGTGAAGAAGATGGCGTTGTACAGGAACGACTGGCTGATCATCAGTACGGCGCCGAGCACCGACCGGGACGGGTACTCGCGGAACAGCGTGCGCCCCACCGTCAGGAACGAGACCCGCTCGCGCGGGTGCACCTCGATGTAGTGGTCCTCGTCGACGGGCGGCAGGCGGTGGCCGGCCTCCTCCACCTCGCGTTCGATCCGGGCGATGGACCGCTCGGCATCCCCGGCGTGCCCGTGCATGAGCTGCCAGCGCGGGCTCTCCGGCAGGGTGCGGCGCAGGCTCCAGATCGCCACGCCGATCACCGGGCCGATGAAGAAGCCGACCCGCCAGCCGATGTCCACCGGCAGCAGGCGCGGGTTGAGCAGCACGTACTCGCCGAGGGAGGCCAGGATGGCGCCGAACCAGTACGTGCCGCTGACGGCCAGGTCGACGCGGCCGCGGTGGCGCGCCGGGATCAGCTCGTCGATCGCCGAGTGGATCGCGGCGTACTCGCCGCCGATGCCCATGCCGGCGATGAACCGGAAGAGCAGGAAGATCCCGTAATTGAAGGAGAGCGCGGTGAGCGCGTTGGCGGCCAGGTAGAGCCCGAGGGTGGCGATGAACAGCCGGCGGCGGCCGAGCCGGTCGGACAGCCGGCCGAAGACCAGCGCGCCCGCGACCTCGCCGAGCAGGTAGACGGTCGCGGAGAACCCGACGTCCTGTGAGCTCAGGTGCAGCGTGGCGCTCTTCTGCAGGACCGGCCCGACGATGCCGGCGATCTGGATCTCCAGGCCGTCCAGCACCCACGCCACGCCCAGCGCGACGACCATCCGGGTGTGGAACCTCGACCAGGGCAGCCGGTCGATCCGTGCGGGTATCAGGCTGCGTACGGCCTCCGGCGGTGCAGCCGGTGCGCCGGCATCGTTCATCGGTTCTCCTGTCCGTGCCCGTCCCCACCGGGGCACCTGGACCGTTACCGCCAGATCGCGCGGTAAACCCGGGGTTACCGGACCTCGGTTCCGGCACCGGCCGCTACGATGCCGCATTACCGTGCGAGGAGACGGACGAGCACCGGACGGTGAGGAGATCGCGTTGCCGGCACGCATCGAGGACTACGCTCTGATCGGCGACCTGTTCAGCTGCGCCCTGGTGAGCCGCGACGGCTCGATCGACTGGCTGTGCGTGCCGCGGTTCGACTCGCCGGCCTGCTTCGCGGCACTGCTCGGCACGCCCGACAACGGACGCTGGAAGATCGCCCCGGCCTCCGGCGGCACGGCGACGCGGCGGCGGTACCGCGGCGACACGCTGATCCTGGAGACCGAGTGGGACACCCCGGAGGGCACCGTCCGGGTCGTCGACTTCATGCCCGAACGCGGTGAGGCCGCCGACGTCGTGCGCATCATCGAGGGCGTCTCGGGCCGGGTGCCGATGCGCACGGAGCTGAAGCTGCGCTTCGACTACGGCCGCACCATGCCGTGGATGCGCCGCACCGACCACCACCTCGCCGCGATCGCCGGCCCCGACTCCGTCTGGCTGCGCACCCCGATCGAGCTGGAGGGCCGCGACTACGCACACCGGGCGACGTTCGTCGTCTGCGAGGGCGACTCACTGCCGTTCGTGTGCACCTGGCACCCGTCGCACCTGCCCGAGCCGCGCGACGTCGACCCGTACGAGGCGCTCGCCTCCACCGAGCGCTTCTGGACCGGCTGGGCGGCCCAGTGCACCTACGACGGCCGCTACCGCGACGCCGTCGTCCGCTCGCTCGCCACGCTCAAGGCGCTCACCTACGCGCCCACCGGCGGCATCGTCGCCGCCGCGACCACCTCGCTGCCCGAAGACGTCGGCGGCGTGCGCAACTGGGACTACCGGTACTGCTGGCTGCGCGACGCCACGATGACCCTGGAGGCCCTGCTGCGCAGCGGCTACCGCGACGAGGCCAAGGCGTGGCGGTCCTGGCTGATGCGGGCCGTGGCGGGCAGCCCCGAGGACCTGCAGATCATGTACGGGGTGGCCGGCGAGCGCCGCCTGGAGGAGTACGAGCTCGACTGGCTGCCCGGCTACGAGGGGTCGGCGCCGGTGCGGGTCGGCAACTCCGCGTCCAAACAGCTCCAGCTCGACGTGTACGGCGAGGTGTCCGACTCGCTGTTCCTCGCCCTGGAGAGCGGCATCCAGCCCGAACGCCACGCCTGGTCGCTGCAGCGCGCCCTCATGGGCTTCCTGGAGGAGCACTGGAGCGACCCGGACGAGGGCCTGTGGGAGGTGCGCGGGCCGCGCCGCCACTTCGTGCACTCGAAGGTGATGACGTGGGTGGCGGTCGACCGCGCCGTCCGCATGATCGAGACGTTCGACCGGCAGGGCCCCCTGGAGAAGTGGAAGGCACTGCGCGACGAGATCCACCGCGAGGTGTGCGCCAAGGGCTTCGACGCCGACCGCGGCACGTTCACCCAGTCGTACGGGTCACCGGAGCTGGACGCCTCGTTGCTGCTGATCCCCCGGGTGGGCTTCCTGCCGCCGGACGACCCCCGCGTGGTCGGCACCGTCGAGGCGATCCAGCGCGAGCTGACCGTCGACGGGTTCGTGCAGCGCTACCAGACCGGCGACGGCGAGGGCGCCGTCGACGGCCTGCCCGGGCGCGAGGGCGCGTTCCTGGCCTGCAGCTTCTGGCTGGCCGGGGCGTTGCGGCAGATCGGCCGGGCGGATGAGGCTCGCGAGCTGTTCGAGCGGCTGCTCGACCTGCGCAACGACGTCGGCCTGCTCGCCGAGGAGTACGACCCGCGGCTGCGCCGCCAGGTCGGCAACTTCCCGCAGGCGTTCAGCCACGTGCCGCTGGTGCTGACCGCCTACGACCTCGACGGCCACGACGGCGTCGGCCGCCCCCGGGCGGTCTGAGACCCGCCCTCGCGGGCGCGCGGCTTTCCCGCGGGCGTTCGGCGGACGACCACCACGACGGCGGCGTCGGATTCCCCCCGGACGGTCTAAGACCGGCGGGCCACGCGGCCGCGCCTTCGCCCCTTCGCCGCGGCGGCCCGCACGGTACGGGTCCGCACCGGCGGGACGTCGCGCTCAGGGCAGGGTGTCGAGGAAACGGAGGAAGTCGGGCGGCAGCTCCAGCCGGCCGTCCGCGGTGCGGGTCTCCAGCAGCGTGAGGCTGCCGCCGCGGCTCCAGAACAGCTCGGGCGTGAGCGAGCCCGGCCCCTCGTCGTAGGCGTTGCGGGCGAAGGCGTGCAGCCGCTGGGCGGTCAGCACCGCGGTGTGCTTGCGGATCGGGCACGCAGCGATCGCGCTGCGGGTCGGCGCGACGGCGAGAGCGCCGTACGGCCCAGGGTCGAGGTAGGCGTCCAGCCAGAGCAGATGCGTCGCGGCGTAGAACGTCTGCCCCTCGAGCACGCGGATTCCGGTGTCGTCGATGACGTCGCACTCCAGCGGGCCGTCGGCGCGCACTCCCTCGCGGCCGACCGCGAACAGCTCGTCGGCGGTCACCGGCCAGCCCGCCGCGTCGTCGGTCACGATCGTCCGCACCGTCGTGGGCGTGTCGGCCACGATCGCCTCGATCAGGCCTGGGGCGAACGGCCGGTAGATGAGCCGGCCGGTGCGCGCCTCGGCCGGGTAGACGCGTGCCCGCAGCAGGCCGCGCACGAGCGAGAAGTCGCGCAGGTCGAGGGGCTCCTCGATGGCCGTGATGATGGTGCCGACGTGGTCGGCGACCAGCGCGGGCCAGTCGTCGCGCGGCACCTGCCGGGCGAGCTGGCGCAGGTTGCGCATGCCGATGTGCAGGCGCTGCCGGCCGTCGAGCACCATCGTGTCGCCCGCCGCCGGACGGCAGCCGTAGCCGTGGCTCTCGGCGACCAGCACGACGAGCGAGTCGAGCGCGCGGTCGTCGCCGCCGGCCGGTGCGGGCCGGTGGTCGCGGCGTTCGAAGGTCGTCATGGCGTCCCTCCGGCGGCGAAGGCCCTCGGGGACGCGGTACGGCCGCCGCGGCGCTCCGGCGCGTCCTGGTGCAGCACGAGCGCGTCCGCGTCGAGAACCGCGGGCGCGCCGAGCCGGATCGTGAGCTGGCGGGGGCCGTGCCCCACCGGCAGGCCCGCGAGCACCGGGACCCCGAGCGGCGTGAGGCGGTCGGCGAAGACCGCGGCCAGGTCGCCGCAGCCGATCCAGGTGCCGAGCGCGACGCCGGCCACGCCGTCGAACCAGCCGGCCTGAAGGAGCTGGGTCAGCATCCGGTCGACCCGGTAGGGGGCCTCGGTGACGTCTTCGAGGAAGGCGATGCGACCGGTCGCCGGCTCCGGCGCGTGGGGGGTGCCCAGCAGCGAGGTGAGCAGCGTCAGGTTGCCGCCGGTGAGCGGCCCCTCCGCTCGGCCGCCGCGCAGCGTGTACTCGCCGGGCACCGGCGCAGGCGCGCCCGCCAGAGCCGCCCGCAGATGGTCGATGGACTCCGGTTCGGCGTCGGCGATCGACGTGCCGACCATCGGCCCGAAGGAGGTCGGCACCGTGAGCCGCCGCCCGAACGCCACGTGCAGCGCGGTGATGTCGCTGGAGCCGTGCAGGATCTTCGGGGTGGCACGGGCGAGCGCGGCCCAGTCGAGGTGGCCGAGCGTGCGGGCGGCGCCGTAGCCGCCGCGGGCGCAGAAGACGGCGGCGACGGACGGGTCGCACCAGGCGTTCTGCAGGTCGGCGGCGCGGTCGGCGTCGGCGGCTGACAGGTACGTCAGGCCCGCGCCGGCCGGCCCGCCGTACGCCGCCCGGCCGCCGGGCGGGTTGCGGTCGCCGCCGTGATGGTCGCCCGCAACGGGATGGCCGGGCTGGGCACTCTCACCAGGCCGGGTGCGGTCGGCCGGCTCGGCGCGGCGCCCGCCCTGGGCATGGTCATCGGGCTCGGCGGGATCGCCCGGGTTCGCGCGGCCGCCGGTCCGGGCGGGATCGCGGTGCGGCGTGGCGGGGTTCCCGGTGCGGTCGAGCACGTGCTCTCCCACCACGACGTCGAAGCCCAGCATGCGGAGCACCGCGCAGCCTCGTCGGAGGCGCTGGGGGTCGACGGGGCCGCTGGGGGCCACGACCGCGACGCGGTCGCCGGCATGAAGAGCCGATGGCCGCCCGCCCCCGGGGTCGCGCATCCACCCCTCCTTGTTATGTGCTGCGTCAGAGCATGACATCAACACCCCGGTAAGCGGAAGAGGCCGCCCCGGCCGCTGCCGCCGCCGGGTCAAATCGTCCCTGACAAGCCTGGCGCGCCACGCCGACCGAGCGCCGGACGGCCGATCATCCGGAGGCGGCGGAGCCGCGCCACGCGGCGGTACAGGAGCCGGGTGGGCCGGGCGCCACCGGGCCTGACCCGGTGGCGCCGCATCGGACCGGGACCGCCGCATCGGACCGGGACCGCCGCGCCGGACCAGGCCCACCGGTGCTGAGCCGAGGCGACCCGCCGGACCGGGACCGCACCGGGCCAAGGCGGCCGCGCCGGACCGGGTGAGCCGCGTCACGCGCCGCCGGCGGGCGCGGGCGGGCGGTCCATCCGGCCCTCCGGATCGGCGTCCGCGCCGAGGCGGGCGATGAGCCCGTCGAGCAGGGCGCGCAGCAGCTCGGTGAGCCGCTCGCGCTCCTCGTCGCTCAGGTGCCCGATCAGGTCGCGTTCGTGCGCCAGCAACCGGTCGACGCTGCCCTCGATGAGCGCGTGGCCCGCACCGGTGAGCTCGACGCGCGTCGTGCGGCCGCCCGGGCTGCGGGCCGCCCGGACCATGCCGGCCTTCTCCGCTCTGGCCACGCGCTGGCTGATCGCACCGGCGGTCACCAGGCTGTGGTCCCTGAGCTGCGCGGGCGTCATGGCGTACGGCGGGCCGGCCCGGCGCAGCGTGGACAGCAGGTCGAGGGTGGCGGCGTCGATGCCGAGCCGCGACAGCGTGCGGCGGCGTTCGTCGTCGAGGAGCTTGGCGGCCCGCCAGATCCTGGTGATCACACCGATCGACTCGACGGGCGTGCCGGGCCGCTCGCGGGACCAGGCGAGCTGGATCCGGTCGACGGCGTCGGGTTTGCGTCCGGGCGGCACGCGGCCTAGCGTAGCCGATGAAAGTTTAGATCTAAACAGGGAGTTGGCCATGACACGAACGGCCGTGGTGACCGGAGGCGGCACCGGCATCGGGCGGGCGATCGCCGAGACGCTGGCCGGCCGGGGCCTGGAGGTCACCATCACCGGGCGGCGCAAGGACGTGCTGTACGAGGCGGCGGCCCGCATCGGCGCGCGGGCGGTGGCGTTCGACGCGACCGACCCCGCGGCCATCGAGGCGGCGCTCCCGGAACTGCCCGAACGTCTCGACGTGCTGGTCAACAACGCCGGCGGCAACGTCGCCCGCCACGGCCCGCAGCCGGCCGAGGACGATCTGACCGCCCTGCGGGAGCAGTGGCTGGCCCAGTTCGAGCTGAACGTGCTGAGCGCCGTGCTCATGACCACCGCGCTGACGCCCCGGCTCGCCGACGATGGGCGCGTCGTGCTCGTCGGCTCCATCGCCGGGGCCCGCGGCAACGGCTCCTATGGAGCGGCCAAGGCCGCCGTGCACAACCTCGCCGCGAGCCTCGCCGCGCGTCTCGGCCGGCGCGGCGTCACCGTCAACGCGATCGCTCCCGGCCTGGTGGAGGACACCGAGTTCTTCGGCGACACGCTGACGGAGGAGCGGCGGCGGCTGCTGGTCGCCCAGACGTTCAACGGCCGGCCCGGCACACCGGCCGACGTCGCCGAGACGGTCGCGTTCCTGACCTCCCCGGCCGCCGGGCACGTCACCGGGCAGGTCCTGCACGTCAACGGCGGCGCGTTCCTCGGCCGCTGACCACGGCCCGGGGCCGGGCCGTCCGGCGCATCGCCCTGCGCCACCGCCTCGCCCGGACGTGCCGGCCGTCCTAGCGGTCGCGCCCGGCGCCACGCGGCCGCGTCGTGCGCCGCGCGCGAGCGCCGCTGCGGCGCCCGGGGAGGCGCGCCGCCGCTGCTGCGCCCCCGGCGCCGCGGGCACCACCGGCTCCCGGCGGCCCGTCGCAGGTCGCGGCCGGTGGGCGCCGGACGCCGCCGGACCCCGCGACGGCGTGGCGGCCCGCGGCCGCCCTGGTGCTCCCGCGTGAGTCATGGGGCGTGCGGCATGATCGGGGCATGCGGTTCTCGGGGAGACACGTGGTGGTGACCGGCGGCGGCGCGGGGATCGGCCGGGCGATCGCGCGGCGGTTCGGCGCGGAGGGCGCGTCCGTTCTCGTCGCCGACGTCGACGCCGGCCGGGCCGGGCGGACGGCCGCCGGCATCCCCGGCGCGCGGCCGGTCGCGCTGGACGTCACCGACCGGGCCGCCGTCCGCGCCACACTGGCCGGCGTCCCCGTGGACGTGCTGGTGAACAACGCCGGCGCCGCCACCGACGCGGCGTTCGAGGACCTCGGCGAGGAAGACTGGCAGCGCGACGTCGACCTCTGCCTGAAGGGCACGTTCCTGTGCACGCAGGCCGTGCTGCCCGCGATGCTGGCCCGGGGCGGCGGCGCGATCGTCAACGTCGCGTCCGTGAACGCCATCGTGCACCTGGGCAACGAGGCCTACAGCGCGGCCAAGGCCGGCGTGCTCAGCCTCACCCGCGGCATCGCGGTCCGGTACGGCCCGCGCGGCGTCCGGTGCAACGCGGTGGCGCCCGGCACCGTGCGCACGGACAGCTGGGCCGCGCGAGGCCGCCGGGGCCCCGGCGTGCTGGACCGGGTCGCCGGGTGGTATCCGCTCGGCCGGGTCGGCACCCCGGACGACATCGCCGCGGCCGTGCTGTTCCTCGCCTCGGACGAGGCGTCCTGGATCACCGGCGCCACCCTCCCCGTGGACGGCGGCCTGCTCGCCGGCAACCAGCGCATGATCGACGACATCATGGGCGGCTGACCTCGCACGGCGGCCGGGCCGGTCGGGAGCGCCCCGTCCTCCTGATCGCGCGGCCGGGGGTGGCCGTGGTGCGGCGGCCGCCGTCGATGACGAACTCGCCGCCGACGAGCACGTACGGGATGCCGTCCGGGGTGGCCGGCGGGCCGCTCGCGCGGCCGTTCCAGCGCCGCGTCGCCGGCGGGGGCGGGGAACAGGCCGTCCCGGCCGGCGCCGTCGCGTTGGGTCAGCGTACGGGCTCGGAGGGTGCTGCGGACCCGCCACGGGCGCCGGGGTGTCGTCCGACCCCCTCCCGGAGGATCACATGACTTTTCGCGCTCGCCCCGTCTCAAGGCGCTCGCCGCCGCCGCTGCCGCCTGCTGCGCCGTCGCGCTGACGGCCCCCGCCGCCTCCGCCGCGCCCAGGAACCCCATCACCCACCCCGACCGCGACTGGCTCGGCTCGCAGGTCGCCAAGCACATGCCGAGCGGCGGCCCGGCCGTCATCACGCCCAACGTCACGCAGACCCCGGGCCTGGACGTCAGCAGCTGGCAGGGCAACATCAACTGGTCCGCCGTCGCGGCCAACGGCGCCAAGTTCGCCTACGTCAAGGCCACCGAGTCGACGAACTACACGAACCCGTACTTCAGCCAGCAGTACACCGGCGCGTACTACGCCGGCATCGTGCACGGCGCATACCACTTCGCCACGCCCAACACCTCGTCCGGCGCCGCCCAGGCCGACTACTTCGTCGCGCACGGCGGCGGCTGGTCCAGGGACGGCATGACCTTCCCCGGCATGCTCGACATGGAATGGAACCCGTACGGGTCGGCCTGCTACGGCCTGTCACCGTCGGCCATGGTGAACTGGATACTCTCGTTCAGTAACGAGTACCACGCCAAGACCAGCCGCTGGCCGGTCATCTACACGGCGACGAGCTGGTGGAGCCAGTGCACCGGCAACCAGGGCGACTTCTCCTCCACCAACCCGCTGATGCTCGCCAACTACAACGGCTCACCCGGGCCGATGCCGTACAACTGGGGCTACCAGACGATCTGGCAGTACGCCGACAGCGGCACGTTCCCCGGCGACCAGGACCTGTTCAACGGCGACATGACCCGCGTTAAGGCGCCGGCGAACGGCCGACCCGGACCCGGTGGCCGCGGGCCCGCCCGCCTCGGCCCGCGGCCGCCGGCGAACCGTCCCAGCCCGTCCAGCCCGTCCAGCCGGTCCAGCCACGCCCGGCCGCGCAGCGGCCGCGACTTGAGAGAGAAAGAGAGGGAGCGCGCCGCCCCCGCACTGAAGGCGGCGCGCGGAACGCGATGAACGACTCTGGCATCACCCGGCGCGGCGCCCTCATGGCCGGCGCCGGTCTCGCCGCCGCGACGCTCACGGGGGCCGGTACGGCGCGCGCCACGGTCGCACGCCCGGCCGCCCTGACGCCCGAACAGCAGGCCGGCCAGCGGGTGATCTTCTCCTACTCGGGGCTCACCGTGCCGCAGGCCCTGCTCGACCAGATCTCGGCGGGCAAGGCCGCCGGTGTGATCTTCTTCGGCGACAACATCTCCAGCCTCGACCAGATCGCCGCCGTGTGCCGGCAGCTCCAGGCCGCGAACCTGGCGAGCCCCGTGTCCGCGCCGCTGCTGCTGATGACCGACCAGGAGGGCGGGCAGATCCGGCGGCTGCCCGGAGGCCCGACCCTGTCGGAGAAGCAGATCGGCGAATCGTCGGACCCGGTCGCCGCCGCCACCACCGCCGGGCGGCAGGCCGGGCAACTACTCGCGAGCGTCGGCATGAACGTCAACCTCGCCCCGGTCCTCGACGTGTACCGCCAGTCCGGCGACTTCGACGACCAGTACGGCCGGTCCTACAGCACCGACCCGGACGTCTGCGCCCGGTGCGGCAGTGCGTTCATCGCCGCGCAGCAGGCGGCCGGGGTGGCCGCGACCGCCAAGCACTTCCCGGGCCTCGGCGCGGCCACGTCCAGCCAGAACACCGACCTGCGGCCGGTCACGCTGACCGTGTCCACGTCGGACCTACGGTCCATCGACGAGGCGCCGTACCCGTCGGCCATCGGGGCGGGCGTCAAGCTCGTCATGCTGTCGTGGGCGATCTACACGGCGCTCGACTCCGCCCGCCCCGCGGGGCTGTCCCCGACCGTCGTGCAGGAGCTGCGCGGCCGGCTCGGCTACCAGGGCGTCACGATCACCGACGCGATCAACGCCGGGGCGCTGTCGTCGTTCGGCACGTACGCCCAGCGCTCCGTCGCCGCGGCGCAGGCCGGCATGGACCTCATTCTGGTCTGCTCGCAGCAGGTCGGCGACGGGCAGGCGGTGGTCAGCGGCCTCGGCAACGCCCTGCAGACCGGGCAGCTCTCCCAGAGCGCCTTCGACGCCGCCCGCACCCGCGTGACCAACCTCCGCGCGAGCCTGTCGTGAAGTCCCCCGGTCACCGGCCACCGGGCCGGTGACCGGGAATCAGGCCGCAGGAGCCCCCGTCGCCCTCTCCAGTACGGCGACCTCCACGCAGGCTCCACCATTCGCATTGCTCCGGCTGGACTTACGCCACTTCAGGTCCACGATTCTGCTGCTTCCTTTATGAGGCGAAGGGATTCTTCCCGATCCTTGGCATGTGATCTCAAGATCTCGAACGTCTGCCGGAGCCAGGCGACCTCATCGACGTTCTCCACCACTCCTCCCCGGATCGCGTCGTCGACATAGCCGATCTCGGCCTCTCCGTTACGTCCGGCGAGGATGAACGATCCGGTGTAGCGCGCGCATATCGGCGATGCGAGCGGGATGACGTTGATCGCCACGTGTTCTCGGGCGGCCATTTCGAGCAGATGATCGAGCCGACCTCTTACGACCTGCGGCCCGCCGACGTTGCGGCGCAGGATGCTCTCGTCGATCAGCACGACGAGGACGGGCGGGTTCTCCTTCTCCAAGACGCTCTGCCGCTCCATGCGAACGCCTACCCGCTCGTCGTCTCGCAGGATCGCCCGCGCATATTCTTCGGTCTGTAGTAATCCCGGCACCACGTCGAGAGAGAACCACAAGAGCGTCGTCGCCTGGGATTCGACCTGGACCCAGCGGCCCATGTACTCCTGGGTCTTCTCGCCGGTGACCAGGCATTCGACGATGTCCTGCAACAGCCCCTTCGTGCCGAGGACCCGCTCGACGCTCGCGAGCGTACGAGGATCGGGGACGTTCCGGCCGCTTTCCCAGGCGGCGATGGCCGAGTCGGACAGGTTCAGCAGCTCGCCGAGCGCGCGGCGGCTCATCTTGGGTGCCTTCTGTTCGCGCGCCATGCGGAGTCTCCGGCCGAAGAACGCACGACCTGTCATCCGTGCCGCCATCGATCGTACCCTTTCGCACTCGGCTCCCATGGACTCGTACGTGTCAAGCGTGAGCACGCCGAGCATTCACAGAGTAATCGGCCTACTCCATTCTGTGAGTGCAAACCTCCGACGAAGGGAGCACTTGATGGCGACATCTCACACAAGCGAGGACATCAAGGCATACGCGAAGTGGCTCACGCAGGCCTGCCAGGAGGCCGGGCTGGACGCCGCGCAGTACGGGGCCGAGATCCTCATCCAGGGGGCGAGTCACCATCTCAGCGAGAGGATCACCTGCGCGCCGGACGAGCGCGGGCGGCTGGCGTGGTTCTGGTCATGGGGCCGTCCGATCGCGGACCTGCACGACCCGGCCCGGACGCTCACGCCCGACGACGTCGACGACCTCGTCGCCGCGATCCGGAACGTCGTCACGCCTCCGGTGCCGCCGCGATGACGCCCGAACAGCGCCTGATTCTCGCCCTGCCGGAGCTGCGGGCATTGATCGATTCCCTGGCCGGGCGGTCTCCCTCCGAAGCGCGCGACCTCCTGCGGCTCGATCTCCTCGTACGGAAGTACCCGGCCGCCGCGCGGACCAGCCTGAATCTTCGCCGGCGGATCGTCGCGGAAAGCCCGGAACCGCCCGGCTGGTGCCGCGTCTCCGGAACGGATGGCCTGCCGGTGTGGCTCTGGCGGGCGGGGTCGGTCCACGTGGCGACCGAGGACATGGACCAGCTCCGCTATCTCGGGGTGGCCCTCGCGCGCTTCGACCGCATGTCCGCCGACGAGCTGCACGCCTACCTTCGTGACTAGTGGGGCGTCCACGAACGTGCACCGGGCCGGCGGCGAGGGCCGGGGCCGGCTCATCGGCCACGCCGGCGGCCGGTGTCTCGTGCGCGAACCTTCCCTCAGCAGGAAAAATTTCCTGCTGAGGGAACGAGCTCGGTAAGCCCCCGGGACCGGCCCGACTCCGGACCGGACGTATCCGGGCCGTCCGGGCGGGTGACGTCCGGCCGGCGCCGGGCGTGCCCGCGGTGCCGGCGTGCAGGCGCTCGATCGCGTCCTCGGCGCCGTCAACGCACGGCGCCGGCGCGGGAGCCGTGGGGCGGTTTGGACGGGTAGCATCCGATCTGTTCCACGCCGCATCCACCTCTCCGGCCCTCCTGGGCCGGCGCATCGCAGAAGAGAACCCGCCGCCGTGAGAAGATCGCGCCGACGCGACGCCGATCAGAGTGATCAAGCCCCCGCCGGGGTGGCACACTGATGGCAGCCATGCGCACGACGTCGCCCCACATCCTGGTGGTCAACGGCACGAAGGTCCGGCGCCCGGTGTTCGTGCTGGGCGCGCCGCATTCGGGCACGGATCTGCTCGCGCGTGCGCTGCGGCGGAGCAGCGCCTTCCACGTGACGATGGGCCACCCGGGCGTGGTGCGCACGGTGTACGCCTTCGCGCGGCGGCCGTCGATCGCGACCGAGCGGGGCGAGGGTGCCGCCCGGGTGCTGCGCGACGCCTACGCGCACGGCTGGCAGGTCACCCGGCAGGGCTGCGCCGAGTGCCCGTCCGAGTGCCGTGAGCTGGGCCGGATCGGGGCGGACGGCATGTGCGCCGACCCGCACGGCGTGCAGCGCTTCGCCGACGCGACGCCCGACCTGATCTACACCACCGACGTGCTGCTCGACGCCTTTCCCGACGCCCAGTTCATCCAGGTGATCCGGGACGGCCGCGACGCCGTCGCGGGCATGCTGACCGACGAGCGCTGCCTCGCCTGGTTCCGGCCGGGGTTCGCCAACCTCGACGAGGTGTTCCCGAACCCGTTCTTCGGCGTCGAGGACGCCACCGAGCGCATGCGCTGGCCGCGCGCCGGGGTCGCGGTCAAATGCGCCCTGCGCTGGCGCGGCTCGATCCGGCTGAGCGCGCGGCTGCGCGCACGGACACCGGACGACCAGCTCCTGACCATCCGGTACGAGGAGCTGGTCGCGCGCCCACGGGAGATCGTCTCGGCGATGTCGGACTATCTCGGCCAGCGCATCGCGCGCACGGCGCTGTACGGCATCGACGACGCCGGCGTCGGCCGCTGGCAGGAGCGCCTGACCCCCAAGCAGATCCTGCAGGTCGAGAAGGTCGCCGGGGCCGAGCTGACCCGCCTGGGCTACCGCCTCAGCGACCAGACGTGATCCGCGCCGGGCGGCCGTGCTCGGCGTAGGTCCAGCCGATGGCCAGCCCGGCCGCCCCGCACCCGACGACGAGGGCGGTGAACCGGCGTACTCCGCGTCTGTGCTTCGCCATCTCACTCAGCTCCATGCCGGACGTCCGTCATCGTTCCCAGGATTGCCACGGTAGGCGACGCCGGCGTTTCGGTGGGAATTCGTCCGGGTGAAGACCGCCGCACGGGCACGTTCCGGCCGGCCACCGGCCGGCGTCGTGCGGCTCCGGCCGGCATCCCGCCCGGCCGTCAGTCGTCGTGGCCCCAGCCGAGCTCGGGCCAGTCACCGTCGTGCCTCACCCGGTCGCCGTCCGACCAGTCACTGTCCGGCCAGTAGTCCCGGACGGTCCGGGTGTTCGACGTGGCGATGACCTCATCCGACCGCTGGATGCACTGTACGGACGTGCCGCCTCCCCGGCCGAGGCTGACGGTGGAGCAGGCGTGCACGGGCGGCTGCACCGGGCGCCAGTCACCCCGCGGCCGCAGTGGCGGAAGGTGGCGCAGGCGCGGCGGCACGATCCGGATGGGCACGGGCACCGGGCGCGGCGCGGGATGCGCCTGCGCGGGCGGCGCGGCGTGTGCGCCGCCGCCCGTGGCCGCCGTGCGCGGCTGGGGCGCCGGCGTGGCGAGCCGGAAGCCCTGCCCCGGCGCGGCATGGTATGTGCCGTTGTGCCACAGGGCGGCGTCGTCCAGCGCCGCCGGCCGGGCGGCACGGCAGCCGCCGGCCGCCAGCACGGCGACCGCGGTCAGGCCCAGGCCGCCCAGGGCAAGCCGATAACTCATCTGGTCCCCCGATCAACGTCCCGGTTCAGGGACTGAAGTAGTGCTGCATGCGCGTGATCCGGCCCTGGCGGTCGAACCACAGCTCGAACATGTGCGAGCGCTCCCGGAACGGATGCGACCGTGCCTGCAGCCGCCGCATCGCCACCCAGAACTGCTCGGGCGTCAGCCGGACGCCGCGCACCCAGTCGGTCACGCCCTCGTTGACGATGGGCGCGGAGGCGCGGATCACCGCGCCGGGCGCGAGCGGCAGCGTGACGTAGCGCCCGACGTCGACCGGGTGTACGGTCTCCGGGCCGGCCGGCTGGGCCTTGCGGGCCGGCGCGAACCGTACGACCTCCGGCGTCGCACCGGCCTCCACGAGGCCGAAAACACGCGAGCGGCCGGCGTACCGCGTACCGGGGCCTGGCGATCCGGTGCCCGGTGCAGCCCGCGTCCCGCCTGGCACAACCCTCGTCCCGCCCGCAGCGGCGCTCTGTGCGCCCGTGCCGGGCCTGGCCGGCACGATGGCGGGCGCCGACGGCACCACGCCGCCGGTGCCTCCCGGCGACCGCGGCCGAAGGCCCGTACCGGGTGAAGCGGTGACGTCCGCGGCGGCAGCGTGGCCGGGCGTACGGTCTGCCGCGCCCGCGCCGGTCAGGAACAGGCCCGTGGCGCAGCCAGCCGCGGCGGCCACTACCGCCCCCCGTATCCGGTGCGCAGCGCTCACGCCGTCGATCTACCCAGCCGCCCGGCTCCTCACTCCCGCGACATCACCATCTGTATCCATGGTGATACGGCTTGTGTACGTCGTCCCTCACATCGGGCGTCCGGTCGGCAGCGGGCCCTCGCCGACGGCGTCGGCGGTGTCCTGGCGGGCGAACTGGGTGTGGTACAGCTCCGCGTACAAGCCGCCGGACGCCAGCAGGTCGTCGTGCCGCCCGCGTTCGACGACCCGGCCGTCGTCGATCACGAGGATCTGGTCGGCCTCGCGGATCGTCGACAGGCGGTGCGCGATGACGAGGGAGGTGCGCCCGGCCAGGGCGGTGCGCAGCGCCCGCTGCACCGCCGCCTCCGACTCCGAGTCCAGGTGCGCGGTCGCCTCGTCCAGCACGACCACCGACGGCGCCTTCAGCAGCAGCCGGGCGATGGCGAGCCGCTGCTTCTCGCCGCCGGACAGGCGGTAGCCGCGGTCGCCGACGACGGTGTCCAGGCCGTCGGGCATGCTCTGGACCAGTTCCCAGATCTGCGCCGCCTTCAGCGCGGCGACGAGCTGCTCGTCGGTCGCGCCCGGACGGGCGTAGACGAGGTTCGCGCGGATCGAGTCGTGGAACAGGTGGGCGTCCTGGGTGACCACGCCGACCGTGCCGCGCAGCGACGCGAGCGTGACGTCGCGCACGTCGTGGCCGGCGATGCGCACGGCGCCGTCGGTCACGTCGTACATGCGGGAGACGAGCTGGGTGATCGTGGTCTTCCCGGCGCCGGACGGGCCGACGAGCGCGGTCATGCTCCCCGGCTCCACACGGAAGCTCACCCCGTGCAGCACCTCACGGCCGGGGGCGGTGTCGGTACGGGCGATGGACTCCAGGGACGCCAGCGACACTTCCTCGGCGGCCGGGTACCGGAACGTCACGTCGTCGAACTCGACTGCCGGCGCGTCGGCGCCGCCGGGAGACAGGCCGGCCCGGGCCGGCCCCGCGGAGAACGCCGCGGGCAGCGGGCGCGCGTCCGGCCTCTCGTCGATCATGGGCGCCAGGTCGAGCACCTCGAAGACCCGGTCGAAGCTGACCAGCGCGGTCATGACGTCCACGTGCACGTTGGACAGCGCGGTGAGCGGCCCGTACATGCGGGTCAGCAGCGTGGCCAGCGCGACGAGCGTGCCGAGCTGGAAGCTGCCGTTCACGACCAGCGAGCCGCCGACGCCGTACACCATGGCGGTGGCCAGCGAGGCGACCAGGGTCAGGGCCGTGAAGAACACCCGGCCGTACATGGCGGAGATGACGCCGATGTCGCGCACCCGGAGCGCCCGGCCGGCGAAGGCCGCCGACTCATCGGCGGGCCGGCCGTAGAGCTTGGCGAGCATCGCGCCGGCGACGTTGAACCGCTCGGTCATCAGCGAGCTCATCTCGGCGTCGAGCTGCATCTGCTCGCGGCTGATCCGCTGCAACCGCCGGCCGACGAACTTGGCCGGGAAGATGAAGATCGGCAGCAGCACCAGCGCGATGAGCGTGACCTGCCACGACAGCACGAGCATCGTGCCGAGTACGAGGATCAGGCTGATCACGTTGGACACCACCGACGACAGCGTGGTGGTCAGGGCGCGCTGGGCGCCGATGACGTCGCTGTTGAGGCGGCTGACCAGCGATCCGGTCTGCGCGCGCATGAAGAACGCGACCGGCATGCGCTGCACGTGGTCGAACACCTGCGTGCGCAGGTCGTAGATCAGCCCCTCGCCGATGCGCGCCGAGTACCACCGCTGCCCGAGCCCGATCAGCGCCTCGAACAGCGCCAGGCCGGCCACCGTGGCCGCCAGGGCGATCACGACGCCGCTGCGGTGCGGCACGATGCCGCGGTCGATGATCGACTTGAGCAGCAGCGGGTTGGCCACGACGATGCCCGCGGCGATCGCGTTGAGCACCAGGAACAGCGCGAGGTCGCGCTTGTACGGGCGCGCGTAGCCGGCGATCCGCCGGACCGTGCCGGCCTTCAGCCGCTGCTTGACCACCGAGTTGTCCCGGCGGAACGACATCATCATCGCCCAGCCGCCGTCCGGCATGCCCACGGCGCGCCTCCCCGCTCAGTGCACAAATAGGACGTAATCGTGTAATCGCGTCGGCGACAACGTACCGGACCGGAGGTTGATTCCCTCCATCCCGCGTCGGCCATGACGGACCATCGTGAGCGCCGCCGACACTCCCAGCCTGCGGCATCGGACCGTTCGCCGCCTCCGCTGGACGACCGAACCCGCCCCTGACCTTCGGCTTAGGCGCACCGCGCCGCAAGGCCCGGCCGGGTGGTTCCGGGTGCCTGGCCGCGGCGTGGCGGTGCCGGTGTTCAGGCGGATCGTCACGGTGCGCACGAGAGGTTCCGCCCCGTCGTCGCGGTCGTTCGGTCGTCACGCCCTCCGCCCGTCCGGCGGGTCGCGATGCGAGCGCGACCCGCGGTACGGGGCGTCGGTCATGCGTACGGACGCCGGCGGGAGCGGCGGACCGGCATCAGGCGTTGGCCTCGCGCTCGGTGCCGAGGCCGCGTTCGCGGATCACGACGAGGTCGGGCCGGGCCTGCGGCGCCGGCGGCTCGTCGGCGCCCTCGATGACGAAGCCGCCGTCGGCGATCATCTGCAGATCGTCGTCGCCCGGCTGGCCCTCGCTGGTGAGGTAGTCGCCGAGGAACATCGAGTTGGCCAGGTGCAGCGCGAGCGTCTGCAGGCCGCGCAGGTGGATCTCGCGGCCGCCCGCGAGCCGCACCTCGACGTCGGGGAAGACCAGCCGGAACAGCGCGAGGATGCGCAGGCAGCGCAGCGGCGTCAGCTCCCACGTGCCCGCCAGCGGGGTGCCGTCGAACGGGATCAGGAAGTTCACCGGCACCGAGTCGGGGTTCAGCTCGCGCAGCGCGAAGGCCACGTCGACGACGTCGTCGTCGCTCTCCCCCATGCCGAAGATCGCGCCGGAGCACGGCGACAGGCCGGCCTGGGCGGCCTCGCGGACGGTCTCGACCCGCTGCTCGTAGCGGTGGGTGGTGCAGATGTCGCCGTAGCGCCCGGCGCTGGTGTTGAGGTTGTGGTTGTAGGCGAACGCGCCGGCCTCGCGCAGCTGCTCGGCCTGGCCGGGCCCCAGCAGGCCCAGGCACACGCATACCTCGACGTTGCGGGAGGCGATCTCGCGGACGGCCTCGCTGACCCGGTCGATGTCGCGCTGCGCGGGGCCGCGGCCGCTGGCGACCAGGCAGACCCGGCGGGCGCCGCGCGCGACCGCCTTGTCGGCCGCGCGGACCATCTCGGCGGTGTCCTGCCAGGAGTACTTGAGGATGTCGGACTCGGAGCCCCTCCGCTGCGAGCAGTAGAAGCAGTCCTCCGGGCACAGCCCGCTCTTCATGTTGACCAGGTAGTTCAGCTTCACCCGGTTGCCGAAGAATTTCCGCCGCACCCGCCCGACGGCCGCGACCAGCTCCAGGGTTTCGGCGTCGGAGACGGCGAGCACTCCGCGCGCCTCGTCGCGGGTCAGTGGGTCGCGGCGCATGGCCTTGGCGACCAGGGGCTCAACGAGATCGTCCATGGGGGTGAGTCTGCCATGCGCCGCCCGGGCCGCGGCGCCGCGCGGTGCGTGTGGCGCCAGGTCAGGACCCGGCGCCGGCCGACAGCTCGCGCAACAGGACGATCTGTTCGCGGCGCTCGGCCGCGGCCTGCTGCTCCAGCGTGTTCCCCGGGGCCTGGCGCAGCAGCCGCTTGGTGGCCGCCGCCGTCGACGGCCGCACCGCCAGGATCGCCGCGACGAGGTCGGCGACGGCCGCGTCGAGCTCGGCGGCCGGGACGACCAGCTCGGCCAGGCCGAGCCGGGCGGCCTCCTCGGCGTGGACGGTGCGCGCGGTCAGGCACAGCTCCAGCGCGCGCGGCACGCCGACGATGTCGACCAGCGGCTTGGTGCCGGTGAGGTCGGGGACGATGCCCAGCGCGGGCTCCTTCATCGCGAACTCGGCGTCATCGGCGGCCACGCGCAGGTCGCAGGCGAGCGCGAGCTGGAACCCGCCGCCGATGGCGTGGCCCTGCACGGCGGCGATGGAGATGATGTCGGGGCGGCGCAGCCACAGATACCCGGCCTGCAGCCCGGCGATGAAGTCGTCGTCCGGCGTCACCCGCTCCTCGCCGGGCACGCCCTCGGGGCTGAACAGGCGCAGGTCGATCCCCGCGGAGAAGGACGGGCCCTCACCGCGTACGACGACGACCCGCACGCCCGCGGGCAGGGTCTCCCCGATGCGCGCCAGTGTGCGCCACGTGCTGAAGGTCAGCGCGTTGCGTCGCTCGGGGCGCGCCAGCGTGATCGTCGCAACCGCGTCGTCGACGGCCAGACGGAGTCCCGCGCGTTCCAGCTCGGCCTCGGCGAGAGGGGAGTCCGCCATGACGCTCCTTCCGGATCCGCATCCGCGTCGGGGCGGATCGACCCGCCACCGTGCCCGACCCGACCTTAGCGGGTCGGGCACGGTGGCCTCTGTAGCGGTCCGGCGCTCAGAGCGGGGGGAGGAGCGTCATCGGCTCCCGTCGTACGGCCGTGCGGCCGCCGGCGGGAGCGTCAGGACTTCTTACCGCGGGTGGCCCCACCGCGCCCGCGCAGGTTGACGCCGGACTCGGTGAGGATGCGGTGGATGAAGCCGTACGACCGCCCGGTGGCGGCAGCCAGGGCACGGATGCTCTCGCCGGAGTCGTAGCGCTTCTTCAGTTGCTCCGCCAACTTGTCTCGCTCGGCACCGGTCACGCGGGTGCCCTTCTTTAGGGTCTCGGCCACGAGTACCTCCCGTAGTGATGTGGTGACCGCTGCGTTATCCCCCGCCATGATCAGACATTCGCGCGCGATCGGCTACCCACTACGCCAGAAAAGATCTGCTGACTTCCAGTGAGCCTGCGCCGCAGGTCAGGCAAGTGCCACGAGATCGGAAAATTCGTCACTCCAGATGTCCTCAATCCCATCCGGAAGCAAGATCACTCTTTCCGGTTGGAGCGCCTCCACCGCACCCTCGTCGTGGGTGACGAGAACGATCGCTCCGGCATAGCTCCGGAGCGCCGCGAGGATCTCTTCACGGCTCGCCGGATCGAGGTTGTTGGTCGGCTCGTCGAGCAGCAGCACGTTGGCGCTGGAGACCACCAGCGTGGCGAGCGCGAGGCGCGTCTTCTCCCCGCCGGACAGGACTCCCGCGGGCTTGTCGACGTCGTCGCCGGTGAACAGGAACGAGCCGAGGATCTTGCGGATCTCGACCTCGGGAAGGTCGGGCGCGGCCGACCGCATGTTCTCCAGGACGGTGCGGTCGAGATCGAGGGTCTCGTGCTCCTGGGCGTAGTACCCGAGCCGCAGGCCGTGCCCGTGGATGCGCTCGCCGGTGTCGGGTTCCTCGAGCCCCGCGAGCAGCCGCAACAGCGTGGTTTTCCCGGCTCCGTTGAGGCCGAGGACCACCACACGACTCCCCCGATCAACCGCTAGGTCGACATCCGCGAAGACTTCCAACGAACCGTACGATTTGGACAAAGCTCGTGCCATCAGCGGAGTTTTGCCGCACGGAGCGGGTGCCGGGAAGCGGATTTTAGCCACTTTGTCGGCTCGGCGCTCCTCCTCGACGCCCGCCAGCAGCCGCTGCGCGCGGCGCTCCATCTGCTGCGCCGCCTTCGCCTTGGTGGCCTTCGCCCGCATCTTGTCGGCCTGGGTCCGCAGCGCCGCCGCCTGGCGCTCGGCGTTGGCCCGCTCGCGGCGGCGTCGCCGCTCGTCGGTCTCCCGCTGGGCGAGGTAGGCCTTCCAGCCGACGTTGTAGACGTCGATCACGCAGCGGTTCGCGTCGAGGTGGTAGACCTTGTTGACCACGGCCTCCAGCAACCCGACGTCGTGGCTGATCACGATCAGGCCGCCCTGGTGCGACTTGAGGAAGTCGCGCAACCACGCGATCGAGTCGGCGTCGAGGTGGTTCGTCGGCTCGTCCAGCAGCAGCGTGTCGGCGCCGGAGAACAGGATGCGGGCCAGCTCCACGCGGCGGCGCTGCCCGCCGGACAGCGTGCGCAGCGGCTGCCCCAGCACCCGCTCGGGCAGGCTGAGGCTGGAGGCGATCGAGGCGGCCTCCGCGTCGGCGGCGTAGCCGCCGAGCACGTGCAGGCGTTCCTCCAGCCGGCCGTATCGTCGCACCGCGCGGTCGCGCTCGGCGCCGTCGGCCGTGGCCATCAGCTCCTCGGCCCGGCGCATGTCGCGGATGACCTCGTCCAGGCCGCGCGCCGAGAGGATGCGGTCGCGGGCCAGCACGTCGAGGTCGCCGGTGCGCGGGTCCTGCGGCAGGTAGCCGACGGTGCCGGACCGCGTCACCTCGCCGGCAGCGGGCAGCGCCTCGCCCGCGAGGACCTTGGTGAGCGTGGTCTTGCCGGCGCCGTTGCGGCCGACGAGGCCGACGCGGTCTCCGGGGTTGACGCGGAACGAGGCGCCGTCGAGCAGCAGACGGGATCCGGCGCGGAGTTCGATGTCACGGGCGGTGATCACGGTGGGAACGCTCCTGGGGGCGGGCTGGGCGACTGGGGACGACGAAAAGGGCGCCGCCCGGGGCCTGCCGCCCGGCCGCGCCCTTGGAGCGCCTGATCAGCTCGCAAGCATGCCCTCAGTGTACGGGACCGCGCAGCCGCCCCGACCTTGATCGACTGCGGCCCTCGGGTTCGTGGATCTTGCGGATCTTGCGCGTGTGTCCCGGCGATTGGTGGGAAGCAGTACCAGGGCGGGCGGCTGCGCGCCGCCCGGCCGCCGGAAGGGAGCGTGACATGACGGACCAACCGAAAGACGCGCTCGAAGACGAGCTGAGCGAGGTCGAGGCCGACCTCGCCGACCTGCGCCGCGGCCTGGACGAACTGCACGACCAGGTGGGCGAGCAGGCCCACGCCCCCACCACCGACGTCGAGGAACGTGCGCAGCTGCTCACCGCGATCAACGAGCAGGAGACGCTGCTGGACCGCATGGAGCGACGGCGGTCCGACCTGCTGCGCCGCCTCGGCAAGGAATGACCCGGCCCCGGCTCACGCCGGCGCCGGCGGGGTGACGAGGACCGGGCATGGGGACACGGATGACGGGACAAGGGATGAGGGGACGTGCGATGACGGGATGTGCGATGACGGGATACGCGGATCGCGGAACCAGGTACCCATACGGGGAGTCTCACCGTCGCCGTCACCGGCGCCGGAGACGAATCTGGTAGATGACCCCAGCCATGAGGTGAACGATCATGTGCTACCACAGGCCCCCGTGCCCCGCGGCCTCCGCGTGCGACCACGCGGCCGCCCGTGTGGTGTCCAGCCACCCCGAGCAGGGCTGGATCCTCCTCTGCAACGGCGTGATCGTCTTCGACGACACCGGCGAGCTGCTGCCGGACGGACGGGTCGTCCCGCCGCACCGGCCGCGCGTGCCGGCCGCCTGAGCCACCCCCGAAGGAGAACACCTATGCGTCGCATCCGAATCAAGAAGCGGCCCCGTCCCACCACTCCGCCCGAGCTCGACCTGCGCACCCCCTCCGGCCGCACCCTGCCCTACTGACGGGGACGCCGTCGCCCGCAGGCCGCCGCCCCATTGACCCGCAAGCCGTATGGGGCCGTCATCAGGCCGTCATCAGGCCGTCGTGCCCCGCCTCGTAGGTTCCGTCGTAGGCCGCATGCGCCGCCCTCTGGCTCGGCTCCCGCATCACCGCCTGCCGAGCCGGTCGCGGGGAAGCGGGAGATGCACATCCCGCCCGCCCGCACCCGCTGAGCGCACCTCGCCGCGCGCACCCGCCGCGCGCACCCGCCGCCTGAATCCCGGCTCGCGCGAACCGCGTAGCCCGGCGATACGCCGCGCGCCGGAAAATCATGAATTGATAGATTTATTTTTCGTATAAGCCCGCTTCTTCGACTTATCCAGGTTTTTAAGCCCAGCGTCGAAGGAGTGACAAGAAAGCCCGCCGCCGCCCCGCCCGCCGCGCAGGGGCACCGCACCCGGCACCAGAACGCGGGCGGCGCACGAGTCGCCGCTGACGCGCCGCGAGACGGAGGTGGCCGAGCTGATCGCCGACGGGCTCAGCAACAAGCAGATGGCCGCCGCACTCGTCATCGCCCAGCGGACCGCCGGGGGCCACGTCGAGCACATCATGGGAAAGCTCGGCTTCGGCTGCCGCGCGCAGATCGCCGCGTGGGCGGCGGCACGGCGCGGCGGCGGGCGCCCGCCCGGGGACGCCGGCCCGCCTGCCCGCCAGGGCCCTAACCGGTGATCATCATTTCCCTGCCGGACGGTTTGGCGTGAAGGGCCGGGTGGGAGGATGTCGGGCATGTGGATCGCTCCCGAACGACGGCGCGCGGCGCGGTGGATCGCGCCGGGCGTTGCGGCGGCCGCCGGCGTGGCGATCGGCGTCACCGAGGCCGTGCGCGGCCATCCGAAGACGGGGCTGGTGGCGTTCGCGGTGCTGGCGGGCTACGGGATGCTCCTGGCCTACCGGCGCGGCGAGGCGGTGCTCACCGTGCACGAGGCGTTCGGCGTCGGGCGGCGATCGGAGATCCGCCTGCGGGCCGCCGCGATGACCGGCGACGTGATGGCCGGGGTGATCGTGGCGGTGCTGCTCGTGCAGGCGCTGCGCGGCGCGCCGATCGGGCTGCTGGCCGGGCTGGCCGCGGTCGCCGGGCTCACGTACGTGCTGTCGGTCGTCATCCTGAACCGCACCTACTGACACCCGCCGGGCCGGCGACGGTGACGCGGACGTGACGGCCCGTCACGGCGGAACGCACGGAAACGTCCCGATACAGCACCCTTGACTGCTAAGGCGTCGAAAATCCCAACTTTCCGTGAATACTGGCTTCCCAGGGTCCCCACGAGGCGGATGGGATTGCAGACTCATGCCGTGACCGCATACACCGCCTCACCCGGCGGTCCGGAGTCCGCGTTCGCGGGAGGCCCGCCCGCCCCGTCTCCGGCGCACGTCACCTTCCGCCCGGTCGTCGACATCGACGCCGGCACGGTCGTCGCGGTGACGCCGTCGGTCTCGGCCGACGCCGCGGGGCCCGGCCCGGACTTCGACACCGACCGCGCCATCATCGCCGCCCGCTCGCTCAGCCGACACGAGACCCTGCTGCCGATCCAGCTCGCGCTGCGGATGCGCGCGCTCGCCCACGATCCCGACGTCGAACGCCTGCACCAGGCGCTGGCGGACCTCGGCCGCCGCCCAGCCGGTGTCATCGTGGCGGTCACCGGCGGCCTTGACGGGCTGACGCCGGGCGAGGCACTCGTCCGGCTAGGCCGGTTGCGCGCCGCCGGTTACCTCATCGCTCTCGACGGCGGCGCCGACCTGCCGGCCCGGTTCCTCGCCGAAGCGGTGCCCGCGCTGCTGATCCTCTCCCCCGAGACCGGCCGGCGCGCCGTCTCGGACGCGCGCCGCTCCGCGCTGATCGAGGCGTACGTGGCGCTGGCCCGCCGCGTCGGCGGCCACGTGCTCGCACCCGGCGTCATCGCCGACGACCAGCTCGGTCACCTGCGCGGCCTGGGCGTGCGGCTGGCCCAGGGGCCGCTGCTGGCGCCGCCCGGATGGCTGCCGGGCATGCCGGTGACGGTCCCGGTCGGAACCGGAGGCGACGGCCGCGACCGGCTCGGGCCGCGGGTGACGGAGTTCATGATGCCGGCCACCCTCATGCCGGACACCGCCACCGCCGACGAGGTCCTGACCGCCTTCAACGCCGAGCCCTCGACCACCAGCGTCGTGCTCGTCGACGACGTTCAGCGGCCGCGCTACACCGTCGACCGCACCCGCTTCCTCCTTCGCCTCGCCGGCGCGTACGGGCACGCCCTGCATGCGCACAAGCCGGCCAGGCGGCTGGCCGACCTGCCCCGGCCGGTGCCGCGCACGGTGCCGGCGATCGCCGCGCTGCGCGCCGCCGGCGACGACGCCGAACGCGTCTACGACGACCTGGTGGTGGTCGACGAGGTCGGCCGCTGCCTGGGCGTGGCGCGCGTCGGCGACCTCATCCGCAGCCTCTCCGCCCTCGAGCACTGAGCGGGAGCCACGCCGGCACCGCCGGGTCGCCGTACGCCCGGGCCGGGCCCGCGGGGTCGCGCCCCGACCACGGGGATGCGCCGGCGCCGGCCGCGGCCCGCCCGGTCGTGCGGTCCGCCGCACGCCGGCCCGCCGTGTCATCAGGAACGGGACCACCATGTGCGAGCGCGGGAAGGCGGGCGCCCGCTCCTCCGGGTCGAGCTCGAGCTCGGCGCTCCACTCGCGCACGGTCACCGTCGTCCGGCGGGCGCGCACCGTCATCACCGCGAGCCCGATCCAGCCGGCCGCCGTCGCGACCAGGCCGGCCCGGGCCGCGACCTCCGCGAACGGCACCCCGTCGGCGGCGAGGGCGAGCGCCCGCCGCAGCCGCAGCACCCGCGCCAGCGTCTTGGGCCCGTAGCCGAACGCCGCGAGCGAGCGGCGGTGCAACTGCCGGACGCCCAGGCCCAGTGCGTCCGCCGTTGCCGCCACCGGCCGGCCCGCGCCCAGCGCGGCCACGACCTGCCCCAGCAACGGGTCGGGCGGGCCGGTGTCGGCGGCGCGGGCCAGGGCGATCTCTTCGAGCGCCGCGGCCTGGTCGGGCGCCGCGTTCACCCGGGCCGTCAGGCGCCGCGCCTCGGCCGCGGGCCACAGATCGGCCAGGTCCACGCGCCGGTCGCGCAGCTCGTGCGCGGGCACGCCGAGGAACGCCGGTGCGGTGCCCGGGAAGAAGCGGACCCCCGCCCAGCGGGCCGGCCCGCCGCCGGGGTGGTGCGCGCGCGTGTCCGGCCCGGCGACCAGCAGCCTGCCGTCCGTCCACAGCAGGTCCATGCAGCCGTCGGGCAGCACCGGCCGCGCCGCCGGACCCGCCAGCGCGCGGCGCCACACCACCGCGCCCGCCAGCCGGGACGGCCGTTCCGCGTACACGTCGGGCACGCGCGCCAGACTACGCCGCCCGGATCCGGCGCGGTCGCGAGCCGGCACACGCCGGGCATTTCGTCGCCGTGACCGGCGAGATGACCTTCCGGCCGGCGGCGTGGTCGCGACGACGTGTCGCTCGCCCTCCCTGGTCGTGCCCGGCGCCGCGGCCGCACGGCGCCGTCCCGCGGTGTTCAGTCCGCCGCAGTGGTGAGCACGGTCTTGCCGACGGTACGTCGTTCGGCGATCGCGCGATGCGCGTCGGCGGCCCGGCCGAGGGGATAGGTCTGGCCGATGGTGACCTTGAGCCGGTCGTCGGCGAGGAATCGGGTGAGCTCCTGGACCGCCCTGGCGACGCGGTCCGGGCGTCGCATCGACCCCATGAGCGAGTAGCCGGTGACCGGCAGGTTCTCCTCCATCAGCGCCATGCTGGAGATCTCCGCCGGACTACCCGCGGCGGCGCCGAAGCTCACCATCCGGCCGAACGGCGCCAAGCAGCCGAGACTCCTCGAGGCGGACCTCCCGCCGACTGACTCGAGCACCAGGTCGACACCACGTCCGCCGGTGGCCTCCCGTACCCGCTCGGGCCAGTCGTCCCGGGTGTAGTCGACGGCGGCGTCCGCGCCGAGGTGCTCGACGTGGGCGAGTTTGCCGGGGCCGCCCGCTGCGCCGATGACGGTGCCGGCGCCCTTGAGCCGCGCGAGCTGCACGGCGAGTGTGCCCACCCCGCCCGCAGCGGCCTGCACGAGGACGGCATCGCCGGGCTGGAGGCCACCGACGCCCTCGCCTCCGCCCACGCGGTCGTCCCGCTCGCCCCGTCGCCGCCGCTGCCCACCTCGACCGGCCGGACCAGGCCCGCGTAGCCGGCCAGCATCCGCCGAAGCGCGTCGTCGCGGGGGCCGAAGACGAGGAGCGTGTGGGTCTCGGGGTCGAGCGCCTGGAAGAGGCGCGTGGTGGTGCCGGAGGCGTCCTCGACCGGTACGTCGGGCGCACGGTCGCCGACCATGATCCGTTCGCCGTCGCCGGCGCCGCTCCCATCGCGGTAGGAGACGTCGAGCTGGGTGAGGGCACGGGCGAGCGTCCGCTGGACCCGCGGGCGGGCCAGGACATGCGGTGCGATGGTCCGGCGGGCGGCCGTCGCCGGCGGCGTGTGCAGCAGCGTCATCCGGGTGACGAACTTCGTGCCCTTCACGAGCCGGTGCGCCACCGGCGCGCGTTCGGCGGCGTAGCCGGCCAGCAGTTCCGGGCGCGCCCGGCCGGCGATCACGCAGGCGAGCTTCCATCCGAGGTTGAAAGCGTCCTGGAGGCCGGTGTTCATCCCCTGCGCACCCACCACCGAATGAACGTGCGCCGCGTCGCCGGCGAGGAAGACGCGTCCGTCCGAGTGCCGCGCGACCTTTCGCTGGTTGATGCGGAAGCGCCCCGCCGCCCGGACCTCCGCGACGCGCGCCCCGGCCGGCGCGCACGCGTCCACGGCCCGCTTCAGTTCCTCGAACGTCACCTCGCCCTGCGGGACCCGGCCGGCGGGGTAGGCGATCGCGACGCGGTGCAGGCCGCCCGGCATCGGGAAGTAGGCCACGAATCTGCCGCGGTTGAGGTGCGAGAAGAACTCGTCGTGGGGCAGGGACCAGTCCATGCGCAGATCGGCGACGGCGAAGTTCTCTTCGAAGGCCGCTCCCCCGAACGGGATGCCCAGCCGATGACGCACCGTGCTGTGGGCCCCGTCGCAGCCGACCAGCCACGGGACGGTCGCCTCCTCCACGGTGCCGTCGGCATGCGCGAGCCGTGCCTCCACCGTGTCCGGCCCCTGGCCCACCGAGATCAGCTTCACCGGCCGTTCCACCCGGACTCCCGCATCGGCCAGGCGGGCTCGCAGCAGGTCCTCCACCTGGTGCTGCGGCAGCATCAGGAGGAAGGGGTACGGACTGTCCAGACCGTCCAGGCTCATCCTGAGGATCGGCCGGTTCTCGCTGAAGATGGAGAACCGCGTCACGGCCACCCCCTGGGCCACGGCGGCCTCGGCGACACCGAGCTTCTCGAACAGCTCCAGCGTCCGTGGCTGCACCCCGAGCGCCCGTGTCTCGCCGTTCGGCTCGGCGGACGCGTCGACGATCCGGACCCGCACGCCCCGGCGCGCCAGTTCCACGGCCATGGCCAGACCGGTCGGCCCCGCGCCCACGACCAGTACGTCCGCTCCGTCCGCCCTCATTTCGCCCCCCGGTCCGTCACGGCGTCGAGGAACAACGCCACGTGCGCCGCCACACCAGGCGGCGCGGCAGGCCGATCGTCGTCCGACGGGGGCCTGAGCAGCCCGTTCGTCAGCACCGCGATCACGATCGGACCGACGAACATGCGGGCCGCGACCGGCAGGTCGACGTCCCTGACCAGGCCGGCGCGCCGCGCGTTCGCCAGCAGGGCCTCGACCCCGGACAACGCGCGTTCGGGAACCGCCTGCCGGAAGATCTCCCCGACGTGCGGCAGCCTCGGCGTCTCCGCGATGACGATCCGGGCCAGCTCGAGGTAGTCGCGCTGCATGAGATGCGCGGCGAGGTCGTTCGCGAAGCCGGTGAGCGCGTCTTCCAGATCACCCGGCTCCTCCAGCCGCGGCGGCACACGGGTCTCGCTCCCGCCGACGGAGATCAGGTGCTTCAGCAGGTCCGCGAGCACCGCGTGCTTGCCGGGGTAGCGCGAGTACAACGTCTCCTTCGAAACGCCCGCCTCCTTCGCCAGGGCCGCGGTACTCACCTGCGCGTACCCGTCCCGCAGGAACAGCGTCCTGGCGGCGTCCCGGATCTGCCGCACCTTTGCGTCGTCATCGCCTCGCGGGCGCATGACTCCTCCTTGAACCGAACCGAACGGTACGGTTCGATACTACGCCACCCGCTGCAGTGGGTCAGACGTCGCGAACGGCGCGGCGACCGCACGTGCGATGACGCCGTCCTCGCTCCACCGGCCGTCGGACTCACCCTGGCTCGCGGACGCCGGGAACCGTCCCGCAGTACGGCGAACGCGGTCGGCTGTGGTAGGTGATGCCCTGATACTCCGTACCGACTTCCGGGCGCAGGACGCTCTCTAGCGAGGAAACATGGACTTCGACGTCATCGTCGTGGGAGCCGGCCTGGCCGGTCTCGTGGCGGCGCACGAGCTCACCTCCCGCGGGCGGAAGGTCGCCCTGCTCGACCAGGAGAACGCCGCCAATCTCGGCGGGCAGGCGTACTGGTCGTTCGGCGGGCTGTTCCTGGTCGGCTCGCCGGAGCAACGGCGCCTGGGCGTGGCGGACTCCCTGGATCTTGCCTGGAACGACTGGCAGGGCAGCGCGCAGTTCGACCGCGTCGAGGACGAGGACTCCTGGGCGGTCCGCTGGGCGCGCGCCTACGTCGAGTTCGCCGCCGGCGAGAAGCGTTCATGGCTGACCGGGCACGGCATCCGATTCCTGCCGACGGTCGGCTGGGCCGAGCGCGGCGACCTGCGGGCGGACGGGCACGGCAACTCGGTGCCGCGCTTCCACATCGCCTGGGGCGCCGGCACGGGCGTGGTGGCGCCGTTCGTGCGCAGCGCCCAGGAGGCGGCCGCCGCCGGAACACTGACCTTCCGCCACCGGCACCGGGTCGACGAGCTCGTCGTCGAGGCCGGCGCGGTGACCGGGGTACGCGGCGCCCTGCTCGCCGACGATCCCTCACCCCGCGGTGTGGCCTCCAGCCGCGAGGTCGTCGGGGAGTTCGAGCTGACCGCCCAGGCCGTCATCGTCACCGCCGGCGGCATCGGCGGGAACCACGACCTCGTACGACGCCACTGGCCGGAGCGGCTGGGCAGCCCGCCCGCGAGCATGGTCACCGGCGTGCCGGCCCACGTCGACGGGCGGATGCTCGACATCACCGCCGCCGCGGGCGCGCGGCTGGTCAACCGCGACCGCATGTGGCACTACACCGAGGGCGTCCAGAACTGGAATCCGATCTGGCCCGGTCACGGCATCCGCATCCTGCCCGGCCCGTCGTCGATGTGGTTCGACGCGCTCGGCCGCCGCCTGCCGCCCCCCTGCCTGCCCGGCTACGACACGCTCGGCACGTTGCGGCACCTGCGCACCACCCCGGACATCGCCGCGTACGACCATTCCTGGTTCATCCTCACCCAGAAGATCATCGAGAAGGAGTTCGCCCTGTCGGGCTCGGAGCAGAACCCCGACATCACCAGCGGCGACCGCAAGCGCTTCCTGCGCGAGCGGCTGCTGGGCAAGGGCGCGCCCGCCCCGGTGGAGGCGTTCAAGCGGCACGGCGCCGACTTCGTCGTCGCCGGCACCCTGGAGGAGCTCGTCCGCAAGATGAACGAGCTCACCGGCGAGCCACTGCTCGACGTGGCCCTACTGCGCCGCCAGATCGAGGCGCGCGACGCCCAGATCACCAACTCCTACAGCAAGGACGCCCAGATCCAGGGCATCCGCAACGCCCGCCGCTACATCGGCGACCGGCTCGGCCGTACCGTCGCGCCGCACCGGATCCTGGATCCCGCGGCCGGGCCGCTGATCGCCGTCAAGCTGCACGTCCTCACCCGCAAGACGCTCGGCGGCATCCAGACCGACCTGGACTCGCGCGCGCTGGACGCCGACGGACGGCCGGTCGAGGGGCTGTACGCGGCGGGCGAGATCGCCGGGTTCGGCGGCGGCGGCATGCACGGCTACAACGCCCTCGAAGGCACCTTCCTCGGCGGCTGCCTGTTCTCCGGCCGCCGCGCCGGCCGCGCCGGCCGCGCCGCCGCCGACCAGATCTCCTGACATCCGCCCACCGCCACCACCTCCGAGGCCGTCGTCGCCGTTCGCCGAGCGGCCGGGCGGACCACGGCGCGCCGCGTCCGCACCGGCGTGAGGGCGGAGGACTGCCTCTGGGCCTGCCCTTCACGGCATGCCGGCGATGCCTCTCGTCATGATCGCCGTCTCTTCTCGTCACCTGCTTCATACGGCAGAAGGCGCAGGACACTCCGTACTCCCGACATGAGAACACGTTCTACATGCGCATATACGGTCTTCCGTTCGGCGTCCAGTCCGGCTCGCCCAGGCGGGCGGGCAGGAACGGTGTGGCGGGAGACCGGAGCTCGGCGGCACGCTGGGGGTACGGAACGTTGTCGTCGATCCGGCCGGGACCGGCCCGGGTTCCGCAGTTGACGTAGCGGGATAGTCCGCGAATTTGGGGGTTGACGTGCGGGAACACGCCGTAGGCTGGCGCGACGGCGTGTATCTAGGGGCGGGTGTTCGCCCTGGTCAGCGGCTGGCCGGGGTGAGCTGGTAGATCCTGGGCGGAGTCTGGATCTGCAGGGCGTGCAGCAGGTCGCGCTGGGCTTTGCTGATCTCGGTGCGTTGCTGGAAGGTGCCGGCGGGGCCGGTGAAGGTGCCGAGGGTGATCCGATCGAGCTCGCGGCGCAGGGTGGGCCAGGTGCACCCGGTGGAGGTCTCGGCGATGCGGGCCAGGAGCAGGGCGAGCCAGCAGAGCAGGACGTGAGCGCGGATGCGTTGTTCCTTGCGGTGGAACACCGGCCGCAGGTCGATGACCTGCTTCATGTCCCGCCGGCCGCGCTCGACCTGGAGCAGTTGCTTGTAGCCGAGCGCGATGTCCTCGGCGGTCATCTTCGGGTCGGATGTGCGCAGCAGGTACTTGCCGTACAGGTTCTCCTCGACCTTGATCCTGGCGTGGTCGATGCGCAGCAGCCCGCCGGGAGTGGTGCGCAGATACTGGTTCAGACCGGGCTTGGTCGAGATCACCCCGCGCAGTTCGGCCCGCTTGGTCGCGTTCAGCTTGTCGGTGTTCTCGATGAGGCCGGCCAACTGGGCGACCAGCCGCTCGCGCACGTGGGGGTCACGCTCGGCGGCCTCGGGGTCCAGGAACCGGGTGACCGAGGCGATCAGCCGCTGCAGCGCCTCCCGGTTGGCGGCGTCCTCGCGGCCGAAGTTGTACAGTAGACGACCTGTACTTTCGACCGCTTCGCGACGGGGTCCCACACGTTGTGCGCCAACTGCAGGTAGCGGACCGTCGAACCGTCCTTGTTCCGCCGAGGTGTCGACCGCAGGTACATGGACTAGAACATAACGCTCTAACAGCAGGCAGTTCCACGGAATCCCCAACAAGCGTGTATCTAGGCCGAACCGCGATTCCCACCATGTGCCAGGCCGCTGACCAGCAGATCCATCTTCAAACATGACCCAGAACCCTGATTCGCTGCGGAACCCGGGACCGAAGGGACCACCCCAATGCCGATTCCAGACGCCGTCGCACGCTTCAACCGAATCGCCACCAACCGCGTGACCGGCACGTTCGCCGGTCGTCTCCCCGGTTTCGCCGTCGTCCGCCACAAGGGCCGCAGGTCAGGCCGTGCCTACAAGACACCCGTCGGCGTCGTCGAGCGGCGCGATGGATACACGATCGCTCTCACGTACGGCCCCGACCGCGACTGGGTCAAGAACGTCATGACGGCCGGAGGATGCGAGCTGGAGCTCCGCGGCAGGATCCTCCACGTCGGGCGGCCGGAGATCGTCCACGATCCCGACCGTCGCGACATGCCACCCGGTGTCCGCCAGATCCTCAGGCTCATCGGGGTCGCCGACTTCCTGCACCTGACGAAGGTCTGAGTCAGCGGACACCGGCACCCCCGGACGCCGATCGTCCTGGCCGCGCCGAGCAACAGAACTCACCCCGAAACCACCCGCCAAGGTCCGCGCGGGCAACCGGGCCCGCGACAATGATCGGCATCCTCAGTCGGAGGCGGTAATGCGCGGAATCGAGATCACACGTGCTCTCGCACGGCTACCACTCCTGGAAATCTCTTCGTCCGACGAGCTGGTCGTCGTCGACGTGCCCGCCATCGAGGACGGCGTCCGCATCGTGGCGCAGGATGTGCAACGCTTGCGGCGAATCTTCGGCCCCAGGGGTGAAGCGGCGGTGGAGTTGGTGATCGGCGGCCGGGAAGACCCGTGGCCGCTCATCATCACCTCGGACGACGTGGTCTTCGCCCCGGCGCGGGAGGAGACCGTGCTGGACTCGCCGATCGCCATCAAGATCGGCAATGCCCCGCACCTGGTGGCGTACACCGAGATGGAACGCGACGCGCGGGGTTTGGCCGCCACCTGCAAGAAGGATTCGCCGGGGCTCGATCTCGCCGTGGCCGGCGGGACCATGCTGATGGTGAGATGTCAAATAGTGGGGGCGATCCGGTTCGGCATGCGCCCGGCACGGGCCGTCGCTCACTGGCAGAGCGCATGGGATGCTGTAGGGAGGGAGCTCTTTCTCCCGCCGTTCCGCGCGGATCCGCTGTGGGACGAACTCGCGGGCGAGCCGGTCCGGCTTTCCCTCGACTCCCCTTCGGCCCCGGCAGCCGGCCACCGGAGCCTCACTCATTTGGCGGTAGCCGATTTCGAGGCGCTCGAGCCGGCCTTCATCGTCGGCCGCCTCGATGAGGAGTTCGTAGACTCCTGGAAGAGATGGATCCCGGTCACGCCGGCCGCCTTTGCCGCCTGTCTTCTGGAGGAGCTGCCAGAGGCGCGGGCGGAGATTACGCTGTATGCGGAAGGGGGCGGCGAGATCGACCTTCGTGTTCAGGCGGGCGGGGTGAACGTCGGCATACTGCAACTCGGCTTCTCGTTTCCCGACGACGAGTTCACGCTGGACGAGATCAGGATTACGGGAGCAGGCAAGGGCACCGGCCTGTTCGAGCGTCTGATGTTCAACACCGAAAACCTTGGTGCACTGCTCGGCTTCCGCCAACTCCGGGCGCTGGCCACAGGAATCGGCTCCTACGCGCTCGCCCGGCTCGCCTATCCGAAGGATCCGGAAATCCGGCGCAGGACCATGGGCGAGCGATGAATCGACGAACCGCCGGCAGGGTCACCCACGACGTTCTTTTCGTCGAACAACCTTACGGCGAAGGGCTGCCATGGTTTCTTTCCCAAAGGTCTGCTCGATCGCATTGGACAGACCGAGGCATCGTGTTCGCGCGCGCTCCAGTTCCATACGCGCGGCGTCGATTTCTGCTCGTACGTTTCTCGCGCCGGCGAGCCGGATATCACGCACTTCCCGGGCGCGCGCCCGGCGCAGGCCGTCCGAGACGGCGAGCAGATAATCGGCCCGATCGAGGTCCATTCCACCGGGGCCGGCGTGGGCGTGTCCGGCTTCGAGAGCCTGGCGGAGATCGCATTCGGACAGGAAGAAGAGCGTCGTCGTCGAATACCGGCTGCGAGTCGCCTGCCTACTCCACCGCATCAGCAGGCCCGACTTCTCATCGAGCAAGGGAATGAGATCGAGATAAAGCTCGACGTCGATGGTCGCCAGGAGCTCCCGTGATTCCTCCAGGCCGCTCCGCACCTCATCGATGCCTTCGACCTGCCGGGCCAGCAGGTCCCGAAACATCTCGGCCTCGTCTTCTTCCGCCGTGCCGGCGAGAAGCCGCTCGGCGATGGTCAGCATCCGCTCGCCGCGTACGACGAGTTCTTGCAGCACCAGCACCACGCGGAGCATTCGCTCGGCGACCTCGGTGTCCCTCGAGCCGCGTCGCCCGTCGAGCAACCGCAGGCCGTATGACGAGAGGATCTCGGCCAGTTTCGACAGCAGACCGAACACGGCGCCGCTCCTCGTCACCCAAGTGGGCCCACCAGGTGCACCAGTCTAGGGATCCGGAGACCTTCTCGTCGGCGCGGCGCCGGCCGGGACCGGCAGGGTGATCCCGGCCGGCGGTGTCGTCAGCTCGGCTGGAGGATGTAGGTGAGGAAGTTGCCCGGCGGGCGCTCCCCGGGCGCGCCCTCGGTGACGGCGCGGACGAGCAGCTCGCCTGGACGAGCATGGCGTACATCAGCACGCTCATCGGATAGTTCCAGCTCGCGATGTTGCCGACCGGGCCGTCCAGCGGGCGCCGTCCCTCGACCATGCGGTCGATCTCCTCGACGTACCAGCGGACGCCGTCGGTGGCCCGGTCGACGTCGGCGGTGGCGAGCCGGGCGGCCGCGTCCGCGACCCGCGCCGCGTCCGCCGGCCGCTTCCAGCGCGGCGATCCGGTCGGCGCTCAGGTCGCAGCCGACCACGGTGTGTCCGGCCCGGGCCAGGTTGGC
>JBEHYF010000032.1:0-42270 GCA_048498315.1 Actinomycetota bacterium
GAGGGGCCAGGTCGAGGCGCATTTTGGCCGGCACCCGGACGCTGAGGTCATCCTCAGCCAGCCCGGCCTCGGCGTCGTCCTCGGCGCCCGGGTGCTCGCCGAGTTCGGGGACGCCCCCGGACGCTATGCAGGCGCCAAAGCCCGCAAGAACTACGCCGGAACCAGCCCGATCACCCGGCAATCGGGCAAAATACGCACCGTCCACGCCCGGTTCGTCCACAACGACCGGCTGGTGGACGCCCTCCACCTCCAAGCCGGCTGCGCCATCCTGCACGACCCGCACGTCCGCGCCTACTACGACCAGCTCAGAGCCCGCGACGTCGGCCACAACGCCGCCCTGCGCCAGGTCGGCAACCGCCTCGTCGGCATCCTGCACGGCTGCCTCAAAACCCACACCCACTACGACCAAGCAACCGCCTGGTCACACCGCAACCAGGACCTCGCCGCTTGACATCCAACCTCCAGGGATGTCTAACCCACATCTCCGAACCGGCCCGGGATGGGCGGTGCCCAGTGCGGCGCCGTCCGGTGTGCGGCCTTCCTGTGCGTTGCGCGGGCGCCCCGGAGCGGGAAGCGGTCCGGAGGGTGGGGCCGGTTCCGTACCTGCGCAATGGCGTGGTCATGACGGTGTCCCCGCCAGAGTTGCGCTGGGCCGGGCTCCCGGCATCGGGGTTGCGGGGTGGTCTTCCTGGGAGAGCGGGACAGGGCGGTGTGGCCGCTTTGAGTGGGGTGGTCTGTCAGGAGGGCCTGCGGGGTGCCGGGCGGAGCCCCGGCATCGGGGGGTTGCAGAGGGTTGTCTCCCTGGGTGGGCACGAGAGGGCGGTGTGACCGCCTTGAGTGGGATGGTCTGTCAGGGGGGCGTGCGAGGTGCCGGGCGGAGCCCGGCATCGGGGGTTCCAGGGGGTCGCCCCCCTTGAAAGACACGAGAAAACGGCGAAGCCGCCCCAATAGGGCGGCGAGTAGGGTCGGCCGAGAGCGGACGACGGGATTCGAACCCGCGACCCTCACCTTGGCAAGGTGATGCTCTACCAACTGAGCCACGTCCGCGTGACGGGGACAAGACTACCGGATCCGTGCCTCACACGAGACCGGCGTCGTGCGCCAGAAGCGCCACCTGGACGCGGTTGTCGAGCCCGAGCTTGGCGAGCAGGCGGGAGACTGCGCCTTGATGGTGGCGACGCTGCATCACATTGGCCAGGCGGCACCCCCCGACCCCCTGTACGTCCCGTCTTGACGCGGAAGCCGGAAAGGTCGCCTGTCAGGCGGGCCAGGGCAGCCAGGCGCGTACCCGGAACTCCCCGTCGGCGGTACGGCCGTGCTCAAGCCGGCCGCCGGCGAGCAGGGCGCGCTCGGCCAACCCGATCAGTCCCGTACTCGACCCGGGAATGCCGGACTCGCCGTCCACCAGCGGATTGCGCACCTCCACCGTGAGTCCCGGCCCGGCGGCGCCCTCGACGGTCACGTCGACCGGCGCGTCCGGGGCATGCTTGCGCGCGTTCGTCAACGCCTCCTGGATCGTGCGGTAGGCGTTCCGGCCGATTCCGGTCGGCACCGCCGCCAGGTCGTCGAGACGGTTCTCGTAGTTCACCGTCATCCCGGCCCGCCGCGACTCATCGATGAGCGCCGGCAGGTCGGACAGGCTCGGCTGCGGGCGTTCCGGCACGCCGTCGCCGGAGTCGTCGCGCAGCACTCCGATGATCTCGCGCAAGTCCTGCAGCGCCTGGTGCGCACTGGCGCGGATGACGCCGGCCGCGTGCGCGATCTCCTCGGCCGGGGCGTCCGGCCGGAACTCCAGCGCGCCGGCGTGCACGCTCAGCAGCGAGATCCGGTGCGCCAGCACGTCGTGCATCTCCCGGGCGATCCGGGCGCGCTCACGGTGACGGGCCTGCTCGACACGGAGCTGCTGTTCTGCCTCGGCCCGCAGCGCGCGGTCGCGCAGCGACAGGATGAGCTGCCGTCGCGCGCGGACGAACATCCCCCACGCGACGATCGCGGCGACGACGACCACGCTCCTCACGGCCTGGGCCCAGTACGACTCGTTCGGGCTCGGATAAAGGGCCCCGTACGCCAGGCCGTCGGCGAGGTGTAGCGCGGCCACCAGCGCGACCGTACGGAAGGACCGGTGAACGGCGACCGTGAACAACGCGATCGCGGCGGATCCCGACACCGTCGCCGATATCAGGCCGGGAAGCGCGAGGATCACCGCGAGCACCACCGGATGACGCCGGCGCGTCCACAGGGCGAGGGCACCGAGCAGGCCGATGACAACGTCGGGCACCCGGGGCGGGTGGGCGCCGGGATGCAGCCCGTGGCCGGTCCCCCACAGGATGAAGGCCCCGTAGAGGACGGCCAGCAGGAAGCACGCGGTGTCGACGGCCCAGTCGCGGGCCGACCGGCCGGCGCGGTCCGCCGGCGTACCTGCGGACGGCATGGCGGGGAGGAATGGGGGGTGATCGGGCCGCGGAGCGGCCATACTCCTCATGGTCATCAACGGTATTCCGGGCCCGCGCCCGCCGATACCGATGTCGACTTTCGTCCGCCACCGGTCGATCGCCGTGTCACGGAGGGGTGCGGTTCAGGACCGCTCCGGCCGGCCCGTGCCGGGAGACACGCCGCGCTCGCCGCTCCGGCCCGCGCCGCCGCGCGCCGGGCGGGCGACGGTCCCATCCGGTCGCGGCCCGCGTCGGTCGGCGGCGGTGATCACATGCGGCGGTCGGCGCCGGTGGGTGCCGCCGGTCGGCGGCGCGGGGGGTACCGGGCGGTACGGGGCGGTCACGGTTTTCCGGCGCCTGCCGGGGCGGTCATGGCTCGCGGCGGCGCCGTCGCGTAAGGCGGACGCGGGCGAGGGTCGGCGGCCGGCCGCGGGCGCGCGCCGGGGATGGCGATCCAGGAGGCCGCGCCCGCGCCGGCGGGACGCAGGCGGCGCGCCGAGACGCGGACGGCGCGCCGGCTGGGAAGCGCCGGCGCGCGGGGTCATAGCCCGAGGATCGCGGCCATCTCCTCGCGCAGCGCCGACAGGTCGCGGGCGGCCGCGGTGCGCGCGTCCGCGACCGCGCCGGTCACCGGCGCGACGACCTCCAGGTAGCACTTGAGCTTCGGCTCGGTGCCCGATGGCCGCACGACGACGCGACCGCCGTCCGCCAGCCGCAGTCGCAGCACATCCGCCGGAGGCAGCCCCTCCGTGCCTCCGGTCAGGTCGTCGACGTGCTCGACGGCCCGGCCGCCGACAGCGTCCGGTGGCGCGGCGCGCAGCCGTGCCATCGCGTCAGCGATCAGCGACAGGTCCGCGACGCGCAGGGAGAGCTGCGCGGTCGCGTGCAGGCCGTACCGGCGTGCCTGGTCGTCGAGGAGGTCGAGGAGGGTGCGGCCCGCGGCCTTGGCCTCGGCGGCCAGCGCGGCCACCGCGAGCGCCGCGCCGATACCGTCCTTGTCGCGGACCGGCACGCCGTCGTCACCGCCGACGCAGTAACCCAGCGCCTCCTCGTAACCGAACACCAGCCGGTCGTGGTCGCGGCCCGCCTTCATGATCCACTTGAAGCCGGTCAGCGACTCGGCGTATCGGACGCCGTGTGCCGCGGCGATCTTCGCGAGCAGGGAGGACGACACGATCGTCGTCACCACGAGCCGGTCCGGTCCGGACGTGTGCCGCAGCACGTGCTCGGCGAGCAGGCCGCCGACCTCGTCGCCGGTCAGCACCCGCCCGCCGGCCGCGACCGCGCACCGGTCCGCATCCGGATCGTTGGCGATCACCAGGTCGCGGTCCTTGCCCAGCGCGAGCACGAGGTCCATCGCGCCCGGCTCCTCCGGGTTCGGGAAGGCGACGGTGGGGAAGTCGGGGTCGGGCTCGGCCTGCTCGGCGACGACGTCCGGCGCCGGGAACCCCGTCCAGCCGAACGCCCGGCGCAGCACCGCGCCGCCCACGCCGTGCAGCGGCGTGTACGCGATCGAGACGTCCCGGGCCACGCCCAGCGGCAGCCGGGCCAGCGAGTGCAGGTACGCCTCGACGATCTCCTCGCCGAGGACGGTCCACCCGTCGCCGCGCGGCAGCTCGTCCACGCGGCCGACCGTGTCGATCGCCGCGGAGATCTCCGTGTCGAGCGGCGGGGTGATCTGCACCCCGTCGTTCCAGTAGACCTTGTAGCCGTTGTCTCGCGGCGGGTTGTGGCTGGCGGTGACCATGATCCCGGCGTCGGCGCCCAGGTACCGCACGGCGTACGCGAGCACCGGCGTGGGCAGTGGCCGCGGCATGAGGTGCACGGTCAGACCCGCCCCGGCCAGCACCGCCGCCGAATCCTCGGCGAACACGTCCGACTTGTGGCGGGCGTCGTAGCCGATGACCACCGACGGCGGGGACGGGCGGCCGGAGATCCGGTCGCCGTCGCCGGCCGTCAGGACGGCGGCCAGCCCTGCCGCGGCGCGCATCACGGTCACCCGGTTCATACGGTTCGGCCCGGCCCCGAGCGCGCCGCGCAGGCCGGCCGTGCCGAACTCCAGCTTCGCCTCGAACCGCTCGGCCAGCGCCGCTTCGTCGTCGAGCAGCGCCGCCAGTTCCGCGCGCGTGTCCGGATCCGGATCCTGCGCCAGCCACTCCTGCGCCCGCTCCCGGATCTCCAGCGGGCTCACAGGGTCCTCACGACCTTGGCCAGCAGGGCACCTATCCGCTCGGCGGCGGCCCGTCCCGCCGCCAGCACCTCCTGGTGGTCCAACGGCTGCCCGGCGAGCCCGGCGGCGATGTTCGTGACCAGCGAGATGCCCAGCACGTCGGCGCCGCCCTCGCGGGCCGCGATCGTCTCCGGGACGGTCGACATGCCGACCAGGTCCGCGCCCAGCGTGCGGAGCATGCGGATCTCCGCCGGCGTCTCGTACGACGGGCCGGGCAGCGCCGCGTACACGCCCTCGGCGAGAGCCGGGTCGATGTCCTTGGCCAGCGCGCGCAACGCCGGCGCGTAGGCGTCGGTCATATCGACGAAGTTCGGCCCGCTGACCGGGTTGTGGCCGGTGAGGTTGATGTGGTCGGAGATGAGCACCGGGTCGCCGACCTTTTGCCACTCCGGCCGGGTGCCTCCGGCGGCGTTCGTCAGCACCACCGTGCGCACCCCCGCCGCCAGCGCCGCACGGACGCCGTGTACGACCGGGTCGACGCCGCGCCCCTCGTACAGGTGGGTGCGGCCCAGGAAGAGCAACGTTCGCCTGCCGCCCACGTCGAGCAGCCGGATCTTGCCAGCGTGCCCCGGCACTGTCGGCGGGGCGAACCCGGGCAGCTCGGTCGAGGGGATCTCGTCCGCGGGGGTGCCCAGCACGTCGGCGGCCGGCACCCAGCCGGAGCCCATGACGAGGGCGACGTCGAAGGAATCGGCCGCCGCGCGCTTCTTCAGCACGTCGGCGGCGGACCTGGCCAGGTCGTAGGCGTCGTTGCTCACAACGGCACAGACTACCTACGGCCCACCCACGGGGCCTGCGGCCGCCGGTCAGTCGCCCAGCGACTTGCAGGGGCGGGTGCGCAGGTCCTTGACGTAGTCGTCCGGCGCCCCCGCCTTTTCGGCGGCGTCGGCGAGGATGCCGAGATAGCGCGCCGACGGCAGCCCGCCCTCGTAGTCGTCGAGGACGTACAGCCAGGCGAGCACGTCGCCGTCGAGGGTGGCGACCCGCACCCGGATCTTGCGGTAGACGCCGAGCGCGGCCCCCTCCCACTCGTCGAGAGCCTGCTCGTCGAAGTCCGGTACGTCGTACAGCACGACGAAGACGTGCTCGCCGGGCGCCTCGACGACCGTGGCCAGCGCGCCCTCGAAGCCGACGGTCTCGCCGCCGAACGTCAGCCGCCAATCCTTGAGCCAGCCCGTGGTGCGCAGGGGCGAGTGCGGAGCCCGGTGCGCCATCTGCTCGGGATCCATGTTCGATGCGTACGCCGCGTACAGGGCCACGATGGCTCAGCGTACGGCCTGGAGATACGCCGTGACGCGGCAACCCCCGGAGTGCGCCACAATGAAATGTGTGACACGCGTAGCCATCCTCGGAGGCGGCCCCGGCGGCTATGAGGCGGCCCTCGTCGCCGCGCAGCTCGGTGCCGACGTCACCCTCGTGGAGCGTGACGGGCCCGGCGGCGCGTGCGTGCTGACCGACTGTGTTCCGTCCAAGACGCTCATCGCCACCTCCACCCGTATGGCGGTGCTGTCGGAGTCGGCGTCGCTGGGCGTGCGCTTCTCAGGCGGGCCCGACGGCGACGTCGGCGGCCCGGAAGTCGATCTTCCGCTGGTCAACAAGCGGGTGAAGGAGCTGGCCTGGGCACAGTCCGCCGACATCGAGCGCCGTGTCGCCGACGAGGGCGTGCACATTGTCTGCGGCGATGGCCGCCTGGTCGACCCGCAGATCGTCGCGGTCGGCGACGAGCGCATCCACGCCGACGTCGTGCTGATCGCGACCGGCGCGACGCCCCGCGTGCTCCCGGGCGCCGAGCCCGACGGTGAGCGGATCCTCAGCTGGCGGCAACTGTACGAGCTGCCCGAGTTGCCCGAAGACCTGATCGTGGTCGGTTCGGGCGTGACCGGGGCGGAGTTCGCCGGTGCCTACCTCGCCCTCGGCTCCCGGGTCACGCTCGTCTCCTCCCGCGACCACGTGCTGCCCAACGAGGACGAGGACGCCGCCCGAGTGCTGGAGGAGGTCTTCCAGCGGCGCGGCATGAGGCTGCTGGCGCGGTCGCGCGCGGCCGAGGTCAAGCGCATCGGCGACGGCGTCGAGGTGACGCTCACCGACGGCCGCACGGTGACCGGATCGCACTGCCTGATGACCGTCGGCATGGTGCCTAACACCCGCGGCGTCGGCCTGGAAGAGGTCGGCGTCCGCCTCGACCAGAACGGGTTCGTCCAAGTCGACAAGGTCTCGCGGACCTCCGCGCCGCACGTGTACGCCGCGGGCGACTGCACCGGCGTGCTCATGCTCGCGTCGGTCGCCGCCATGCAGGGGCGGATCGCGATGTGGCACGCGCTGGGCGAGGCGGTGCAGCCGCTCAAGCTGGGCTGGGTGGCCGCCAACATCTTCACCGACCCGGAGGTCGCCACCGTCGGCGTCACCCAGGCGCAGATCGACTCCGGCGAGGTACCGGCCCGGATCGTGAAGCTGCCGCTGTCGACCAACCCGCGTGCCAAGATGCAGGGCTTCCTCGACGGGTTCGTGAAGCTGTTCTGCCGGCCGGCGACCGGCATCGTGCTGGGCGGCGTGATCGTGGCGCCCCGCGCCAGTGAGCTGATCCTGGGCCTGTCCATGGCGGTTCAGCAGCACCTCACGGTGGACCAGGTCGCGCACACGTTCGCGGTGTACCCGTCCGTCTCAGGCAGCGTCACCGAGGCGGCACGCCGCCTGATGCAGGAGTCCGCATACTAGCCCTGGACATCCCTGCGGGGACGCCCGTTCCGGCCTCAAGATCGGTCGCCCGACGATGCCGGGTGTCCATGGTCGTGGGAGGCCGCATACCGGCCCTGGACGAGCCCCTGGACGGCCGCCCGCGAGCCGTGCGCCCCCGGCGCGGCCGGGCCTCGCGAGGCGCGCATCCGGGCCCGGCCCCGCGGCCGGACCGCCCGGGCGGCCGGCCGGATGCCGATCGGTCGCTGCACGCGCCTCAGTGCGGGTTCCTGCCCGAGGACCCGCCCGGATGACCGTCCGGCGGCTCGCCGGGGACCGGCAGGCCGTGCTGCCGCAGACGGGCCTGCCGGATCTCGTCCGCATTGACTACAACGACGAAGGTGCTGCTCAGCAGGGCCAGCGCGGCGACCGCCAGCCGGACCCCCCACCCGGCGGGCAGCAGCCCGAGCAGCACGCATACCGGCACCATGAGCGCGAGGTGGCGGGCCAGCATGCGGCCGCGCCACCCCGCATCGGTCAGGTCGTGCTCGACCCAGGCCAGGTTCTCCGGTGGCAAGCGAAGCCCGACGGCGTACCGGATCCGCCGCAACGGACCCGGGTCACCCGGCAGGCGGGTCAGCGGGGGCCTCCGTTACCAGTCGCCGCCGCCGAAGTCACCTCCGCCGAAGTCGCCGCCATCGAACCCTCCGAAATCGCCGCCGCCGATGTCGAAGCCGCCGTCTCCGCCATCGTTACCGCCGTCACCCCAGCCGCCGTCTCCGCCGCCCCAGTTGTCATTGCCGGCCTCGTAGCCCGCCGCATATCCGGCGTCGTACCCACCTGCGCCGCCCCAGCCCCCGCCGAACATCGATCCGAGGGCGGTGCCGATGAGCAGGCCGCCGAGCAGGCCGCCGCCGCCGAAGCCGGAGTAGTACCCGCCGGCGTACGGTGCGTACATCGGGCCCGCGTCCCAGTACGGCCGGCGGTAGCCGCCCACCGTGACGAGGCGCGCGTCCGGCTCCTGCCCGGACAGCACCCGCTGGGCGTCCGCGGCGCACGCCGGCACCGAGCGCGGCGCCCCGCCCGGCGGCGCCCAGGAGACGTCCTGCATCGACGGGCCGTGCTGCGGGTTGAAAAAGCACGGCGGGCGCTTCTCCGGCGCCGGGCGGCCCTCCAGGCGGGCCCGCACGGCGGTCATGTAGTACCGGCCGTTCTCCAGCGCCTCGGTGACCTTGTGCATGTCGTCGGGCTTGCGCGCCTCGTCGGCGGCGGCCTTGGCCCGGTCGTAGAAGTCCATGGCACGGCCGTAGTCGGCGCGGGTGTCCGGATCGAGGTTCGGGTCGCGGACGTCGAGGTTGAGGGCGGCGATGTCCTCGCCGAGGCGGGTGACGTCTTCGTAGACGTTCTGCTTGAGCTCGGCGAGCTCCCGGACCTCGCGTTCGCGGCGCCGCTTGCGGGCGAAAAGCACGAGGCCGATCACCCCGGCGACGATCAGAACGAGGATGGCGAGGACGACGTACCCGGCCGTGGCCGAGCCGGATCTCTTGTCGGCGATCGCCTTGTCGAGGCGCGTGTTCAGGTTGAGCAGCAGGCTCTTGAGATCGGAGGAGTCGCCCCTGGCCTGGGTGACGAGCTGCTGGATCTCGCCGCTGCCCAGCCCCTCGTGCGAACCCGCGATGATCTTCGAGCCGTCGCCGCTGACGAGGACCAGCGTGCCGTTGCGCCCCAAGGCCAGATCGAGCTGCCGCAGGCTCGCGGACGTGACGTGGTTCGCCTTGACCACGGCCATCCGGATCGTCGAATCGTCGTTCTTCAGCGCGCCGATCACGGCTTGCCGGTCGGCCCCGGACATCGTCGCGCCGGAGTCGTGGGACAGGTAGAACCGCTGCGTCTTCAGCCCGCTCACCACATTCTGGAACGGGTCTGCGGCGGCGGGTGAGGCGAGGGCGAAAAGCAGCGCGACGACCGCGGCCACCGCGGCGGGAATCGTCGTACGGCGAATCTTCATGGCGGCCTTCACGTGATCGGTGATTGCTTGTAGCACTAACGACGAGGTGGTTGAACGGTTGGTTCCGGCCGTGACACGGACGTGATCACGGTGCAACCTGTGCCGAGACGCTCGCGCGACCGGCCGTGGCCGGCCGTGTTCCCCACGCTACCCGCGCCGCCGGCCGGGGACGCGCGATCCGCGCATCCTGTGGACGGGGCGCGCACCGGTCCCGCCTGCGCCCCGCGCGCCGACGTGCCGAAGCACGCGCGGGAGCACGGAGGTCCGGGGCGGGGACGGCGCGGCCGGGCCTGGGGGCGTCCAAGGCGGTCGGAACGTCCGCAACGGGGCGTGATCGCGCGGCCCGCGTGGGATCGTGCGGCCGGCGGTCACGAATCCTTGATCTCACAGATGACCGCACCGCTCGACACGGTCTGCCCGACCGCGGCGTTCAGCCCGGTCACGGTGCCGGCCTTGTGCGCCGTGAGGGGCTGTTCCATCTTCATGGCCTCCAGCACGACGATCGTGGTGTCGGCCTCCACGGTGGCGCCGTCCTCAACGAGCACCTTCACGATCGTGCCCTGCATCGGGCTGACCAGCGCGTCTCCGCCCGCGGGGGTCGCGCCGCCCTTCTTGCCGCCCCGTCGCCTGGTCCGTGCCGGACGGGCCGGGCCGCCGCCCGGCACGGCGGCCGCCGCACCCAGGCCGGCGGGGAGGACGACCTCGATGCGCTTTCCGCCGACCTCGACGGTCACCCGCTCGCGCTCCGCCGGCTCGGCCGCGTCGACGGCCGCGTCATACGGCGCGATCCGGCCCGCGAATTCGGTCTCGATCCAGCGGGTGTGCACGCGGAACGGCGCATCGGTGAACGCGGGATCGTCCACGACGGCCCGGTGGAACGGAAGCACCGTGGGCATGCCCTCGATCTCGAACTCTGCCAGCGCCCGCCGCGCCCGCTGCAGCGCCTCGTCGCGGCTCGCGCCCGTGACGATCAGCTTGGCGATCATCGAGTCGTACATCGGCGGAACCGCCATACCCTCGACGAAGCCGGTGTCCACGCGAACTCCGGGGCCGCCCGGCGGGCTCCAGCGGGTGATCGTGCCGGGGGCGGGCAGGAAGTTGCGGCCGGCGTCCTCGGCGTTGATGCGGAACTCGAAGGAGTGGCCGCGCAGCTGCGGGTCGTCGTAGCCCAGGACCTCGCCCTCGGCGATACGGAACTGCTCGCGGACCAGATCCACCCCGGCGACCTCCTCCGTCACCGGGTGCTCCACCTGAAGCCGGGTGTTGACCTCAAGAAACGAGATGGTGCCGTCCTGGCCCACCAGGAACTCGCACGTGCCCGCACCCACGTACCCGGCCTCCCGCAGGATCGCCTTCGAACTGGCGTAGAGGGTGTCGAGCTGCTCGGCGGACAGGAACGGCGCCGGCGCCTCCTCCACCAGCTTCTGGTGGCGGCGCTGGAGCGAGCAGTCTCGGGTGGAGACCACCACGACGTTGCCGTGCCGGTCGGCGATGCACTGGGTCTCGACGTGGCGCGGCCGGTCCAGGTATCGCTCGACGAAGCACTCGCCGCGGCCGAACGCCGCGACCGCCTCGCGCACCGCCCAGTCGTACAGCTCGGGGATCTCCTCCAGCGTGCGGGCCACCTTCAGGCCGCGCCCGCCGCCGCCGAACGCCGCCTTGATGGCGATGGGCAGGCCGTGCTCGCGGGCGAACTCGATCACCTCGTCGGCGCCGCCGACGGGATCCTTGGTGCCGGCCACCAGCGGCGCACCGACCTTCTGCGCGATATGCCGGGCCTGGACCTTGTCGCCGAGGGCGACGATCGCGCTCGGCGACGGCCCGATCCAGGTCATGCCCGCCTTGATCACGGCCTCGGCGAAGGCGGCGTTCTCGGCGAGGAACCCGTAGCCGGGATGCACCGCGTCGACGCGGGCCTCTTTCGCGACGGCGAGGAGCTTGTCGATGTCGAGGTAGCTTTCGGCGGCGGTCTGCCCGCCCAGGGCGTACGCCTCGTCGGCGACGCGGGCGTGCAGGCCGTCAAGGTCGGGCTCGGAGTAGACGGCGACGCTGCCGATCCCGGCATCCCGGCACGCCCGCGCGATGCGGACGGCGATCTCACCCCGGTTGGCGATCAAGACCTTGCGCACGTACGACTCCTCGCTTCCGCCGATCGCACAGAGTCTAGGCAACCGGTCCTTCGTCGTCCTCAACGGCCGCCGGGTTCGCCACGGCCGCTGCCACCGCCGCCGTCGGCGTCGCGCTCGGCCAGGGTGGTGTCCGGCATGGTGTAGCGCGCCAAGGTAACCGAGCGCTTGCCGCGGTGGAAGTCCGGGTGACGCGTCCGGCCGCCGCCAACGGCCCATGCCAGCCCGTGCCGACGTGCCGGGCAGTGCCGGGCCGGCTCGCGTGGCGCCGCCCGTACGCCCGAACCCTTCTGCGCTCGGCGCGTGTTCAGCCCGGCAGCGCCGCCTGGATGGGGACCGCATGTCCGGCCGTGACGAGCAGCCCGCGGCCCACGGGGCCGTCGGCACCGCCGTCGCGCGGCACCCGGACGCCAAGGACGTCTCCGTCGTCGGGTGAGCGGACGTCGAGCAGCAACCCGGAGCGCGAGCGGCGCGCCTCGCGGATGAAGCCGTGGTGCCCGCGGGCGAGATCCTGGGTGGTGCCCGCGACGACGACGGCGGTGTCGAGGCTGCGCGCCCGGCGGAGCAGGCCGGTGAGGGCGCCGCCCAGCGGAGTGTCCTGCAGGAGCTCGGCGTCGTCGACGACCACGACGTACCGCTTCCGCCCGCCGATCGCCGCGCCGAGCGCGGACTCGTCCGCGTCGGCGCCGAGCACCGCCGGCACGCCCGGCCGTCCTTCCAGGTCGCGGAGCGGGGAACGGCGCGGGCAGACGAGCACGACCGGCACCGTGCCCTCGCCGACATCCGCGGCGAGCAGCGACCGGACCATCGTCATCAGCACGGTGGAACGCCCGGAGCCGGGCGGCCCGGCGACGGTGAAGCCGGGCCCCTCGGCGCTGAGGTCGGCGCCGAGCGGCTTCAGCTCGTCGCCGCCCGCCCCGATCAGGGCCCACAGCGGCGACGGCGCCGTGAAGCCGGGGTCGAGGGCCATGGCCTCGGCATAGGTGACACGGACGGGCAACTCGTCGACGTGCAGGGGCCCCAGATCGCGCAGCGGCCGTCCGTACGCGGCCTCGGCTTCGCGGGCGAGCCGCTGCAGCGCGGCGACCTGTGCGGTGCCGGACGGGTCGCGGTCGAGCAGCGCGACCTGCGATTCCCGGATGGAGGCGCCGTCCTGGCCGGCCTCGATCACCCGGCCCGGCGGCATGCGGGCGGGCACGCGGCGTTCGTCGATCCCGGCGTGCGCGTAGTCGGCCGGGTCGGCCATGCGGAGGACCAGGTGGGTGTCGAAGACGGTCGAGGCCTGGCCGCCGAGGCCGGAACGGTCGCCGGTGAACACGGCGCGCAGCCCGACGGCGGCGCCCTCGCGCAGCAGGCGGAGCACGGATTCGACGAGGCGACCGTGGTCGTGGTCATCGAACGCGGCGACGAAACCGTCCCAACCGTCCATTATGAGAAGCATCCACGGCAGGCGCTCCCCGGGCTTCACCGCGGCCCGCTGCTCGGCGAGGGAGACGAACCCGGTCGCCGCCAGCACCTGGCGGCGGCGCGCGACCTCCGCGTGCAGGCGGCCGAGGAGGCGCTCGACCCGCTCGGGGTGGTCCCGGCCGACGACCGCGCCGCAGTGGGGCAGCGCGACCAGGGGGAGCAGCGCGCCGGCCCCGCAGTCGATCGCGTACAGGTGGACGTCGGCGGGCGCGCAGGACGAGGCCAGCGCGCCGGCGAGCGTGCGCAGCACGGTGGAGCGTCCCGACCGGGACGACCCGGCGGCGTAAACATGGCCGCCGCCGACCAGATCGAGGGTCAGCGCGCCGCGCGACCGTGCCGCGGGCACGTCGGTGAGGCCGAACGCGAGCGGCGGGACGTCGTCGCCGTCCGCGAACACCGCTGGCAGTTCGTCCAGCGTGACGGAGTCCGGCAGCGGCGCGAGCCACGGCGGGGGCGCGCCGTCGATGCCGGTGCGCTCGGCGGCCTCCCGGACCGCCGCGACGAGGGCTCGCAGGTCGGTGCTCGCGGGCGCATCATCGGCGGGCCCGGCATGGGCGAGCGGGCGGCCGAGGTCCGCCCAGGGCAGGACGACGGCGTGCGTGTGCGCCGCCGCGGTAGCGCCGGGACGGCACCCGCCGACCCGCGCGGACTGCACCGCCCGCGGGGCGGCCGCGCCGGACCGTATGTAACACCGGCCGGGCGTCGACCGGGCGATGCCCGCGGCGGCCGGGTCGCCGATGACGTCGGTCGACTCCGCCGGGTCGGTGACGCGCAGCGCGATGCGCAGGTCGGTCTCGGCGCGGATGTCGGCGGTGACCGCGCCCGCGGGACGCTGGGTGGCCAGCAGCAGGTGCACGCCGAGCGAGCGGCCGCGCCGGCCGATGTCGACGAGGCCGGCGGCGAACTCCGTGGGCTCGCCCGCCGGCACCGCGAACTCGTCGATCACGATCACCAGCCGCGGCAGCCGGGCCGACGCGCGCGCGTCGCCCGCGTCGAACAGCCGGTGGTAGGCGTCGAGATCCTTGGCACCGGCGTACAGCAGGACCGCCTCGCGCCTCCGCAGCTCCGCGCCCAGGGACTCGAGCGCGCGTGCGGCGAGATGGCCGTCGGGATCCGTCAGCACCCCGGTGACGTGCGGCAGCGCCGCGCAGTCCTCGAACGCGGCGCCGCCCTTGAAGTCGATGAGCACGAACGCCATCTCGTCCGGCCGGTTCGCGACTGCGAGCGAGGCGATGAGGGTCTGCAGAAGTTCCGACTTGCCCGCGCCGGTGGCGCCGGCGACGAGGCCGTGCGGGCCATCGCGCCGCAGGTCGACGTAGAACGGGCCGTCGGCGCAGACACCGATGGGAACCGACGTCGTGCGGCCGCCCGACGCCCAGAGCTCCTGCACGTACGCCGCGGACGGCGCCGGCATGCCGAGGATGTCCAGCAGGCGCGCCTCGCCGGGGATCACGGACTCCACGTCATCGCGGGACACGTCGCGTACGGGGGCGAGCGCGCGGGCCAACCGGTCGCACCAGGCCGGGGAGACCTGGTCGGCCAGCACCGGCCCCGTGGTCTGGAGACCGCGGCCGCGCAGCCGTACGTGTGTGGGGCGGTCCCAGTCCCAGGCCGCGACGGCGGCGCACTCCTCGGGCAGCAGCCGCTCGTCGTCGTCGACGCAGACGGCGTACAGCCCGACCGCCGGACCGCCGGACAGCACCTGCGGCATCCCGGGCACGCGGCGCAACTGCCGCGCGCCGTCCATGACCAGCAGGATCGTATACGGGCGGGCGTACGTGCCCGGGCCGGCGAGCCCGCCGGGCCGCCGGTCGGCCGCCCGGCGGCGCTCGGTGATGCGGATCGCCAGTTCGGTGACGCGCCGCGCCACCGAGTCGGGGTCGGTGCCGACCAGCGCGACGCACTCCTCGCCCTCGCGCGGCGCGCAGTGCGGCAGCCAGCGCACCCAGTTCCAGTGCTCCGCGCCGTCCGGATCCGCGGTCAGCACGACGATGGCCAGGTCGCGGGGGCGGTGCAGGACCGCCGCCTGCGCCACCAGCCAGCGCGCCAGAGCGCGGGAGCGGTCGCGCGGCCCCGACAGCCCGATCACGCCGAGCTCGGACAAGGGCAGCGTGACGGGCACGTGGCGGGCCATCGGAGGGCCCGCCATGACGGGCTCTTCGCCGTCGCCGGGACCGAATCCGGGGCCGGGTACGAGCTCGATGCGCGCAGGCCGGTCGGCGAGGCCGAACCGGAGATGCAGGGCGTCGGGATCCTCGGCGCGGCGCTCCCAGAGGCGCGGGCGCGGGCCGGTGGCGGTGAGCAGCACCTCGGCCGGGTCGGGGGCGGCGGCGCGGCGTTCGGCCTCGTCGGCGCGCAGGAACCGGTCGAGGGCCTCGTCGAACTCGGCCCGCAGGCGGTGGTGCTCGCGCAGCGCGCGGCGGTGGGACCGGCGGCCGTACATCCGGTCACCGATCCACTCGCCGGCCTGGATGACGGGATAGGCGAGCGCCATCAGCAGCCAGTACCACTGCCGGGTGAGGACGGTCATCGCCACGCCGGTGGCCGCGAAGGGCAGCGAGACGAGGAGCCGGAGGCGTTCGTGCCGGCCCTTGCGCGGCCGCCGCGGCACTTCGAGCACGCGGCGTGGCACGGGCCGGAGCGGCCGCGGCGGCCGGTCGTAGGCGAGCCCTCCGTCGCCGAGCGGCGACAAGTGGGCGTCCGGCGTGGTGGGCGCCGCCAGCGTGAGCACGCTCGATCCGACGGCGAGGACGCCACCGACGGGCCACTCCACCGTGCCGGCCAGCGGAACGCCGTCCAGGACGCCGTGCCCGCGCACGGTGACCCGCCGGGACTCGACCGTAACCGTGACCGCGTGCGGCGGAACGGACGAGTCGTCGAGACGCACATCGACGTCGGCGGCGGTGCCCAGGCAGGCCCGGCCGATGCCGAGACGGTGCACGGCGCCGGACGCGGGACCGCCGCTGACGCGGATCTCGACGATCCCGCCCGGCTCGGTGAGCACGGTCGCCGCGGCGCCGGCGGCGTCGACGGCCACGAGCGCGCCGTCGCGCAGGACGCGGGCCGCCCTCACGGTGGGGTCGAGCATGCGGCCACCGGCCCACAGCGGGTGCGGGGTCTCGTCGACCCAGCGGGCGCCGGGCAGCGGCAGGACTTCGGCGGAAGCCTCATTGCCGGCGTTCAAAGTCGCGATAAGTGATCGGGCAACGGTTTCCACCGTCATATCGGACTCGCCGTTGACGACGACGTCACGGGGACCTTGATCGGTCAACACCGTGAGCGAGATTCGCATTGTGGCCCTCCGGATTCGCCGTCTGCCGGACCAGGATAGAGACGGTCACGTAGCGTCTCCAGCGGGTCTGCCGGAGTCCTTCCTTGATCACTTACTGGATGTGAGATTCGTTGCGTAACAATCCGCCGTTTCCGCATTGACGAGAGACGGTAACGGCGGAACGATGGTTCGCCGCGTCCCCGTCAACGCCGACAGTCCGCAATCCCCGAATTCGCGGAGCAGCCCGTGACGACGAGCAGTGATCGCAAGAGCGTCGCCGACACCTCCGGGCGGCCGTCGCTCGCGGTGGCCGCGGGCCACCGGATCCCGGTCCCCCCGCGCGAACGCAAACCGGCCATGGCGGCGCTGGCCGTCCTGCTCATCGTCGGCGGTGCGCTGGTCAGCGCGTACCTCGTGATGGTCAGCGGCCAGCGGGTGCCGGTCATCCGGATCGCCCGGCCGGTGGCCGCGGGGCAACAGATCCCCGCGTCCGCGTTGGACGAGGTGCAGATCTCGGCGACCGGTGGCCTCGACTACATCCCGTGGCGGTACCGCGCCCAGGTCACCCGCACGTACGCGACGGTGACGCTGGTCAAGGGCGCCTTGCTGACCAACGGGATGATCAGCTCGGACTCCACCGTGGCGAAGGGCACCGTCGTCGTGGGCCTGGCGCTCAAGCCTGGCCAGTTGCCCGCGGGCGGCCTCCAGCCCGGCGACCGCGTCGCCGTGTACGCTGTCGCCGGTTCGAGCGGGCAGGACACCGCGCAGACCGGCGATGTGCTCGCCCCGGTGGCGACCGTCTACGACGTGGCCGAGCCCGGGCAGAACGACGTGCAGAGCGACCAGGTGCAGGTGTCGGTGGCCGTGCCCACCGACGAGGCGCCGCAGGTGACCCAGGCGGCGTCGGCGGGTGGGGTCGCGGTGGCGCTCCTCGCTCCGGGCGACCAGGCGGGCGGCCGGTCGGCCAAGCACGCCGCGACCCGGCAGCCCGCCGTCCAGCCGTCGGCCGGCCGGCCCTCCCCCGGTCCGTCCGACACCGCAGGCCCGTCCGACACCGTCGGCACGAGCGGACAGCCGACGCCGCAGCAGCGCACGACCCGGCGCGCGCCGTCGCACCGTACCAGCACACCGGGGCCGGGCGGCACCCCGACGGGCGGGCCCTGATGGCGCTCATCGTCCTCGCCGCCGACAAGGGCGCGCCCGGCGTCACCACGGCGGCCGTCGCCATCGCCGCGGTGTGGCCGCGCCCCGTCCTCCTGGCCGAGTGCGACCCTGCCGGCGGTGACCTGGTCTACCGGCTGCCCGCCGAAGGCGGCGGCATGCTCAACCCGGCACGCGGCCTGCTCAGCCTGGCCGCGACGGCGCGTCGCGGGCTGCGCGCCGGGCAGATCTGGGAGCACACGCAGCGGCTCGCCGGCGGCCTCGACGTCCTCGTCGGGCTCGCGGGCGCCGAGCAGGCGCAGGGGCTGACCTGGCTGTGGAGCCCGCTCGGCCGCGCCTTCGCCGACCTGCCGGGTGGTGCCCCGTCCGTGGAGCCGTCCGGCACGGTACGGGCCGCGGGCGCGTCCGGCGCGGAGGAACGGCATATGGGAGGGCCGGCCGTCAGCGGGCCGGGCGCGGGCGGGCCGGCGGAACTCATCGGAGGGCCGTCCGCGAGCGGAGCATCGGCGGCCGGCCCCGGCGGGACGCCCGCCGGGGGGAGCCCCTTACGGGGCGGCGCGTTCGGCGTGGACGTCGTCGCCGACTGCGGCCGGCTCGGCGCCGGATCCGCGATGACCGACCTGCTCCGGGAGGCGTCGGTGATCGTCCTGTTCACCCGCGCCACCCTTGAGCAGGTCGCCCACCTGCGCGAACGCGTCGGCGCGCTGGCTGGTGAGCTCGGCGGCCACGCGGCTCCGCCGATCGGCGTGGTCGTCGTCGCCGACCCGCGTGAGTACCGCACCGCGATCGGCGAGGTCGGCCGCGTCATCGCGAACGCCAAGCTGCCCGCGCACGTCCTCGGCGGGCTCGCGCTGGACCCCAAGGGGGCCGAGATGCTCAGAGGCCGCTGGGGCGGGCGGCTGGACCGGTCGCTGCTGATCCGGTCGGCCCGCCAGATCGCGGGCGACCTCGCCGTACGCACCGCGGGCGGTGAGCGGCAGCGCGAAGCGCAGGGAGCGGTAGGTGGATCACAGCCTCGTTAAGCGACTACGGCAGGAGGTCGGCGCGCGGCTCGCCGAGCAGCGCCGCCTCGACGCCGCGAACGGCGTCGCGCCGATGCTGCCCGAGGACGAACGCCAGTTCGCCCGCGCGCTGATCGGCCAGGTGCTCGAGGAATACGCGCGCGAGGAGATCGCGGCCGGCCGGCGGCCGCCCAATGCCGAAGAGGAGGAGCAGCTCGCCGCGGGCGTGCACGCGGCCCTGTTCGGCGTCGGCCGGCTCCAGCCGCTCCTGGAGGATCCGGAGATCGAGAACATCGACGTCAACGGCTGCGACCGGGTGTTCATCGGCTACGCCGACGGGCGTGAGGTCATGGCCGAACCCGTTGCCGACTCCGACGAAGAGCTCGTCGAGCTGATCCAGATCCTGGCCGCCTACAGTGGCCTGTCGAGCCGGCCCTTCGACTCCGCCAACCCGCAGCTCGACCTGCGGCTGCCGGACGGCTCCCGGCTGTCGGCGGTCATGGACGTGACCGTCCGGCCCGCGCTGTCCATCCGGCGGGCGCGCCTGGGCAAGGTGTTCCTGTCCGACCTCGTCGGCAATGGAACGCTCAGCCCGGAGATCGGGCGGTTCCTGCGGGCCGCGGTCGCGGCGCGCAAGAACATCATGATCGCGGGGGCGACCAACGCGGGCAAGACGACGCTGCTACGGGCCATCGCCAACGAGATCCCGCCCGCCGAGCGCCTCATCACCGTCGAACGCGCGCTGGAACTGGGCCTCGATCAGTTCCCCGAGCTGCACCCCAACGTCGTCGCGCTCGAAGAACGGCTGCCCAACTCCGAGGGCCAGGGCCGCATCACGATGGCCGAGCTGGTACGCCGCTCGCTGCGCATGAACCCCTCCCGCGTCATCGTCGGCGAGGTGCTCGGCGACGAGATCGTCACCATGCTCAACGCGATGACCCAGGGCAACGACGGCTCGCTGTCCACCATCCACGCGAACTCCTCGTGGGAGGTGTTCAACCGCATCGCGACCTATGCGCTGCAGTCCGACGAGCGTCTGCCGATCGAGGCCACGCACATGCTCATCGCCGGCGCCATCGACTTTGTCGTGTTCATCGAGAAGCGCAACGACTACGCCCATGGCGGCACCCTGCGGCGGTTCGTCTCCAGCATCCGCGAGGTCACCGGCTGCGACGGCAGGGTGCTCTCCAGCGAGATCTTCGAACCGGGGCCCGACGGAGTCGCCGTGCCCGCCGCGCCCATCGCCTGCGCCGGCGAGCTCGTCCCGTTCGGCTACGACCCGGCCCACGGGGCGGCCTGGTGAGCGGGTTCGGAGCGGGCGACCTGACCGTGCCGCTGGCGATCCTCGCCGGCGCGCTCGCGGGCGGCGGCGTCTTCCTCCTCCTCCTCATCGTCGTTCGCGGCGTCCGGCCCCGGCCCGGCAGGTCGTCCAGGCGGAGCCGCGAGGAGCTGCTGCGCACCCTGACGACGCGCACCGGCACGGCCGTCATCGTGGGTGTCACCGCCCTCATCCTCACCCGGTGGCCGGTCGCCGGCATCGGCAGCGGCCTGCTGGTCCTCGGCTGGAACACCTTCGGCGGCGGAGCCGCGGACGAGCGCCGCGCGATGGCCCGGCTCGAGGCGCTCGCCGCCTGGACCGAGTCGCTGCGCGACACCATCGCCGGCGCGGTCGGCCTCGAACAGGCGATCCCGTCGTCGCTGCGCGCCGTCGCCCCCGTGCTGCAGCCGCACGTCCGCACCCTCGTGGACCGGCTGCACACGCGTGTGCCGCTCGCCGACGCGCTACGGCGCTTTGGCGACGACCTCGACGACCCGTCCGCCGACCTCGTCGTCGCGGCGCTGATCCTGAACGCCCGGCTGCGCGGGCCGGGCCTGCGCGACATGCTCGGCGCGCTGGCCGCCTCCTCCCGCGCCGAGCTGGACATGCGGCGCCGCGTCGAGGCGAACCGCCGTACGACCCGGCGCAGCGTCCAGATCGTCGTCGGGGTATCGGTCGGTACGGCGCTCCTGCTCGCCGTCTTCAACCGATCGTACGTGGCGACCTACGACTCCGTCACGGGGCAGCTGGTGCTCGCCGTCGTCGTCGGGCTGTTCGCGCTCGGGTTCCTCTGGTTGCGACGGCTCGCGCGTTACGAGATGCCGCAGCGCTTCCTCACCTCGGCTGAGACCGGCCGCGCCGGCGTGCCGGGCGTCCCGGCCGAGGTTCCCGAGACCGTCGCGCGCTGGCAGGGCCCGCCCGTGCCCGGTGCGGCGGACGCCGGTCCGGGGCCACGCCTCGGTCCGGCGTCCCGTCCGGGGCCTGGGGCCGGGTCGGGAGCCGGGTGGGGGCCGGCGGCCGGCCAGGGCTCGGGGAGCGGTTCGGGGCCGGCGGCCGGCCCGGACCCGTCGGCGAACGGAGGCCCGCGATGACCGCCGCGATGCTCACCGGGGCGTTCTTCGGCCTCGGCGTCTACCTGCTCCTCCGCGCACTGTTCCCGCCACGCCCCGGGCTGGCGGCACGTCTCGCCGCATTCGACGCCGCCCGCAGGCGGGGCGAATCGGAGCCGGCCGGCCGTATCGCCGCGACCGCAGGCCGCGTCACCGGGATGCGTGCCCGCATCGGCCGGTCGCTGGCCGCTTTCTACGAGGCGCGCGGGTGGCACCAACGGTCGGTACGCGCCGACCTGGCCTTGCTGGACCGCTCTTTCGAGGCGTTCCTCGCCACCAAGTTCCTGCTGGCGACGGCGGCGCTGGTGTTCATCCCGGTCCTGGCCGGATACTTCACGCTGCTCGGCCTCGGCGTCGCCGTCCCGGTCTGGCTCGGGATCTTCTTCGCGGTCGTGTTCTTCCTCCTTCCCGACCTCCAGTTGCGCCAGGAGGCGGCCGCGCGCCGGCGCGACTTCCGGCACGCCGTCAGCGCCTTCCTTGACCTCGTGGCGATGAACCTCGCCGGCGGGCGTGGCGTACCCGAGGCCCTGATGACCGCCGCGAACGTCGGCAACGGCTGGGCCATGCGGCGCATCCGCGACGCCCTGTCCAACGCCCGCATCACCGGCATGACGCCCTGGCAGGCGCTCGGCCGGCTCGGCGAGGAGGTCAACGTCGACGAGCTCCGCGACCTGTCGGCCGCACTGACCCTCGTCGCCGACGACGGTGCGAAGGTACGCCAGTCGCTCGCCGCGAGGGCCGCCGGCATGCGCAGCCGCGAGCTGTCGGACATGGAGGGAAGGGCGGGTGAGAAGTCGCAGTCGATGTTGGTCGCGCAGCTCCTCCTGTGTGCCGGTTTCCTGATCTTTCTGGCCTATCCGGCGGTGATGCGGGTGGTCACCACGTGATGGGCGCGAATCCGTCCCCCGACCCTGTGCCCGACTCCCGAGGTGTTCCATGCAGTGGCTGAATCCGATGAACGACCCCCTCGTCGTCTACGCCCGGACCCACGTCGAGGCGCGTATCCAGCGCCTGCGCGACGAACCCGGCCGATCGCGCGGAGCCTCGGCGATCGAGTGGGCGATCATCACCGGGATCCTGGCGTTCATCGCCATCACCATCGGCTGGGTGATCTACCGGAGGGTCCGGGCGGCGGCCAACAAGATCAATGTGGACAACGGCCCCGGCGGCTGAGGTTCCCTCCTCTTGGCGACCAGGTGGACAGGGCCGCTCGCATGCGGACGATCTTCCCTCATGCCGTCGGCGTCGGCGTCGCCGCCGGCGCGCTCGGCCGCCGGATGTCGCGGGACCATGCCGTATGCGGTCATGAGCGCGCTTGACATCCGAAGGTCGCTCAGGCGAAACGGCCGGACTTTATGATGCTGGAATCGGATGGGACAGCATCCGCGCGCAGGGCCACCGAAAGGCAGAGGAAACGCTTGAGGATCTCCAGCTTCAGAGTCGGCGACGCCTGTTCCGCGATGAACTTGCGGCGGTGCGGCGGCCCTCTGCGGACACTGTTCGCCGGGCGGCGCGGAAGCGTGTCTGATCGGCGTTCCCGTGGTGCGAATGGCGTTGGCCGAATTAGTCAATTCCAGCGAGTTTCATTCGCCGATTATGGCTTGCCGAAATTGGCGTGCCGTGGCCCGTCCAAGGACCCGCCGGGAATCCGAACCACCTCCGGGGACGCCGGCGTGATCACGGGATCGGCGGGCGGGGCCGTGGGCGGACGGCGCGGCGCCTCCGCGCCGGACCGCGGCGCCAGCACGCTCGAACTCGCGTTACTGACCCCGATCCTGCTGCTCGTCATCCTGCTCGTCGTCCAGTTCGCCATGGTGTACCACGCCCGGCATGTCGCGCTGGCCGCCGCCCAGTCGGGCGCCAGGGTCGCACGCGAGCAGGGCCGCGGCGACTGGAAGGGCGCGGCGGAGGCGACGGCGCGTGAGTACGTCCAGCGCATCGGACCGGCGCTGCTGACCGAGGTGGTCCCGCAGGCGGGCGGTGACCGCAATCGGCGCTGGGTCACCGTGACCGGCACGGCCGTGCGCGTCGTACCGTTCCTCACCTTCCATGTCAGCCAGCGGTCCGGTGGCCCGATCGAGTGCTACCGGCCCGACGTCGGAGCGGGCACCACATGCCAGGACCAGCCGCGACCATGAGAACGGCCGGTGCGCGGGAGACCGGACGGACGGTGGGGACGCCCATCGCCCGCCGGGGAGGCGTTGCCCGCCGGAGAGGCATCGCGGGGCCCGTGTGCGTTCCGATGGACGCGCCGGGACGCGTGGACACGGCGGGACGGTCGGACGCGGGCACGATGGCGCTGGAGCTGGCGATCCTGACCCCGCTGCTGATCGCCTTCATGATGATGATGGTCGGGCTCGGCCGGATCGTGGAGTCGCAGAGCCAGGTCGACGGTGCGGCGCACGACGCTGCGCGGGCCGCCTCCATCGCGCGTACGCCACAGGGCGCACGCGTCGAGGCGGACGATGCCGTCGCGGCGGTCATCAACGGCGAGAAGCGGTGGTGCCAGGGCGGGCCGCGAACGAACGTCGATCTCAGCCACTGGGGGCGGGGCGGCCAGGTGACGGTCACCGTGCGGTGCCGCGCCGACCTGGGTGGCCTGTCGCTCGTCGGGTTCTCCGCCTCCAAGACACTGACCGGCACGGCTACCGCGCCGATCGACACGCTCAGAAGGGTCGTGCCGTGAGGGCATCGGTGCGCCGACGCGCCGCCACCGAACCCGACCGCGGGACCGTGGCGATGTTCACGACGATCTTCGCGCTCTTCGTGATCGTACTGGCGGGGCTCCTCGTCGACGGCGGACTGGCCATCCACGCGCGCCAGCGCGCCGCCGACATCGCCGAGGAGGCGGCGCGCGCCGCAGCGGACGACGTGGACCCGAACGTGCTGCGCAGCACGGGCCGGGCCCGCATCACCGACGCCCGCGGTGCCTGCCTGCGCGCCGACCGCATCGTGCGCACGTATCCGGAGGTGAGCGGGCGGCCGAAGTGCGCGATCGAGGGTGGTCAGACCGCCCGGGTCACCGTGCAGATCAAGGTACGGCTCCGGCTGCTCAGCATCGTGCCCGGCTTCAGTGACTTTACGCTGACGTCGGCGGCGTCGGCCCATCCGCAGGAGGGCATATGAACGGCCGAGCATCCGGGCGGCCGGCCGCCGTCGCGTGGCCGCGGGCCGCGGAGCGATCGAGGAATGTGAGCGGCCGATGAGCGCGATCCGGCGGCAGCCCGTCCACGCGCACGGCACCCGCAGCGCCGGTGACGTCCTCGCCGGAATGCTCGCGCTGGCCGCGATCGCGGCGCTGCTGGTGGGCGTGCCGTTCGCGCTGTACACGTTCTTCGGCTCGCCGGTTCCACGCCGTCCGCCGTCGATGGAGATGCTCAGGCAGCGGCTGGACGCCACCGCGCTGATGCACATCCTCCTCATCATCGTCTGGCTCGCGTGGCTGCAACTGACCGTCTGCGTGCTCGTCGAGGCGTACGCCGGCATACGCGGCGTGGGCGTGCCGATCCGGGTGCCTCTCGCGGGCGGACCGCAGGCTCTCGCGCACCGGCTCGTCGTCGCCGCGCTGCTGCTGTTCACCGCGACCACGGCGGTGATGCCGGCGCTGACCGCCCCGCGGGCCACGCACGTCAAGGTGAACGAGCTGCCGGGACCGCGCCCGGTGGAACACGCGGAGCGGGCCGGCTACGCCGGCCCGGCCCCGACCCCCGTCACCGAAAATCCCGCGCCGACGCTGATGGAGAAGAACGCCGTCCGCAAGATCTACCGGGTACGACCACCGGCGGGGCGGCATCACGAGAGCCTGTGGGAGATCGCCGAGAAGTGTCTCGGCGACGGGCGTCGGTACCGGGAGATCTACGCGCTGAACAAGGGCAAGGTGCAACCGGACGGCACCCGTCTCACCATGGCGAGCCTCATCCGCCCGGGATGGGTGCTGGAAATGCCGGCCGACGCCGTCCACGTCGAGATCGTCGACCAGGGACCGCACGACGGGCGGCACGAGCATGGCGTACCGCACTCGCAGGGGCCGGATGTGCCCCTCCCGGGCTACGGGACGTCGCGACCCGCACCGCAGCCGCAGCAGCCTCTGCCAGGGCGGTCCGAGGCGCAGGGAAGGCCGGGGAACGCCGGGCCGGTAGGCCGGTCGCACGCCGGCGAGCGGCCAGGAAGACACGAGGGCCCACAGCAGCGGCACGGAGCCTTCCCCCAACACGCCGGCTCCCTGCGGCCGCCCGCGCACCCGCGGTCGCCGGGGGCGTCCGCACATCCCCGGCCGCAGCCCGCGCCACCGGGCGCGCGTCCGGGACATCCGGGATCCGCACACTCCGGGCGGCCGGGTACCGGATCCGAACATTCCGGCTCCCGCCCTCAGGGGACGGGCTCGGAACGCCCCGGCGGGGGTTCCGAACGCCCCGGCCAGGGAGCCGACTCGCCGGACGTGGCGACAGGACGACCGCAACGGCTCCCGGGGGAGCACGGCCGGCCGGCACCCGCCGAGCAGCCCGCCTTCGGCTGGCCGGAGGAACTGGCCGTGGCCTCCCTGCTCGCCGCGGGCCTGCTCGCGGTCCTGGGGCGGCGGCGCCGGGAACAGCTGTGGCGGCGGGCGTTCGGCACGATGGTCCCCCGGCCGCCGGATGAGGCCGCCCTGGCCGAGCAGGCCCTGCGGATCGGCGCCGACACCGAGGCGACGCGGCTGCTCGACCTCGGGCTCCGGCGGCTTTCCAAGGCCCTCGCCGAGGAAGGACGCACGCTGCCGACCGTGTACGGGGTGCATCTCGGTGCCGACGGCCTGGACCTGTGGATCGCCCCGGCGGATCGCAACCCACCGGAGCCATGGCAGGAATACGACAACGGGCAGGTGTGGCGGTTGGCCGCGACCGCCCTCGCCGGCGTGTCCGCATCGGAGGTCGCCGACGTCCTGGCGCCCTACCCCGGCCTCGTCTCCATCGGCACGAACGACACCGGCCGGATCCTCGTCGACCTGGAGGCCGCGCACGGGCTGATCGCTGTGCACGGCCCGGACGACGTGCGCCGGGCCGTGCTGGCGGCGGTCGCCGTCGAGCTCGCCACGAACCGCTGGTCCGATCACATGCGGATCACGCTGGTCGGGTTCGGCGAGGAGCTGTCTCTGGTGGCTCCCGACCGGATCCGCGCCGTGCGTTCGCTCGCCGAGGCGCTGCCCGAACTGGAGGGCAGAACCGAAGAGGTACGCCAGGCGCTGGCGGCCTCAGGCGCCGACTCCGTTCTGACCGGACGCTGCCGCGGCGTCTTCGGCGAGGCGTGGATGCCGCACTACCTGATCATGGCCGAGCCGCCGAGTCCGGATGAGGCGGAACGGCTCGTCGCGCTGGCCCGGACGGGCCGGCAGATGGCCGCCGGTTACATCGTCGCGGGAGAGGCCCCCGGCGCGGCCTGGACATGGGACGTCTCGGCCGACGGCCGGCTGCGGGTCGGCGTGCTCGGCTTCGACGTGGAGGCACAGCTCGTGCCCGAGCGGCACTATCGCGCCGTGGTGGAGCTGTTCCGTACCGCCGGGCGCACCGACGGCGTCCCGTACGGCGGCATCGACGACGAGCCGGCGGCGCCGCCTCGGCTCGGCGAGGTCCGGCCCGCCGTCGACATCCGGCTGCTCGGCCCGATCGAGGTCGATGCCCCCGGAACGGTCGAGGAGAGCCGGCGGGCGCTGTGCACCGAGGTCCTCGTGTACCTGGCGACCCATCCCGAGGGAGTCCACCCCACGGTGCTGGCCGGCGCGGTCTGGCCGCGCGGGGTGTCGGCGAGCGTGCGCGACGCCACGGTGGCGCGGGTCGCCGACTGGCTGGGGCGCGACTCGCGCGGCCGTCCCAACCTGTACTACGACGAGCGCGGCCGGATCCGCCTGGGTTCGGAGGTGCGGGTCGACTGGGAGGTGTTCCGCTGGCTCGTGTGGCGCTCCGCAGCCGAGCCCGCGTCGGAGACGGCCTACCTCGCCTATGCGCTCGAGCTTGTCCGCGGCCGGCTCATGGAGGATCGGCCGCGCGGCAGGTACGGATGGCTGGCGACGGAGGACCTGGAGTACGAGGCGACGGCCCGGATCGCCGACGTCGCGCACCGGCTCGTTCTCATGCGTCTCGATGACGGCGACGCCCGAGGCGCCGTGGTGGCCGCGCGGGCCGGGCTGCGGTTCGCGAGCGACGATGAAGGCCTGTGGCGGGACCTGCTGCGCGCCACCCACGCCACCGGCGACCAGGCGCAGGTCGCCAACGTCGTGGACGAGTTGCGCGCGCGGGCCGACGCCGATCCGTACGCCGTTCAATTGCAGCCGGAGACGGAGGCGCTGGTGGACGAGCTGATGCCGCAGTGGCGCGGCATCGCCGTCGAAGGCACCGGCTGATCGGGTCGCCGGCCGGGGACGGGACGGAAGCCGAGGGCGGCATCTGTCCTGCGGGCGCACAGCGTGATCAAGTACAGCGTGATCAAGTGTCGGGTGGCGGTGGATCACCGGGTCCGGGACCGGCCGTGTCCGGCCCCGGGTCCCGGTCGGTGGGTTCCGGGCGGGGTGCCACGGCAGCAGGTCCTGAACCTGACGCCGGATCGCCGGGCCGTGAGCGTGATTGCGGACCGGGAGGCCCTGGGTGTGATCCAGGGCTGGTCGGTCCCCCGGGCGATTCCGGATCGGGCCGTCGCGGGCTCCCATCCGCGCGTTGGCGAAGGTGCTCTTTGTGGCGATTGTGCCATCTGCAGAGGGGTTGCCCGTTGTCGAGGTCGGTGCGCCCGCCGTCCGCCCACGCCTGCTTGTGGTCGATGTCGGCCCAGGCCGGTGGCCGGTCACACCCTTCGGCGGCGCACGTTGCGTATACCGCCAGGAAGACGTCCCGCTGGGCGGGGGTGAAGAAGCGGCGGGTGCGTCCCCAGTTCAGTGGCTGTCCGTCAGCGGTGAACCGGTCGGCGACCCGGCCATCGGGACCGAGGGTGATCTCGGTGACTCGTGCCCGGTGACGCTCGATCATCTCCCGCACCTCTGCGGCGGAGAGGACGGTGCCGTACTCGGTGCGCCCCGGCGGTGCCTGGGTCGCCGGGACGTGCGGATCGACCGTGGCCGCACTCACGATCACGTGCACGCGGACCGGCGCGCCGCCGCGCTCGCGGTAGCCGTGTCGGCCTGCGGCGCGCAACGCGACCTGGCACGCGGTGACCAGCCCCTGCAGGCGGCGTTTGCCGGCGGCGTTGGCCCAGCGCGGCCGATCGGGGTGGGGAAGCGGACCGAAAGCGTCGATCGTCTTCTCCACGATCGCGAGATCGGCCGCGCCGAGCTCTCCGCGCAGCACGCCGACGCCGCTGATGGTCTGCCCGATGTTCAAGAATGCCTGCCGATCGATCTGTCGGCGCCGCCGCTCCGTGCTGTCGCCGTCGAGCGCGATCGCGACTCGACACGCCACCTTGCGCAACTGACCGGGCGTCACCCGTGGGGCCGCCTCGAGGAGGATCGGCTGCGCGGCCGCGGCGATCCGCTCCGGAGGCCAATCGTCCGTCATCGTGTCGGCGGCGCGGTCGATGCCCTCGGCGATCGTCTCCACATCACCGAACTCGATCTCTCCGGCGGTGAACGCGGCGACTGTGTCGCCGAGCAGGTGCAGACGCCTGGCCGTCATGGCGAGTTGCCCGGCCTCCCAAGGCCGCAGCCGGCACCGAAGCCCGAGCCATCCGGCCACGGAGTGCGTGTGGTCGCGCGCCGGGCCGCGCGCCGCGTCGAACCGCGCGAGGCGTCGGGCCGCCTGCATCTGCAGTTCGCCGACGGCCCGCATGATGTCGGCACACTCCTCTCCCAGCTCGGGAGCATCGCGAGCGCCGATGTCGTCGGCGGCCAGCGCGGCCAGCCCGGCCCGGATCAGCTCCAGGGCACGGGCTGACGACGGAGCACCAGCCGAGCACACGTTCGGAACGTACCGACCGCGCAACACCGGCCGCGGTCCACCACAGAATCTGTGGAAAACCCGCCGCGCCCTGCGGCGGCCGCTTCCACCTCGCGCGGACCAGCGTCGTCGGGATGTACGGGCCGTGGCGGCTTCAGCCTTGCGCGGACCGGCGTCGTCGGGGCGTGCGGCCCGTCCGTCGTCCGGGCCGCGGCCGCGCGACCGGCCTCCGCCGTCGTTCGTTCCCTCCAGGACGGCCGTCGCCCGTCGTTCACGCGTGTCAGAGCGCGCGAGGCCGGCGCAGGGTGCGACGCCCGGCCCGCGCACCCATGCCGGAGGCGGGCAGGTCAGCGGGGAAGCGCGCTGCGGCACCAGGCGCCGGGGCCGTGCGGCAGGGGCGTGCGCAGGCGATGTGAGTGGTCGGCCCACGCCGAACGCGGCACCGGCGCGGTGCGCACCGGGGCGGTGCCCGCCGCCGCGGCGGCGGACGCCCGCGCCGTCAGCACGGTGACGAGCGCGGCGATCTCCTCCGGTGACGCGTCGCCGTTGACGATCCGCAGAAACGGGCGTTCGCTCATGCCGGACTCCTCCGTACCATCCGTCTGCGCGGATCCGCAGCCGGGTCGCACGCTCGAGCGCGCCGGGACGGCGCCCCGCCGCCGACCGGGCCGCCCCTGCGGCGCGCCGGCCGGGCCGGCCCCGCAGGCCGCCAGCCGCCGGTCACAGCGGGATGTTCCCGTGCTTCTTCGGCGGCAGCGTCTTGCGCTTGTCGCGCAGGGCCCGCAGCGCCTTGACCACCTGCGTCCGCGTCTCCGACGGCTTGATCACCGCGTCGACGTAGCCGCGCGAGGCCGCGATGTACGGGTTGGCCAGCGTGTCCTCGTATTCGGTGACCAGCTCGGCCCGTCGCGTGTCGGGGTCGTCGGCGGCGGCCAGCTCGCGCCGGTAGAGGATGTTGACCGCGCCCTGAGCACCCATCACCGCGATCTGCGCGGTCGGCCAGGCCAGGTTGATGTCCGCGCCCAGATGCTTGGAACCCATGACGTCGTACGCGCCGCCGTACGCCTTGCGCGTGATGACGGTGACGAGCGGCACGGTCGCCTCGGCGTAGGCGTACAGGAGCTTGGCGCCGCGTCGGATGATGCCGTTCCACTCCTGGTCGGTTCCGGGCAGGAAGCCGGGCACGTCCACGAAGGTGAGCACGGGGATGTTGAACGCGTCGCAGGTACGGACGAACCGGGCGGCCTTCTCGGACGCGTCGATGTCGAGCGTGCCCGCGAAGTGCATCGGCTGGTTGGCCACGATCCCTACGGAGTGCCCCTCGACCCGGCCGAACCCGCACACCATGTTCGGCGCGAACAGCGCGTGCACCTCGAGGAACTCGCCGTCGTCCAGCACGTGCTCGATGACGGTGTGCATGTCGTACGGCTGGTTCGGCGAGTCCGGGATGAGCGTGTCGAGCTCGACGTCCGCGGCGGTGACCCCGAGCGGTGCCACGACGTCGCACGCGGGCGGGTCGGACAGGTTGTTCGACGGCAGATAGGCCAGCAGCGTCTTGACGTAGTCGATGGCGTCCTGCTCGTCGGAGGCCTGGTAGTGCGCGACACCCGACTTGGTGTTGTGGGAGTGCGCGCCGCCGAGGTCCTCGAACGTGACCTCCTCGCCGGTGACCGTCTTGATGACGTCGGGTCCGGTGATGAACATGTGCGAGGTCTGGTCGACCATCACGATGAAGTCGGTCAGCGCGGGGGAGTACACCGCACCGCCCGCGCACGGGCCCATGATGAGCGAGATCTGCGGGATCACCCCGGAGGCGTGGGTGTTGCGCTTGAAGATCTCCGCGTACAGCCCGAGCGCGACCACGCCCTCCTGGATGCGCGCTCCGCCGGAGTCGTTGATGCCGATGACGGGGCAGCCGACCTTCAGCGCATGGTCCATCACCTTGACGATCTTCTCGCCGAACACCTCGCCGAGGGATCCGCCGGCGACGGTGAAGTCCTGGGAGAAGATCGCGACGGGCCGGCCGTCGACCGTGCCGTGGCCGGTGACGACGCCGTCGCCGTACGGGCGGTTCTTCTCGACGCCGAAGCCGTGCGCGCGGTGCTGCGCCAGCTCGTCGAACTCGACGAACGACCCCTCGTCGAGGAACGCGTCGACCCGCTCGCGTGCGGTCATCTTGCCCTTGGCGTGCTGTTTCTCGACGGCGCGTGCCGAGCCTGCGTGGACGGCCTCGTAGCGACGGCGCTCCAGATCCGCGATCTTGCCTGCGGTGGTGTGGATGTCGATCTCGTCTGCCGGCAGTGGCTCGGGCGCGTGCGTGGCCATGCGGCACAGGGTAACCAGCCCCTTCGCGCGCCGCGATGCCGGGCGGCGCGTACGGCGGGCGCGTCGCCGGTACCCGGTCTCCGCGACCGGATCGGCTCTCGCGCGGCGCGTGTCTCCGTGCCTTCCGCACGTTCCTCCGCACCATTCCTCTCCCCACCTCTCCCAACCTCTCCGCGCCTTTCCGCACGTTCGCGTACGTCTCCGTGGCCGTGCCGGAACGCGGCGCGCCGGCGGTATCTCAGCAGGTGAGACGGATCTGATCCGCTAGGTGGAACGAACTACCCTGAAGCCGTGTCGACCCGAAACTCAGCTCGCCAGGAGATGCCCGAGCCGCTGCGCCGTGACGTCCGGTTGCTGGGCTCCCTGCTCGGCCAGGTCCTCGTCGAGTACGGCGGGCAGAGCCTGCTGGACGACGTCGAGTCATTGCGTCATGCCGTGATCTCGGCCCGCCGGGGTGAGACCAGCACGGACGACGTCGCGGCGATCGTGGGCGGCTGGCCGATCGACCGCGCCGAGCTGGTGGCCCGCGCCTTCACCGTGTACTTCCACCTGACCAACCTCGCCGAAGAGCACCAGCGCATCCGCACGCTCCGCGCGCGCGACACCGGAGAGGAGCCGCCGCGCGAGTCGTTGGCGGCGGCCGTGGCGGAGATCGGCGCCGACCGCGTCCGCGAACTGCTCGGCGAGCTGCGGTTCCACCCGGTGCTGACCGCGCACCCCACGGAGGCCCGGCGGCGCGCCGTCGTCACCGCGATCCTGCGGATCAGCGCGCTGCTCAAGGAGCTCGACGACCCGCGTGCGGGCAGCGGCGAGCGCGACGAGACCACGCGGCGGCTGCGGGAGGAGATCGACCTGCTGTGGCGCACCTCCCAGCTGCGCCGCACGAAGCCGGACCCGCTGGACGAGGTCCGCACCGCGATGGCGATGTTCGACGAGACGCTGTTTCGCACGGTGCCGGTGATCTACCGCGCGCTGGACACGGCGCTGGCTCCGGACACCGGCGCCCGCCCGCCGCTGGCGCCGGCGTACGTGCGGTTCGGGAGCTGGATCGGCGGCGACCGCGACGGTAACCCGTACGTCACCGCGCAGATCACGCGGGAGGCGATCGGGATCCAGGCCGACCACGTGCTGCGCGCGCTGGAGAACGCCTGCACGCGCATCGGCCGCACGCTGACCGTGCACGAGACGACCACCCCGCCGTCCGGCGCGCTGCGCGGTGCCCTGGCCGCGGCGCGGGCGGCCCAGCCGGAGCTGGTCGCCGACATCGCGAAGCGGTCGCCGGCCGAGCCGCACCGGCAGTTCCTGCTGTACGCCGCGGAGCGGATCAAGGCGACGCGGCTGCGCAACGCCGACATGGCGTACGGCTCGCCGGCCGACCTGCTGGCCGACCTGCGCCTGGTCCAGGACTCCCTGGTCGCCGCGGGCGCGGTGCGCCAGGCGTACGGCGAGCTGCAGCACCTGGTGTGGCAGGTCGAGACGTTCGGCTTCCACCTCGCCGAGCTGGAGATCCGCCAGCACTCGGCCGTGCACGAGAAGGCCCTCGCGGAGGTGCGCGCGGGTGGCGAGCTGAGCGAGCAGACGGTCGAGGTGCTCGACACGCTGCGGGTGGCGGCGTGGGTTCAGGAGCGTTTCGGCGTCGACGCCTGCCGCCGGTACGTCATCTCGTTCACCCGATCGGCCGACGACGTCGCCGCCGTCTACGAGCTGGCGGAGGCCGCGGCGGTCGGTGGCCGCGCGCCCGTGCTCGACGTGGTGCCCTTGTTCGAGACCGGTGAAGACCTCGACCGGTCGCCGTCCGTGCTCGACGGCATGCTGCGGCTGGCCCCGGTACGCCGGCGGCTGCTGGAGACGGGCCGGCGCATGGAGGTCATGCTGGGCTACTCCGACTCGGCCAAGCAGCTCGGCCCGACGACCGCCACCTTGAAGCTGTACGACACGCAGGCCGCGCTCGCGGCGTGGGCGAACCGGCACGACGTGAAGCTGACGATGTTCCACGGCCGCGGCGGCGCGCTCGGCCGAGGCGGCGGTCCGGCCAACCGCGCGGTGCTGGCGCAGGCACCGGGCTCGGTCGCCGGGCGGTTCAAGGTCACCGAGCAGGGCGAGGTCATCTTCGCCCGGTACGGCCATGCGGAGATCGCGCGCCGGCACGTCGAGCAGGTGACCAACGCGATCCTGCTCGCCTCGACCCCGGTCGTGCAGGAGCGGGCGCTGGCCGCCGCGGAGCGGTTCCGCCCGCTGGCCGACAAGATCAGCGTCGCGGCCGAGCGGACGTACCGCGCGCTGGTCGAGTCACCGGGGTTCGCGGAGTGGTTCGCCCACGTCAGCCCGCTCAACGAGATCTCCAACCTGCGGCTCGGCTCGCGCCCGTCGCGGCGCAGGGCCACGACCTCGCTGGACGACCTGCGGGCCATTCCGTGGGTGTTCTCCTGGACGCAGACCCGCGTCAACCTGCCGGGCTGGTACGGCCTGGGCAGCGGCCTGGCCGCCGCGGGCGACGTTCCGGCGCTGCGCGAGGCGTACCGGTCGTGGCCGCTGTTCGCCTCGCTCCTGGACAACGCGGAGATGAGCCTGGCCAAGACCGACCGGGCGATCGCCGAGCGGTACCTGCGCCTCGGTGACCGGCCAGAACTGACCGAGGCGGTGCTGGCCGAGTACGACCGCACCCGGTCCCTCGTGCTGGAGGTCACCGGGCACACGCGGCTGCTGGAGAACCGCAGGGTGCTGTCGCGCGCTGTGGAGCTGCGCAACCCGTACGTCGACGCGCTGTCCCACCTGCAGTTGCGCGCGCTGCAGGAGCTGCGCGCCGGGGAGCCGGACGACGCCGACCGTGGGGGGATCGAGAACCTCCTGCTGCTGGCGGCGGCCGGCGTCGCGGCGGGCCTGCAGAACACGGGCTGACCCGATGCTGGTTGATCCCGATATGGGATGATTCCGGGGAGACGGGCGGTTGGGTAGGGGCATGGGAATCAGGCTTGCCGAGAGCGCCGACCAGACGGCGGTGGAGGCGATCGTCAAGGCCGCGTACGACCCGTGGGTGCCGGTCATCGGCGTCGAGCCGCTGCCCATGGTCGCCGACTACGCGCGGCTCATCGCGCAGGGCCGGGTGCACGTGCTGGAGAACGGCGAGCCGGACGCAGTGATCGTGCTCGTGGCCGAGCCTGACGCGCTGCTCGTCGAGAATGTCGCGGTGCGCCCGGATCGTCAGGGTCGCGGGCTCGGGCGGCGCCTCATGGCGTTCGCCGAGTTCCGCGCCCGGTCGCTCGGGCTCCCGGCGTTGCGGCTCTGCACGAACGAGAAGATGATCTCGAATATCGGGCTGTACGAATCCCTGGGTTACCGCGAGACCGGCCGGGATGTCGTCGATGGAGCGCGCACCGTTCACATGCGAAAGGACCTCTGAGCGGGCGGAAAGCGAGCACAACCCGGGACGGCGAGCTGATCTTCACCTAAAGTCATAGGTGATGACTGTTCGCGAGCCTGAGCCCTATCCCACACCGCTGCCGCGCTACGCCATACTCGTCGACGTCGGGTACCTGTACGCCGCAGCCGGTGACCTGCTGTTCGGCGTCTCCTCACGGCGCTCCTACCGCGTCGACGCCGAAGGGCTGATCAAGGCGATCGCGGACCGTGCAGCCGACTGCATGTGCGGCCGGCGCGAGCTGCTGCGCATCTACTGGTTCGACGCGGCGCGCGACCGCGTCCCCACGATCGACCAGCGGGTCGTCGCACCGCTGCCGCGGGTCAAGCTCAGGCTCGGGAACCTCAACAAGCACAACCAGCAGAAGGGCGTCGACGCGCAGATCCGCGAAGACCTGGAGACGCTCGCCCGGCACGGCGCCGTCACCGATGCGATCCTCATCGCCGGAGACGAGGACATGGTCCCGGCGGTGGAGGCCGCGCAGACGTACGGCGTCATCATCCATCTGTGGGGGGTCGAGCCGCCGTACGGCACCAACCAGGCCGAGCGGCTCATCTGGGAGTCCGACACCGTCGACGTCGTGCACGCCGACTTCGTCAAGCCCTACTTCACCCTCGACACCTCGCGCGAGGCGGCCGCCGAGGCGCCGGTCACGCCGCCCATCCCCTCGCCGACCGCGGTGTTCGGCTCCCGGCCCAAGCCCGCGCCGCCACCGGTCCGCGCGCACACGGTGCAGACCGGGTCGGTCGCCAAGCTCGGCCCGAGCCGTGACCGCGTCGAGGAGATCGGCGAGCACATCGCGCACAAGTGGATCCTCACCCGCGGCCGCGACAACATCCGCGACCTGCTGCCCGGGCCGCTCCTGCCCACGGTCATCGACAAGGAACTGCTGATCGAGGGCGAGAAGGAGCTCGGGCACTCGCTGCGACCCTACAAGGAGGCCCGCGACTGGCTCCGCGAGGGCTTCTGGGCGCGCGTCTACCGCGAGTTCGACTTGGGCGTCGGCGTCTCCGGTAAGACCCCGCGCTGACGCGGCCGGACACCGGGAGCCGTCGCGAGGCGCCTCGGGCCGCCGGGCGATCACCTCGCCGTCGCCGATCACATCCGGCTGCCACCTGACGGCAGCCCGCTACGCGGGCGCGGCCGCACGGGACGGCCGGGCGGGCCCGGTTCCACGCCGGGCCCTTAGGCTGGGCGGGTGAGCGGATCGCCGTACACCCGTCTCGACCGGCCGCCGCTGAACGAGCGGGCCCTGAACCGCGCGCTCGTCCGTCCCGGCGGGTTGTGGCGGGAGATCCGGGTCGTGGCGAAGACCGGTTCCACCAACGCCGACCTGGCCGCGCTGGCGCGGCAGGGCGCGGACGAGGGCCTGGTGCTGGTCGCCGAGGCGCAGACCTCCGGCCGCGGCCGCCTCGACCGGACCTGGACCGCGCCGCCGCGCTCCGGGCTGACGTTCTCGGTGCTGCTGCGCCCCGGCGTTCCCACGGCGCGGCTGGCCTGGCTTCCGCTGCTGACCGGTCTGGCGGTCGTACGGGCGCTGCGCGGGTTCGCCGAGCTGGAGGGCGTTCCGCGCGGCCGGATGGCCGAGGCGGCGCTGAAGTGGCCGAACGACGTGCTCATCGGTGACCGGAAGCTCGCCGGGATCCTGGCCGAGCGCGCCGGTGACGCGGTGGTCGTGGGCATCGGGCTCAACGTCGGCCTGCGCGCGAGCGAGCTGCCGGCGCCGATGGCGACCTCCCTGGCGATCGAGGGTGCCCCCGCCGACCGCGACCCGGTGCTGCGCGCCATCCTGCGAAGCCTGGCCGCCGTGTACGCCGAGTTCAAGCGGGAGGCCGGCGAGCGGGCGCTGCGGGAGGCGTACGAGCAGGTGTGCGCGACGGCGGGCCGGCAGGTCAGGGTGGAGCTCCCGGACGGTGACGTGTTCACCGGCACGGCCACCGGCGTCGACGAGCACGGGCGGCTGCTGGTGGCCGGCGCCGAAGGTGTGCGCGCCTTCAGTGCGGGCGACGTCGTCCACGTCCGCTGACGCGCCGGGCGTTGCACGGTGCGCCCGCGCGAGCAGCAGAGTGCATGCGAAGCGCAGGTGCGGTTCGGGCGGAGCGCAGGCGGAGCGGTTCGGGCGGAGTGTGGCGGAGCGTTCGGGCGGCGTGCGGGTGCTGGTGCCGCCGGTCGGGCGGCCCGCCGGCGACGGTGTCGTTCGCGGCGTCGGCGCGGGCCGTCGCGAGGGTCGCGGAAGACGCCGGAGCGGGCGTATTCCGGCAGGAAGACGCGCCGCGGACGCCACGTGAACCCAACTGGACCGGTCCGCGGCACCCCGGTTTAATTGGGGTATCCCTCATTCTCCGGAGGTCGTTGCATGGCCAGTGTGGCTGAGCTGAAGGGTGCCCTCGCCCAGGCCGGCGAAGAGGCCGAGCAGGCGGTGCAGTTGCTCATCCAGGCCGGGGAGAGGGCGGAGGCGGCGTTGCAGTACCTGCTCGCGGTCGCGCAGGGCAGCGAGCACGAGTCCATGGGCGGCGCGCTGGGCGCGATGGGCCAGGCCGTGGAGAGCGTGCAGGAGTGTCAGGTCCAGATCGGCGCCGCCATCGAAGAGGCGAACAAGTACGCCGAGGGGCTGTAGACGTCACGCCTGCAGATCGAGCAACACCGAGCATCCGTCCGACGTCGTCTGCGTGGAAGCCGCAGGAAGCCCATGACGCTCAAGCCCGCTGATCTCCTTGCCGCCGTCCGGCAGGACATCCGGCAGGCACGCGGGATCATCCGCGCCCGCAGGGCCGACGTCGACGACCTGGTCGCCCGCGCCGAGGCGGAGATCGAGCAGGCCCGCCGTGAGGTCGACGCGACCGGCGGTCCCGAGACGGCGGCGGCGCTGGAGGCCTGGCGGGCGCACGCCGAGCGGGTCGCGCCCGGCGCGGCGTCGGCGCCGTGGGAGCACTGGTACGGCCGGGAATGGCCGCTGATCGACGCGCAGCCGATCGCTCGCGTTGCTGATGGTTCGTCCACCGATGACGCGCTTTCCGAGAATTCACCCGTGACCCGGCCGCCGCTGTACCGGATCGGCACGGTGGCCGACGGCATCCCGGCGCTCGTCCCGCTCCTCGACGTCGGGCACCTGACCATCAGCGGCGCGCGCGGCGCCGCGGCCGACGCGGCCGCCGACGCCGTGATCGACGCGCTGCTGGTCCGGATCGTGGCCACCACCTCACCCGGCTCGGTGCGGGTGAGCCTCTACGATCCGCGCCGGCTGGGGGCGGGCCTCGGCGGCTTCCACGCGCTGTCCAGGCCGGGGCTGTTGACGGTCTACGGTGTCGAGGAGTTCAAGGACCTGCTGGGCTCGCTGGACCGTGACATACGCCGGATCCAGCGCGACGTCCTGGGTGGCGGCCACTCGTCGCTGGGCGAGCTGGCGGAGCGCACCGGCCGGCGGCCGGAGCCGTGGCGCGTGGTCATCGTGCACAGCCCGGTACGCGGCTTCCGCGAGGACGAGATCGCCCACCTGGGCGGCGTGATGCACGCCGGGGCGGCCTGCGGCATCCACGTCGTCTGCCGGGACGTGCCCGTGGACGACGCACCCGGCATCGAGACGATCCGCATCGACGCCGGCGGGCGCGTGGTCACGTCGATGACCGGCGACCTGGAGGTCGCGACCGAGCCGCCGCCACCGGACATCGTCCGTGAGGTGTGCGAGCGCGTCGCCCGCTGGGCGGGCGTCGAACGCGACCCCCCCGACTTCGACAAGGTGACCTTCCACCCGGAGTGGTCCGAGTCGTCGGCCGCCGGGGTGCGGGCACCGATCGGCGAAGACGTCGACAACGACCACCCGGTCGAGATCTTCCTCGGCGACGACCCGGTGCACGCGCTGGTCGGCGGCCCGCCCGGCTCGGGGAAGACCAACTTCCTCTTCACGATGATCGGCTCGCTGGCCGCCCGGTACTCGCCCGACGAGCTGGAGTTCTACCTGCTCGACTTCAAGGAGGGCGTGTCGTTCTCGCGGCTGGCGGGCGGCCGCAGCCACCGGACGTGGCTGCCGAACGCCCGGCTGGTCGGCGTGAACATCAACAACGACCGGGAGTTCGGCCTGGCGCTGCTGCGGTTCCTCGCCCGCGAGCTCGAACGACGCGGCGCCGCCGCCCGCGAGCACGAGGTGACCAAGCTGGAGGAACTGCGCGCCGCCGACCCGGACGGGCGCTGGCCGCGGATGATCGCGGTGATCGACGAATTCCAGGTGCTCATCCAGCAGCAGGACAAGATCACCGACGAGTCGGTGTACCTGCTCAACGACCTGGCCCGCCGGGGCCGCTCGCAGGGCATCCACCTCGTCCTGGCCAGCCAGAACGTCGGCGGCATGCAGTCGCTGTGGGGGCGGGGGGCCATCCTCGACCAGTTCACGCTCCGGATCGCGCTGCCGAAGGCGCGGCGCATCCTCGCCGACGACAACCCGGCGGCGCGGCAGATCGCCCGGTTCTGCGCGGTCGTGAACGCCGAGTCGGGGGCGCGCCAGGCCAACCGCGTCGCCCGGCTCCCGAACGCGAGCGTGGCCGCGTTCGACGAGCTGCAAAGGCGCCTGTGGCGACGGCGGCCCGAGACCCTGTCGCCGCCGCGGATCTTCGACGGCGCGCACGTGCCCGAGCTGAGCACCGTGCCGCCGCTGCCGCCCGGCGAGGCCGCCGTCGGCCAGCTCATCGACCTGGACGGCACCGCCGCCACCGTGCGCTTCGACGCCGCCCCGGGCCGCAACCTCGCCGTCGTCGGCACCCGCGCCGGCGAGGCGTGCGACGTGCTCGCGTCCGCGATCCTGTCGCTGGCCCGCGGGCACGCGCCGGGCACGGCGGCGTTCCGGCTGTACGCGCTGGACGAGCGGATGGCGCCGCGCGTCGACGCGCTGGTGCGGCGGCTGCGGGACGACGGTCACGAGGCGACCGCCGGCGGCGAGCTGCCGGCGGTGGGCGCGCGCCAGGTCCCGGCGTACGTCGCCCTGTTCGCGGTGGACGCCGCGACGACGCGCTCGGAGCAGTTGCGGCGTGCCGTGCGGAACCTGGTCGAGCACGGCCCGGACGATCGGCTGCACGTGCTCGGCTGGTGGCGCACGTCCGACCGGCTCAAGGCGGACGTGGCCGAGCGCACCGGACCGGTGCGCAACGTCGACGCGTGGGTGGCGCTCGACGTGCGCGACAGCGAGCTGTCGCCGCTGCCAGGCGGGCAGCTGCTGAAGTGGACACCGCGGCACCGGCGGGCCCTCTTCCACGATCAGCGCACCGGCCGCACCCCGCAGCCGATCATCCCGTACGAGGTGGTGGCCGAGACCGGAGATCCGGTGCATGTCGCGGGGCGCGATCCGGGCCGCGAGCGGGGCCGTGCGGACGACGTCGCGCACGGCACCGGCGGAGCCGTGCCCGTGACGGGCGAAGACACGGCGGGTACGGGCGGATCGCGGACGGGCGAGGCCGTGAGCCGCGCGGGCGCGCCCCTCCACCGCGCCGGACGCCCCGCGGAGAGCGGTGGCGCGGCCGCCGATGGTCTGGGGCGGGCGCGCGACGGGGCGGAGGGCCGATGACCAGTCCGGAGCCGGCCGGGCGAGCGTACAAGGAGTACGCGGCCGAGGCCGGTCGGCGGCTGCGCGCGGCCGAGGAGGCCCGGCGCCGGCTCGAACGCGCCGAGGAGGCGCGCACCGCGGCGTACGAGTCGGTGGAACGCGAGCTGGCGCATCTCGACGGCTTGGAGGAGCGGGCCCGGGGCATCTGGCGGGAGCTGACGACCCGCTTCGGCCCGAAGGCCGCCGGCGAGCTGCCCGAGCCGGCCCGGCATCCGAAGGCCGGCCAGGATCCGGCCGAGCTGCTGCGCGACGCGCACCGGCGGGCGCGCGAGCCGGTCCACTACCCCCTGGCCGGACGCTTCGTGCTGATGGTGGTGCTGGGGTTCGCGGTGGCGGCGGTCCTGTCGCTGGCCGGCATGGAGCTGTCGCCGCCGCTGCGCGCGCTCGGGCAGACACGGCTCGTCGTGGAGTACGGCCCGGTGGTCGTCGCGCCGTGGGTCGGGCTCGTCACCGCCCGGACGTGGATCCGGATGCGCACGTCGCACGAGGAGCGGGAGTACGCGGTGGACACCGCGATCGCCGGCGCGTTCGGGGGCGGCGGCGTGTGGCTCATCGCGCTAGTATCCCTCATTGTTCACAGTGTCACCTGATCGCAGCGTTGGCGACCTGTCACGCGGCGCTTTCTGCCAGGATGTGCCCCATGGGTCTTCCGAAGAGCTCGTTGACCGAGGACGAGGAGATCGTCCTGGAGTTCCACCCCCACTGGTCAACGCTGGTCGGCACCATCTTCTGGGCCGTCGTCGCCGCGATCGTCGCCGGAGTGGTCATCTACTTCATCCCGAGCGGCGGCGCGCAGATGCTGATCCGCCTCATCGTCGCGGCCGTCGGCGTGATCGCGATCATCGCCGTGGGGCTCGTCCCGTTCCTCCGCTGGGTGACGACCTCCTACACGCTCACCAACCGGCGGTTCGTGATGCGGCACGGCATCCTGTCCCGGTCGGGCCGCGACATCCCGCTGACACGGGTCAACGACGTGTCCTTCCGGCACAACCTGATCCAGCGGATGCTGGGCACCGGCACGCTGATCGTCGAGTCGGGCGGGGAGCACGGGCAGCTGGTCCTGACGAGCATCCCGCGGGTGGAGTACGTCCAGAACCAGCTCTACCGCATCGTCGAGGAGCTGACCGACGGCGACGGCGTCAGGCCCTAGCACCGGCCGGCGGCGCGCCGGCACCGACCCTGGGAGCCGTTACCGACGTGGACGCTCGCGTGAACGACACGCCCGAACCCCGCCAGATCGAGGAGCTGCTGCTCGGCGGCGAGCTGCGCTTCACCCGCCTCGACGCCATCGAGCGGTCGGGCGTGTCGGAGCGGTTCACGCAGCGGCTGTGGCGTGCGTTCGGCTTCCCGCACATGGGGAACGATGTGGTCGCCTTCACCGAGGGCGACATCGACGCGCTGATCCGCATCCGGCAGCTGCTCGACGCCGGCCTGCTCGACGAGGAGATCGTGCTGCGCATGGTCCGCGCGGTCGGGCAGACCATGGCGCGGCTCGCCGAGTGGCAGATCGACATCATCATGGGCGCGCTGACCGACCCGCTGAAGCCGCCGGAGCCGGACACGGTGCGGCTGATCATAGAGAACACCGAGAGCCGCATCGCCGCCCTGGAACCCCTGCTCGTGCACGCCTGGCGGCGGCAGCTCGCCGCCGCCGGCACCCGGGCGCTGGCCGCGTCGGGCTCGGCGGACACGCTGCCGGGCCGGGTCAACGTCGCCGTGGGCTTCGCCGACATCGTCGAGTTCACCGAGATGAGCCGCGACCTCGACGAGCGCGACCTGGCCCGGCTGGTCGAGCGGTTCGAGGAGAGCGCCTCCGACGTGATCGCCGAATGCGGCGGGCGGCTGGTGAAGACGCTCGGGGACGAGGTGCTGTTCAGCGCGGACACGGCCGAGTTGGGCGCCGAGATCGGAATGCGCATCGCTGAGACGGTGCGGGCCGACGGCGAGACGGACGTGCGGGTCGGCATGGCGTACGGGCCGGTGCTGCCGCTGATGGGCGACGTCTTCGGCACCACCGTGAACCTCGCGAGCCGGCTGACCTCGATCGCCCGGCCGGGCACGGTGGTCGCCGACGCCGCGATGGCCGAGCGCCTCCGTGAGGGCCACGCCTTCCAGGTGACGCGGATCCCGCGCCGCCCGGCGCGCGGCCTGGGCATCGTGCAGCCGTACGCGGTCCGCAGGCCGCGCCGCCCCGGCGGGTGAGCGACGGCCCGGCGGGTGAGCGACGGCCCGGCGGGTGAGCGACGGCC
>JBEHYF010000033.1:0-41873 GCA_048498315.1 Actinomycetota bacterium
CGCCGCCCGGCCCGTCGCCGCCCGGCCCGCCGCCGGCCTCGCCCGCAGGGCGGGCGATCACGAGCATCCGCACCTCGGTGCCGTCGTAGGAGGTGTACGTCACCTGGTGCGTCTCGACGTCGGGCACCTCCACCGTTCCGGGCGCGGAGGCCCACAGCGTCGTCTCGCCCGACCGCGCGTCGAAGCGCAGCACCGACACCGGCGTGGTGTTGTCACCGTAGGCGAACCATGCCTCGTGGCCGCCTTCGGGGCGCTCCACGATGCCACCGATGGTGCCCAACCCCGGCAGGGGCACCTCGCCGATCCGCTCCCCCGTCGCCAGGTCGTGGACGGTGATCTCGCTGATCGCGTGGCGGGTCCAGCCGGCCAGCAGGACCGGGCGGTCCAGGTCGTCCAGGATGGCGAAGTCGGACAGCACCGCCTCGGCGTCCTCGGGGATCAGGTCCCGCCAGGTCTCGTACGACAGGTCGGCCGGGTCGGCCACGCAGAGGCGCCCGCGCGGCGCGTCGCGGTCGGTGAAGACGTACGCGCGCCCGTCCCGGCCGACGCGCACGCCGGTCTCGGCGTCGACGCCCTCCTGGACGGAGCGCAGCTCGGGCGCCTCGGGCGGGCAGGCGGACAGGTCGGCGATCCACACGTCGTTGCGCGGCGCCGTGCCCTGGGAGGACGACAGCGTGAGCCAGCGGCCGTCGTGGCTGACGCCCACCCCGTAGTAGTTGGTCTTGTCCCGGCCCGCGCCGAAGATCACGACGTCGTCGGTCTCCGGGTCGGTGCCGACGCGGTGCAGGAAGACCCGCCGGTGGTACTGGTCCTCCCCCGGCGGCACCTGGTCGGCGGGCAGCCGGCGCACGTAGTAGTAGGCTTCGCCGCCCGGCAGCCAGGCGATCGGCGTGTATCGGCACCGGTCGATCGGCCCCTCGACCGTTTCGCCGGTCGCGACGTCCATGACGTAGAGCCGGGACTCCTCGTCGCCGCCGCGGGAGAGCTGGTAGGCGAGCAGGCGGCCCTCCTTGTCGGGTTGCCAGGAGTCGAGGGTGGTCGTGTGCGTCGGGTCGAGCGCCATCGGATCGATCAGCGCCCGCTCGGTGCCCGGCCCGCCCGGCGGGCCGGGGTCGACCGTGTAGAGCACCGCGTGCTCCTGCTCGGCGGTGCGGCGGACGAAGAACCACCGATCACCGCGCCAGGTGGGCGCTCCGACGATGCCGGCGCCGAGCAGCTCGCGCACCCGGGCCCGCAGGCGCTCGCGTCCGGGCAGGCCGTCCACCTCGCGGTGGAACAGCTCATCCTGTTCGGTCAGCCAGAGCTTGGTGGCGTCGTCGTTCGGGTCTTCCAGCCAGCGGTAGGGGTCGGCGACCCGGTGGCCGTGGATCTCCTCGACGAGGTCCTGACGGTGCGCGGACGGGTACTGCGGTCGGCTCATGGTCGCACCCTATGAGGTCGGCCGGGCGGCGCGCGCGTCCGCCAGAGGCCAGTACGTCTCCCATCCGTCCCGGAGCGCACAGCAGCAGCATTCGGTCACGTCATTCCTGGGTAGAACATCAGGAGGCGGTGTCACTCCCGGCCTTTGCCGCCTTATGGGGTAGCGGGATCGGCATCTCAGCAGCCACACTGATTTCAGCTCGGGTTTCGCCCCCGTGAGGAGGTCCTCGTGTCGGGTGCGCTGGTGAGAAGGACGTCTATCGAGCCTCGGGCGCGGGTGCGCCGGGGACTGTCGCGATGCATGGGCGGCACGGGCGTGCCGGAGGCCGTCTGATGCGACAGGTCCTGCTGCTCAACGCCACATACGAACCCCTCACGACCCTGCCCCTGCGGCGGGCGGTCTGCCTCGTGCTCCGGGAGAAGGCCGAGATCGTCCACCATGACGTCTCCGGGGCGCGGCTGCGGTCGGCGTCGGTGGTGGTCGAGATGCCGTCGGTGATCCGGTTGCTGCGCTACGTCCGCATCCCGTACCGACAACGGGTGCCGCTCACGCGGGCGGCCCTCATGCGGCGCGACAACTTCCGCTGCGCCTACTGCGGCCATCGCGCGGAGACGATCGACCACGTCATCCCGCGCAGCCGCGGCGGCAGGCACGTGTGGGAGAACTGCGTCGCCTCCTGTATGCCTTGCAACCACCGCAAAGCAGACAAGCTGCTGGAGGAGCTCGGGTGGAAGCTGCGCTTCGACCCGAGCGTTCCACGTGGCGCGCACTGGCGGCTCATCGGCCTCGTGAACTGCGGTGACCCACAATGGGCACCGTACGTCTCCGAACCCGCCGCCTGATCTGCTCCGCCTGCCCCTCCGCCGCGATCGCTCCGCGTACGTACGGGTGACGCCGCTGCCGCGCCGTCGTACGCTGTGATCGTGCCACGCTACGACTATCGCTGCCGCGCCTGCGGATCCACGTTCGAGGTGTCCCGCCCGATGGCCGAGGCGTCCGCCCCTGTCACCTGCCCGGCGGGCCACGACGACACCGTGAAGCTGCTGTCGACGGTCGCCGTCGGCGGTACCGCCACCGCGCCCCGCCCGAGCGGCGGGGGCTGCTGCGGGGGTGCCTGCGGCTGCGGCGGCTGAGGCCCACGCCCGCGTGATTTCGCCACCCGCGCCCGCGGCATCCCGCCGGTCGGCCCGGCCGTTCGCGCCGGCCACCGGACGGCCATCGGCTGCCGCCGTGCCACCGACGCCCGGTACCCGATCGTGGGAATCGACAATCTTCGATCGTCGAGCGGGCGCCCGCGCCGGACGCAGCCGTACGCCAGGACGCCGCCGGAGGATGCCGGTCTGCCCAAAGGTGCGCAGAAGCCGGTGAGCGGCGGCGGGTGATCCCGCCGCCGCTCACCCGCCGTGCCCCCGCCCGGCGGCCCGTGGCCCGGAACGCCCGGCCGTCAGTGGCCGTCCTCGTGCGCCCGGGGCAGATGTTTCTCGAAATACACGGTCACGGTGGCTCCGGTGACCTTGCGGTCGATCTCGCGCCAGCCGAACCCGCGGTACAGCCTCATCGCGGCCTGCTGCCGCACCGTGGTGTCGGCGCGCAGCAGGCGGTGGCCGAGCTCGGCGGCACGCTGCTCCAGCACGGTGACGAACGCGGCACCGTAGCCGCGGCCCTGCACGCACGGGTCGACGCGCAGGCGGACCATCTCGGCGGTACGGTCGTCGGCCGGCCGCAGCCCGCCGAGCGCCACGATCACGCCGCCGGCCTCTCCGACCAGGAACTCCCCGCCGCGACGGCGAAGATACAGCTCCTCGATGCGGGAGAGGTCGTGGTCGTAGTAGACCCCGTCGCCCGGCCGCAGGCCAACCTGGGCCATGCAGCGCTCGTGGACGGCGAAGACGGCGGCGTGATCATCGCGCGTATAGCGCCGGATGCGCAGGTCGGCGAAGGTCCACACGGGAGGCTCCCGGTGCGTCCGCCGTGGCTCCGCGGTGCGCAGCAGACCGGCCATCTCAGACCTGCTTCTGCGCGATTCCAGGGGTGGCCGGTGCGGCGATGGCGTCGCGGAACTCCCGCGCCGCGCGGATGTCGCCGTACTGCGCGACGACCGCGCCGGCGAGCTGGCGCGCACGATGGATGACGATGTCGGTGCGGTGCCCCGCCGACAGGTTGAGGATCGTTTCCTTCGCGGTGCGCAGCGCCTCTTCGGGCTCGCCCTCCTGCAGGCGGCAGGACGCACGGTCGAGCCAGATCAGCGTGCGGTCGAGCTCCTCGGACGCCGGGTAAAGCGTCAGGGCCCGGCGCAGCATCTCGTCGGCGTTCCCGTGGTCGCCCAGGTTGGTGTAGGTGTCGCCCATGTGGAAGGTGAGCTGCCGCTCGGTGTAGCCGAACGCCGTGTCGCGTACCTGGTCCTTGCCGAGCTGCGCGAACACGGCCTGCCCGCGCGCCAGCGCCCGCTTGGCGCTGGGGACCGCCTCGGTGCGCCCGCGCTTGACCAGCATGCCGAGCGCGCGGGCCTCGACGATGGGCGCCATGGCGCCGGCCACGCTGGGCGCGCGGCCGGCGAGGTCCTGCGCCCGGCGGGCCAGGTGCAGCGCCTCCCGCGGATCGCCGTAGTACATCGGGACCAGCGCCTCGCGCACGCTCACCCAGGCCCGCAGCGCCCGGTCGCCGGTCTCGTCGGCGGCCGTGCGCGCGGTGCGGAAGAACGAGCGGGACAGCCGGTGGTCACCGAGATCGATCATGATCACGCCCGACAGGCCGGATAGCTGGGCGGCGAGACGGCAGAGGCGTTCCTGCAGCTCGATCGGCTGCCGCTGCTCGCACATGCGGCGCACCTCGCTGAAGTCGAGCAGCACGTCGCACAGAAGCCGCAGCGGCGGGGTGGACATGTACTGCTGCCCGTATCCCTGGACGGTCTCCTCCCACTGGTCGAGCATGGTCGGGGAGACGGACGCGCTGACCAGCGTGTCGTCCATCCTGCGGCGGATGCTGTCCACCGCCCCCAGGATCTGGCCATCGAGCGCCACGCCCGCCCCGGCCAGAAGTTGCAGAAGGGTTCGCCGAAGCACTGTGTCCTCCTCGTCTCCGTCCTTGCTCCCGGGGTCCTCGGCGCGGTACTGGACCTCGGAGATGCGCGGAACGGAGAGTGTTTCTCTGGCCACCCACTCGTTACGGTCGGTGACGACGATTCGCGGCGCGATGACGCTGTCGAGTTCACGAGCGGCCGTGCCGGGGTCGATCCGTCGGCGGTCGTGCTTGTGGCCGCAGACGCACGGCCCCTGGAAGCCCAGGTCGGCCGGTTCGACGCGGTAGACGCCGCACAGGTAGTGCAGGTATTCGGGGCCGGGGCGCTTGTAGCCGCTCTCATAGGCCGACAGGAGCGTCTCGCCGAGCTTGGGGAGGGCCTTTCCTTCGAGCTCGAAGAGCGCCCTGACCTGAGCGACGACGTCGGACAGTGCGATGCCGTGCGCGAGGCGGTGAGCCTTGATCGGACTCGTACCGAAGATCGGCCCGCATTGATCGTGAATTTCTTTCGCAATTTGCGACGGCGCGTGCCCTAATGCGAGCCCGCGCGCACGGATACGGCGCGCCATATCCGCCTCTTTGCGTGGCGGGTCCTTTTTGCGGGGATACGCCGCTTCCATTTCGGGGGGGTCTGTTTCGGGGGGGTCTGTCACTTCCGGCCTCCTCGGGGGAAGAGCCGACCGGTGTTACTCATGGCCACTGCGATTGCATCTCGCGTACGCAGCGTAACTCGGACACTGCGGTACGCCAACCAAGTCAAGCAGAAACACCTAGGGCGCGGAACGCCCGCTCCTACGCGAGCGAACGAATCTCAACCGGCAGATGAAGAACCTCCACCCGCGTGCACCGAACCTGGTCTCCGCGCGCCCGGCACCGCCCTTGACCCCTTTCCGGTGGTGTTGCCATTCTCACAGCGCGTAGCCGACCACGTTCATCTGGTGAGAGGAAGGCCCCGATGGTCGAGGAACGCCGGCTCGGATATCTCGAAGGGCTCGTCCAGGAGTTAGCCCGGCGCGGGCTCGTGGCCCGCGTGGTCCGGAGCCGCTCCGGGCCCTCCTTCTGCCGCGTCGTCAACCCCGAGACGGCGGGCATGTCGGAGAACGTGATGTGCGCACCGGCGCCCGGCGACACCGGCCAGCGCTCCTGGCTCTTCTGGTGGTCATGGGGGGAGCCCATGCATGACGTCTCCGATCCGGGCGGCGCCGCCGTCAAGGTGGCTCGCGTCTTGGCGGCGCACGGCGGCCGGTGACCCGGCGTGCCGCCGGTGCTCCGGAACGGCGCCGACGGCACGGACGACAGGCACGGACGGCCCGCCGGCACGGACGGCCCGCCGGCACGGCGTCCGCGGCGCGGCGCAGCGCCGCCGAGGGCCCGGTGCGGCGGCGACCCCGGGTGCGGCGGGCGCGATCCCGGCGGCGACCAGGGGGCGAGGACGGGACGAGTCCCGCGGGACCGGCTTCCAGTGGCGCGGACTGACCGGACCCGCGGGACCCGTCCACTCCTCGAACCCCGTCCCGCTCCGATCCTCGTCCGCTCCGCCACGATCCCCTTCCCGGCCGGGGCTCGCGGGCCCGTCGAGCCCCCTTCCGCCCGACCCCGTGGCCTCGGGTGGAAGGGGCCCCGCCACGGCCCGCGGTATCGGCACCTCCGACTCCCGTCGTCGCCTAATATCGGGACGGTTCGCTGGTCGGACGCGGCCCTCGATCGGGACGGCCGCGCGGAAAGGGGCTCTCTCACGTGTCGGGACCGCACATCGGTACCTCCGTCCCCGATCTCGTGCCCACGAGCAAGTTGGCGGAGCAGTACTGCGGCACCAAGCCCAGCGTGGTCTGTCGGCTGGTCTGGAACGTCACCGGCAGCCCGAACGCCACGCGCACGTACCACAACTGGCTCGACGGCCTGGTCAGCCCGGCAGTGAAGATCATCCTCACCATCCTGATCGCGCTCGTGCTGCGCCGCGTGGTGAATAAGGCGATCACCAAGATCACCGTTCGGATGGCCGAGGGCACGGTGCCCGAGCGCATCCGGGAGAAGACGCGCACCATCTTCGACGGCAGCACTGTGCTGGTCAGCGAGCGCCGACGCCAGCGCGCCCAGACCATGGGCTCGGTGCTGCGCAGCGTCAGCTCGGTCATCATCCTCGGTACCGCCGCCCTCACCGTGCTCGGCTACGTACACATCGACCTGTCGCCGATCCTGTTCAGCGCGAGCATCATCGGCGTGGCGGTCGCCTTCGGTGCGCAGAACCTCGTCAAGGACTTCCTCGCCGGCATGTTCATGCTGCTGGAAGACCAGTACGGGGTCGGCGACGTGATCGACGTGGGCACGGCCAAGGGCACCGTCGAGGCGGTCACGCTGCGCACGACCCGGCTGCGCGACGTCAACGGCGTGGTCTGGTACGTGCCCAACGGGGAGATCAAGCGGGTCGGCAACGAGTCGCAGAACTGGGCCCGTACCGTGCTCGACGTGCCCGTCGAGTACGACGCCGACCTCGACAAGGTCCGCACGATCCTGCGGGAGACGTCCACGACCATGGCCGCCGAGCCGCCGTGGGACGAGATCATCCTGGAGGAGCCGGCCGTGTGGGGCGTGCAGGCGCTGTCCGGTGAGGCGGTCGTCATCCGGGTCGTCTGCAAGACGGCGCCGGGCCGGCAGTCCGAGACCGCGCGGGAGCTGCGGGAGCGCGTGAAGCGGGCGTTCGACACCGCCGGGGTCGCCGTCGCCACGTTCAAGGAGGACACCTCCGCCGCGTAGGCTGGGGCACGCCATGGCACAAGAGGTGACTTTCTACGAGGCCGTCGGCGGCGAGGAGACCTTCCGCCGGCTCGTGCACCGGTTCTACGAGGGCGTGGCCGCCGACCCCCTGCTGCGGCCGCTGTACCCGGAAGAGGACCTCGGGCCCGCGGAAGAACGGCTCCGGATGTTCCTCGTCCAGTATTGGGGTGGCCCGCGCACCTACAGCGAGCGGCGCGGCCACCCGCGGCTGCGCATGCGGCACATGCCGTTCGCGATCGGCATGGCCGAACGCGACGCCTGGCTGGGGCACATGCGCACCGCGCTGGAGGAACTGAAGCTCCCCGAGCGGTTCGAGACGATGCTGTGGGACTACCTCGTCATGGCCGCGAACAGCCTGGTCAACAGGCCTGGCTGACCGCCGCCGTGCGGCTCTCCGCCGCGCGGCCCCGCCTCCGAGCGCACCGGTACCAGCAGCGCCGCCACGACGGGGAACGCCACCACCGCCGCGAACGCGGTGCCGTACCCGGGGCCGGCCACGACTGATCCGAGCAGCGGCGGGGTGGCCGCGGCGAGCAGGTTCTGGCCGGTGTTCTGGATGCCCAGCGCGCGGCCGGCCCAGCCCCCGCCCGCGTACTCGGCCACGGCCGTGAACGCCAGCCCGTTGGTCGTCACCGTGATGACCGCGGCGGCAAGCAGCGCGACCGTGGCCACCGCCGAACGCTCCAGCGCCCCGACGGCGAGGAGCAGCACCACCGCGCCGATCGCCGCCGCGAGCAGCCGCATCGGCCGCAGGCGACTGCCGACGCGGTCCGACCAGTGGCCCACGACGAGCCGGGAGGCGGCCCCGCCGATCTGCGCCGCCGCGAGCAGGCGGCCTGCCGTCGCCGCGTCCCACCCGCGCGCGTCGACCAGGTACACCAGGGCGAACGCCGAGACGGCGAACTGCGGCACGACGAGCAGCGCGCTGGCCGCGTGGATCCGCCACAGCACCGGGGTCCGGTACGGCGAGCGGCCGCCGTGGCCGCCGCCTCCCCCTGAGCGGGCCGGATCCCGTACGAAGACGGCGACCAGCGCCGCCGCGGCGAGGCAGCAGCAGCCGAGGAAGGTCAACCCGCCGCCGAGGCCCGTCCGCGCGGCCAGCGGCGGCAGCGCGACCGCGGCCAGCCCAACGCCGAGCGGCTGCCCGGTCTGGCGGACGCCCATCGCCAGCCCGCGCTCGCGGGCGGCGAACCAGCCGAGGATGAGCCGGCCGCTGGCCGCGTGGATGGACGCGCCACCCGCGCCGGCCGCGAACAGGCAGGCGCCCAGCGCGACCGGGTGCCGGACGTTCGCCGCGGCGAGCAGGGCCGCCCCGGCCACCGCCAGGCCCACCCCGATGACGACGCGCTCGCCCCAGCGGTCGGCGGCCAGCCCCCACAGCGCGAGCGAGACCAGCAGGCCCGCGACCGGGCAGGAGATGAGCGTCGCCGCCGCGCGCAGCGACAGACCGTCGGCCCGTAGCGCGGGGATCAGGTACGGCATGCCGTACTGGTAGGCGCATCCGGCGATCATCGCCAGCAGCCCGAGAACGAGAATGAACCACCGCCTGCCCATATTTCGATACTAATGTCTTACTTACCGAGATGATCGTCGGGCCGGAGCAGTGGAGCGGCCAGGAAGAGCATGGGCGTCGCCACGCTGTACCTGGGCGCCGTGACGCTGATCGGGCTGGCGGTCGGTGCGCTACTGCGGCATCCGGCGGCGATCGGGGGAATGGTGACCCTTCTCTTCCTCGCACCGCAGTTCGCGGGCGGGAGCGCCCGCTGGGTGATCGACCTGAGCAACGCCCTGCCCGGAACGGCGATACGGCGGCTGGTCTCGCTGCACCCGGGCCCGCACGCGCCGTCGATCTCGCACGCGTACGCGGTGATCGCCTGCTATCCGCTCACCCTTATGATCACCGCACTGATCGTCATCGAACGCCGCGACGCGTGAGCCGGTGGCGGCCCGGCACCGTGGGCGGGGCATGGTGCCGGGCGGTCGGCCTCTCATACCTCGTAACGATCGTGGGCCGACCGCGGTTGTGCGCGGGCACCGCGCGCCCGGCGCGGCGGTGCCGCGCCCGGCCCCGGGCGGAGAGCCGGCCGGGGACCGTGTCCGCGCGCCGTTACAGCCGCGGGTGCTCGGCCAGGATCGAGTCCTCCGCGACCGGCGGGCTCACCAGCGTGCGGGCCGGTGCCTCAGCAGCTCGCGCTACGGGCTCTCCAGGCGGGTACGGCACGCGGGGTCGGTGCCCACCGTCCTGAAGAAGCGGTCGTAGGCACGATCGTCGGCATTGTTCACGTCGTTCGGCGCGACGTACGCGACGGTGCCGTCGACGTCGTCCGGGTAGAAGCGCTTGTGGTACACGGCGGTCATGCCGCCCTTGCTGGCGCCGGTGGAGATCCACCTGCCGTGGTAGATCGTCTTCAGCGCGGTGATCAGGCGGTGCTCGTCGGTGGCGGCCTGCCAGATGGTGTCCCTCGTCCAGTCCGTCGGTTCCGGACGGGACGGCGTGAAGTAGCGGTACTCCACCGAGAGCTGGTTGCCCCCCACCAGCGCTGCGGGCTCGGAAAGGAACATCCCCGTCGGCGTGTTGTAGCCGCTGGTGTACAGCACCACCGGCCGGTCGGCCGACGTGTGCTCCAGCAGCGCGCGCTGCTCGAACCAGCCCCGGTCCGGGTGGCGGTGGTCGATCGGCTGGCGATAGTCCAGCCAGAACCACCGGTAGCCGGTCAGTACGGAGGTCTTCTCCTGCACCGTCATGCCGGGGATCGCCTTCAACCTGGCGAGGACGTCGTCGTCCGCTCGGCCCGGCGCCGCGTGCGCGGTACCGCCGATGCCGCCCAGCCCCGCCGCGAGCAGCAGGGCGAGCACCCCTCGTGGGAGCTTGCGCATCCTTACCCCTTTTGTCGAAAAACCCCGAACAGGCTGACGCAAGGGGTAAAGCCCGTGAAGGACCGTAGCAGACGTTTTCGTTACGAAACCGTCGCTCGGGAAATACGTCTCATACCGGTCGATGTCGTCGTAACCGTCAGGAGGGTGCGGAGAGCGCGGCCTCGGGGATGGCGGGTTCGAACAGCTCTACGGGGTTGCCGGATGGATCTTCAACCAGGATCTGCCTGCCGCCCACTCCGTTGACGATGTCGTTGCGGAAACGGACCCCGGCCGCGCGCAGCGTCTCGACCGTGGCGGCCAGGTCGGACACCTCCAGCGCGAACCGGTTCCACCCGCCCGGCTGGGGTAGCGTGCCGTCGGGCAGGGCCTGGCCACCACCGGGGCCGCCGCCCGGGGCGCTGAGCACGAGGCGCAGATCACCCCGCGACAGCATCGCGAAGGCAGGGGCCGGGTGCATGTCCTCGTGGAAACCCAGATGCCCGCAGTAGAACCCGATCGCCGCGTCGACGTCGTGGACGATGTACCGGACGCTCACGGTGGCCATGACGCCCCTCCTCCCTGCCCGCATCCGACTCACGGACGTGTCGAACCTAGCCGCTGCGCACCGGTGCGTCGATGGCTCGACCGCGGCCGGTGCCGGGGTGGCCGAAGGATCGGACAGGTGGCGTGGCCGCTGGGGCGCCCAGGTGGCGTGGCCGGAGGGCCGGTCAGGCGGCGTGGCGTTCGAGGAAGGCGCGCTCGCCGTCGGTCAGGCGGCGAGCGCGGCCCTCCTTGAGGTCGTAGGCCACGATGACCGACGACGCCCGCGCGTAGACGTGCTCGTCGTCGCGGATCTCATAGGCGAGCCGGAACGACGCCGCCCTGATCTCGGTGACCCGCGTCTCCACCCGCACCGGGTCGGGCCCGAACAGCAACGGTCGCTTGTAGTCGATCTCGTGCCGGGCGACGACGACGCCGCGCAGCGGCGGGCGCCCTTCGCGCATCGGGTCGGTGAAGAACATCGCCGCACGCGCGTCCTGAAGATAGGTCAGGTACGTGCAGTTGTTGACGTGACCGAGCGAGTCGATGTCACCGAACCGCACGTGGAACTCGTGCACGTGCGGGCGCGGCGGCTCACCGACGCGATCCGCCTCCAAGGCAGGCCGGGCCATCTCGTCCCTCTTCGCGGCGCAGCGTCAGCGGGTGAGCTTGCGGTGGGTGACGCGGTGCGGGCGGGCCGCCTCGGCGCCCAGGCGCTCGATCTTGTTCTTCTCGTAGTCGGCGAAGTTACCCTCGTACCAGAACCAGCTCGAGCCCTCTTCCCACGCCAGGATGTGCGTGGCGATGCGGTCGAGGAACCACCGGTCGTGCGAGGTGATCACGGCGCAGCCCGGGAACTCCAGCAGGGCGTTCTCCAGCGAGCTCAGCGTCTCGACGTCGAGGTCGTTGGTGGGCTCGTCGAGCAGGAGAACGTTGCCGCCCTGCTTGAGGGTGAGCGCCAGGTTGAGCCGGTTGCGCTCGCCGCCGGACAGCACGCCGGCCGGCTTCTGCTGGTCGGGACCCTTGAACCCGAACGCCGCGACGTACGCGCGGCTGGGCATCTCGACCTGGCCGACCTTGATGTGGTCGAGGCCGTCGGAGACGACCTCCCAGACGTTCTTCTGCGGGTCGATGCCGCCGCGGGTCTGGTCGACATAGGAGAGCTTGACGGTCTCGCCGATCTTGAGGGTGCCCTCGTCGGGCTTCTCGTCGACGGTCACACCGTCGGGGGCGCCCGCGCCGGCGGCCGTAACGATCATGCGGAACAGCGTCGTCTTGCCCACGCCGTTCGGGCCGATGACGCCGACGATGCCGTTCGGCGGCAGGTTGAAGGAGAGGCTCTCCATCAGCACGCGGTCGCCGAAGCCCTTCGTGAGGTTCTCCGCGACGATCACTGTCGTGCCCAGCCGGGGGCCCGGCGGGATCTGGATCTCCTCGAAGTCGAGTTTGCGGTACTTGGCGGCCTCGGCGGCCATCTCCTCATACCGCTGGAGCCGGGCGCGGCTCTTGGTCTGGCGCGCCTTCGGGTTGGAGCGCACCCACTCCAGCTCCTGCTCCAGGCGCTTCTTGCGCTTGGCGTCCTTTTGGCCCTCGACCTTGAGCCGTTCGGCCTTCTTCTCCAGGTAGATGGAGTAGTTGCCCTCGTAGCCGACGAGACGGCCGCGGTCGACCTCACAGATCCAGCCGGCGACGTTGTCGAGGAAGTACCGGTCGTGGGTGACGGCCAGCACCGTGCCGGCGTACTTCTCCAGGTGCTGCTCCAGCCACTGCACGCTCTCGGCGTCGAGGTGGTTGGTGGGCTCGTCGAGGAGCAGCAGGTCGGGCGACTCCAGCAGCAGCTTGCACAGCGCGATGCGGCGCCGCTCGCCGCCGGACAGCGTGGTCACGTCGGCGTCGGCCGGCGGGCAGCGCAGCGCGTCCATCGCCTGTTCGAGCTGGCTGTCGAGATCCCAGGCGTTCCGGTGGTCGAGCTGCTCCTGCAGCCGGCCCATCTCTTCGAGCAACTCGTCGGAGTAGTCGGTCGCCATCTTCTCGGCGATCTCGTTGAAGCGGTCGAGCATCGCCTTGGTCTCGGCGACGCCCTCCTCGACGTTGCCGAGGACGGTCTTCTCCTCGTTGAGCGGCGGCTCCTGCTGCAGGATGCCGACCGTGAAGCCGGGCATCAGCCGCGCCTCGCCGTTCGACGGGTGCTCCAGGCCGGCCATCATGCGCAGCAGCGTCGACTTGCCGGCGCCGTTGGGACCGACGACGCCGATCTTGGCTCCGGGCAGGAAGCTCAGGGTGACGTCGTCAAGGATCACCTTGTCTCCATGCGCCTTGCGCACGTGCTGCATCGTGTAGATGAACTCCGGCATGCCCCCAAGCCTAGAGCCTTCTCGGCGATGGCCTTGCCGTGATGCGGCGGCGTTCGCCCGCCTTCCGGACGGCCGGCATGCACACGCGGTCGCGACCCGACTCCTTGGCACGGTAGAGCGCGAGATCGGCGGAGGCCATCAGCTCGATCAGGTCGTGCCCGTGGGTGCGGAACATCGCGACACCGACCGAGATGGTCACCGCTACGGTGGCGTCGTCGGCCGGCACTGACATGCGGCGTACGCGGCTGCGCAGCCGCTCGGCGACCCGGCAGGCCTCCAGCGTGTCGGCGCCCGGCAGCAGCACGACGAACTCCTCGCCGCCGAACCGGCCGACGACGTCGTACTCGCGGAGTTGCTGCTTCATCACGTCGGCGACGCTGACCAGCACGTCGTCGCCGGTGAGGTGGCCGTACACGTCGTTGACCCGTTTGAAGTGGTCGATGTCGACGAGCAGCAGGGCGAGCGGCTCGTTGGTGCGGGTGGCGCGGGCGATCTCGGCTTCGGCCTCGCGCTGCCAGGCGGCCGCGTTGAGCAGGCCGGTCTTGGCGTCGGTGCGCGCGGCGGCCTGCAGTTGCTGGTGCATGAGGCTGCGCTGCAGGAGCAGCGCCGGCGGCAGGGCCACCACCAGCAGCGCCGGCGTCACCGCGCACGCGATCATGATGAGCACGCCCACGCAGATCTCGACCGTGTCGAGCTTCACGCTCTCGCGGTTCCACAGGATCTCCCGCCAAGGCGAGCGCGACGCGGTGATGTGCGCGGCGAGCGCGACGATCGCCGTGCTGATCAGCGTGTACAGCACGGCACAGCCGATCATGGTCGGGATCGCGAGGGCTGGGTGCAGCAGCCAGCGCGCCGAGTCGCACATCGGGTGCGGCACGAAGATCCGGAACGAGGCCGACGCGCTCGCGCCGGCCAGGGCATGGGCGGACGTCACGATCAGCCGCCGGTGCAGCATCGTGCGGCGGACCCGCAACTGCAGCAGCAGCTGGAGCGGGATCGGCATCACCAGCGCGTAGAACGGCTGCAGGAGCAGGGCCGCCGGCAGCCACCAGGCGGACAGCAGGTCGCGGGCCACGCCGGCCGGCATGCCCAGCCGCCGTGACGCCTCGATGCTGATCGCGCCGCAGGCGAGCAGCGCGCCGAAGATGATCCAGGCGTGGACGTGCCAGCGGGTGTGCACGCCGACGAAGCCGATCAGCACGGCGTGCATGCCGACGACCGCGGCGATGTACGGGAGGAGCAACCGCGATTGCGAGAGCAGCGGCCACCGGCCCGGCCCGGCGGCGACGGTGCCTCGCTCGTCCGCCGGCTGTTGCAGTGCCGTCATTGGTCCCCCAACGGGTAGCCGTGACCGCCCGCGAGGGACGGCCCCACTCGACAGAACGGCTCGTGCGCGGCCTTGATCGAATTACGTTCAGTAATAGGATAGTTGCAATGTGTGCGGCACGGGCAAGAGAAACGAGTAACCTTCTCAGAGCGCTCTGTCACGACGCGGCGCTCTCCCGGCCCGGGCGGCCGCCGCACACGCACCCGGTCTCCCGCTCGACCGAGGCCCGCCACACCCGTGGGCACCCAGCTCCGGAAGGAAAGCAGGATGTGCGGAATCTCCTGGATCTGACCTGACCGGCCCCCTCCCCTGACTCCTCCACGACGGCCCGCCGCCCGCGGCCGTCAACTTTCCGCCTCCCGGGCCGGTCCGCGTCCCGCTCCCGGCCTCCAGGTTCGACGAACGCACGGCTCTCACCGGCCCCGGCCCGGCCCGGCTCGGCCCCCGAGCGAGGCCCGGGCCGGTGAGAGCGCTGCGCCGGCCGCCTGCGGCCTGCCTTTCCGCAGGCGGTTCCGCTAGCGGCGGCCCGCCCGCCGCGAGCGGATCCAGGAGATGCCGGGACGCGCGGCCTCGGCGATCACCGGGCGCGTCACGCGACCGCGCGGAACGCGCCGGAGCCGTCCGCGTCGCCGACCTCGGCATCGGCCGGATCGGCCACGCCACCCAGATCGCTCTCGATCGGCGCTCCGATCCGGGCCCCCGCCTCCGCGCCGTCCTCCCCGTCACGTGCCCCGTCTCCGTCACGTGCCCCGTCTCCGGCGGCGGCACGGGCCGCGCCGTCCTGGCCCGGGCCGTCGTCGAGCCAGCGGTCGGCGAGGTCATCGGCCAGGCGGCGGCCTTCGGACATGCTGATCGCGCCCCGCTGGGAACGCTGGAGCCGCGCCACCCCGCGGCTGAGGTCGTGCCCGACCGTCGTTGCCTCGATCTGCGCGGAGAAGCGGGTCTGGCCGTCCTTGACGTACTCCCGGATGCGGAGCCGACCTGTCACGATCACCGGATCGCCGCGCTTGAGGTCGCACTCCTGCAGGTTGCTGGCCAGGGAGCGCCAGCAGGTGACGGTCAGGAACATCGAGTCCTCGTCGCGCCACTGGCCGAGGTCGCGGTCGAAGCGACGCGGCGTGCTGCCGATGCGCAGCGACATCAGCGCGGCGCCGCTGGACAGAACCTCGAAGTGCGGCTCGGCGGCCACGAAACCGATCACCGTGACGATCGCGTCGTTCACTTCCACCTCCGGTGCGTCGCGGCGGCGGCCCCCTGCCGCCCCCGTCACCCCCACCGTCGCGGACGGCGACCGTCCCTCACCACCACGCACCGCCAACCTGTGGACAACCGACCGCCCGCGAAACCGGTCTCAACGGTCGAGCGTTCCCGCTCCACCCGACGGTGGCCGGCCTCGGCCGTCCCGCAGTGAGAACGGCGTGGGCGCGCCGGCGCGCCGTCAGCGGCCGAGAGTGCGGATGGCGAGGGCGGCCTGTTCGCGGAAGCGGGCGTAGACGGCCAGCTCGCGCTCGATCGGCTCGATGACCAGGGTGCGGGCGGCCGCGGCGACGCCGTCGTGCATCTGGCGTTCCATGCGCTCGCTGTGCCGGGCGGACGACAGCGCGACGAGGTTGCGGGCGGCCGTCGCCGACAGCGAGCCGAGGCCGAGCGTGCAGGCGAACAGCAGCGCGACGTACGGCACCACGCTCGTCTCGCCGACGATGCGCAGCGGCGGGTGCCCGAGCCGAAGCCAGCCGAAGGCGGCGATCGCGCCGAGCCAGATCAGGGCGACGGCGGCCATCGCGAGCAGGAGATACTGCCAGGCGCGGACCGCCCACCACCAGCCGGGGATCTGGTTGTAGGCCGGCACGACCTCACGCAGCGAACCGCCGAGGGCCTCCGGCAGGGCGTCGGCGTTGGAGCGGGCGGCCTCGCGCACGGAACGCCGCCACGGCGGCGGGAGCCGGCGTACGACGTCGTCGGCGACGTGCTGAAGGGCGTTGTCGACGTGCGCCTGCTGGGCGTTCACCGGGGTGGTGAAGGCGGTGCGCATCTCCTCGCGAAGCTCGACCAGGCGCATGCGCCGCAGCGGGTCGCTGCGGAACCGCCCGGCGAGCCGGCCGAGCGGCCAGCCGACGTAGTCGAGCGCCCGCACCTCGTACGCGCTCTCCATGGCCTCGGTGACGGCCGGCACGCCGGCGGCGTCGGCGAGCGCCTCGACCAGCGCCGCCGCCCGCTTCTCGTCGATGGTCGCGGGCGGCTCGGCGTCGCCGAACTGCCCCTCGAACCGCTGGATGAACCGGTCGATGTCCGCGACGAGGCGCTCGATGCGGGCCCGGCGCGCCGCGACGGCGTCGGCGAGCACGTCGCGGAAGTCGTCGACGCCCGCACCGGTCTTGGCGGATGTGGTGAGGATGTGCGGGTCGTGCAGGCCCTCGGCCTCCAGCAGGCGGCGGAGGTCCTTGACGCACTCGTCGGCCTCCTCGGGTTCGAGGCGGTCGACCTGGTTCAGGATGATCAGCGTGACGCCGTTGTGGCCCGCGAGCGGTTCGAGGTAGCGGCGGTGGACGGCGAAGTCGGCGTACTTCTGCGGGTCGAGCACCCAGACGAGCAGGTCGGCGACGCCGACGTACCGGTCGACCTCGGCGATCTGGCCGACGCGGACGGAGTCGTGGTCGGGCAGATCGAGCAGGACGAGGCCTTCGAGGGAGCCGGCGTCGCCGGGCTCGCCGGCCTGGTCGAGGGCGCTGGCGCGGGCATACCGGTGCCGGCTGTCGATCTGCAGCCAGTCGAGGAGCGGAGCGGCGCCTTCGAGGCCCCACACGCACACGTGCGTAGAGCTGGTCATCGGGCGACGCAGGCCGGTCGGCGACAGCTCCAGGCCGCAGACGGCGTTGAACAGGGACGACTTGCCGCTTCCGGTGCCGCCGGCGAGGGCGACGATGGTGTGATCGCCGGACAGCCGCAGGCGGTCGCCCGCCCGGCCCAGCAGCTCGGCGGCGTCGTTCATGAGGTCGTCGTCGAGCCGGCCTTCGCCGAGCTCGACGAGGCGGTCGAGGACGGCGAGGCGCTCGGTCAGGCCGGAGGAATCGGATGGCGCGGCGGCCTGGCCGGGCGGTGCGGCGGCACCGGGCGGCATCTCCGGCCGGTGCCCGGAGACCGGCGGGGTCGTCGTGGTCATCGGTCGTGCTCCTCGTGTCGGCGAAGTGTCCGGCAGGCGCGCCGGCCGCTGGCCGCGGCACGCTCGGTCACCGGGCGACCTCGAGGTTGTAGGTTGCCTGGTAGAGCTGGAACGGGGTGGTCTCGTCCGGCACCCCCGCGGCGTCGAGGGCCTGCCCGAACCTTATGGCCTCCTCGTCGAACAGGATGCCGATGCGGCCGCGCAGGTCGGCCCGCGCCTTCGCGCTCATGTTCCGTAGCGACTCGGCGCCGAAAATGGCCCTCAGCAGCCGCTGCGGCACCGCGCTGGTGCCGCCCTCCACGGCGATGTCGCTGGTGCCGAAGCCGAACAGCCCGACCATCAGCACCAGCGCGAGGGCCTCCTCGTCGTAGGAGACGAACTTGGCCACCGAGCGCTTGGTGACGCCCTCCGTGCGGATCAGCTCGGTGATGTGCTCCTGCCACGCGCTGACCGCACGGGTGACGCGGCGGGGCAGCTCGGTGGAGGCGCTGCCGAGCTGCTCGGCGCGGCCGGCCAGCAGCTCGGCGCCGGCCGGGCGAGCGCGCCAGCGGGCCACGACGTCTTCGGCGGCGCGCTCGGCCGCGGCCATGACCAGCGATTCCAGGCCGCTGCGCAGGGCGGCCTTCAGCGCCCGGACGCGGGTGGGGGTGCGCCGGCGGCGGCCGCCTCGATGCCCGGCCGGGGCGCGGCGGACGTGCAAGGCACGTTCGAGATCGCCGGTGCCGGCGAAGTCCTGCCAGCGGGCGAGCACCTCGCCGCGCAGCAGCGAGCCGTTGCGGGTGGCCTCGTCCAGCTCGGCGAGGGCGGTGGCGTACGCGGCCTCGACCTCCTCGCGCAGCATCGTGCGGAGGGCGACCTGCTCTTCGACCCGCTTGGCGAGCTCGGGGACGCGCGTGCGGAAGGTGTCGAGCACGCTACTCACCGTAGAGCGGATGACCTCGGCGCGGGCCCGTTCGTCCTCACTGATGCCGAGCAGCCAGCTCTGGATCTCGTCGGCAGCCTCGGGCGGCAGCATTCCGCCGGAGACGGTGGTCTCGGGGATGATGAAGCGGGTGGCCTGTTCGAGGCCGTTCTCCTTCAGCATCTCGGTGAAGTGCGCGACGATCTCCTCGCCGCCCTCCGGCACCCGCGACAGCACGATGCCGAGGGCGGCGCCGTGGTCGCGGGCGCGGTGCAGCAGCCGCCACACCTGCGCGTCGGCGTAGCGGGCGGCGGTGGTCACGCACATCCACACGTCGGCGGCGGCCAGGAACTGGGCGGCGAAGTCGTGGTGCTCCTCGAACACCGAGTCGACGTCGGGGCTGTCGAGCAGCGCCAGGCCCTTGGGCAGGCGGCCGCTCTTCATGATCACGAGCTGGTCGCCGACGACGGCGTCGGGCGCCGGGCCGGGCACCCGCCCGAAGCCGGGCAGGACGTATCGCTCGTCGAGCCACCAGTCGGCGTCGTCGGGGTGGCAGACCAGAATCGGACTGCTGGTGGTCGGGCGCAGCACGCCGGTGGCGCTGACCCGTGCGCCGATCAGCGTGTTGACCAGCGTCGACTTGCCGGCACCCGTGGACCCGCTGAGCACCACCAGCAGCGGGGAGTCCTTACGGTGCACCCGCGGCAGCAGGTAGTCGTTCAGCTGATTCAGCAGGTCCTGCTGGGTCACGCGCGCGTCGTCGACCCCCGGCGCGTCGAGGACGAACCGGAAGGAGGCGATCTGGTCCCGTAGGTCGACGAGCACCTTGTCGAGGGGAAGGGAGGTCGCCGCGCGGTTGACCGCGCCCTGATCAGCCGGGGGTGTCACGGAGCCCGCCCCATATCCGCGTTCAGCATGTCGATCTCTCGTGCCACCCGCACGACGTCGCCGACGACGACGATCGCCGGTGGCCGCACTCCGATGGCCGTCATGTCATCCGCTACCGTCGCAAGCGTCGCCGTGAGAGTGCGCTGGCTCTGCAGCGTACCTTCTTGGATGACGGCGACGGGAGTATCAGGCGACCGACCATAGCGCATAAGCGTGTCGGCGATGACACGCATTCGCTCCACCGCCATGAGCAGTACGAGCGTGCCGGCCGTGCGGCCGAGCCCGGCCCAGTCGACGGTCGAGGCCGCATCGCCCGGGGCGACGTGCGCGGAGACCACGTGGAACTCCTGCGCCACGCCACGGTGCGTGACCGGGACGCCCGCAGCCGCCGGTACGGCGGTCGCGCTCGTGATCCCCGGGACCACCGTGACGGGGATGCCGTGCCGGGCGCAGTGCAGCACCTCCTCGGCGCCCCGTCCGAAGACGAACGGGTCGCCGCCCTTGAGGCGCACCACGAACCGGCCCGCCCGGGCGTGCTCGACCAGCGCCGCGTTGATGTGCTCCTGCGTCACCGAGCGCCCGTACGGGATCTTGGCCGCGTCGATGATCTGCACGTCCTGCGGCAGCTCGTCGAGCAGCTCGCGGGGTGCGAGCCGGTCGGTCACGACGACGTCGGCCTCGGCGAGGAGCTGCCGGCCGCGCACCGTGATCAGTCCCGGGTCGCCGGGGCCGCCGCCGACGAGCGCCACCCCGACCGGGCGGCACCGGGAGTGCCGGGCGCCCAGGGTGCCGTCGCGCAGCCCGGCCACGACGGCGTCCCGTACGCCCGCGGCATGCCGGGGGTCGCCGCCCCCTAGCACGCCGACGGTGGTGTCACCGACCCGGCCGCTCGCCGGGGTCCAGGCGGCGGACGCCTCGCCGTCGTCGGCGCGCACGCACCAGACGCGCTCGCCCTCCGCCTCGGCGGCGACTGCGGCATTGACCTTGCCGTCGTCGGTACACGCCTGCACCAGCCAGGCACCCGCGCAGTCGCCCGCGCGGTAGCGCCGCCGCTCCCAGGTGAGCTGCCCGCGAGCGGCGAGGTCCTCCAGCATCGGGGTCACCTCGGGCGCGACGAGCAGCACGTCGGCGCCGGCGGCCAGCAGCGCGGGGACACGGCGCTGCGCGACCCGCCCGCCGCCGATCACGGCGACGCGGCGGCCGTCGAGGCGGAGGCCGAGGAGGTAGGGCGGCAACGAAGATTTCTCCTGGTCGTGGCGGCCTAGTGGCCGGTGACGGTCCGATTCCGACACTTTAAGCTACGGCCCGCGGTCACGACCGATCCGCCCCCGAGGCGCCCTCCTGGGACGCGACGCCCGCGGACCGTCCTCGGCCAGGGCGCCCGCGGAGGCGTCCTCGGGCGCCGCTCCCGGGAGCCCTCCGGTGCGGACGGTCACCCGGTTCCGGGGCCACCGGCCTCGGGCGCCGCGCCCGCAGCGCCGTCCCCGGATTCGGCGCCGGCGGAGGCGTCCCCGTTCGCCGCCCCCGCGGAGCCGTCCTTGTGCGCGACGCCGGCCGAGTCGAAGGTCGCGACCTCGTGCAGCACCCGCACGGCGCTTTGGACCAGCGGGAGCGCGAGCAGCGCGCCGGTCCCCTCGCCCAGCCGGAGATCCAGATCGACGAGCGGGCGCAGGGCCAGGTGGCGCAGGGCGACGGCGTGGCCCGGCTCTGCGGACCGGTGGCCGGCCACGCAGAACTCCCGCGCGTCGGGGGCCAGGGCGACCGCCACCAGCGCGGCGGAACCCGCGATCACCCCGTCCAGGACGACCGGCACCCGTTCGGCGGCGGCACCGAGCACGAACCCGGCGATCGCCGCGTGCTCCAGCCCGCCCACCTGGGCCAGCACATCGATCGGATCGGCTCCGGCGAGGACCGCCGCCGTGTCACCGGCGGCCCCGGCCAGGTCTCCACCGGCCACGCGGACGGCGGTCCTGCCGGCCCCGGTTCCGCCGGCCCTGCTCCTGTCTTCCCCGGTCCCAGCGGCCCAAGCCGCATCGCCCCGGTCGTCTCCTGCCGTGCCCCGCCCGGCGGCGTCCGGCGGTGCGATGGCATCGGCGCGGGGGCCGCCGGCACCGAGATCGCGCGCCGCGCGGGCGAGGGCGGCGCGGACGACGGCGATCTTGCGGGCGTGGGTCTCGTCGTCGATGCCGGTGCCGTGGCCGGTGACCTCCTCCGGCGGGCGCCCGGTGAAGGCGGCGACGAGCGCGGCCGAGGCCGTCGTGTTGGCGATGCCCATGTCGCCGGTGACCAGGCAGCGGTTCCCGGCCGCAACGAGGTCGCGGGCGACCTCGACGCCGGCCTCGACCGCCCGTACGGCCTGCTCGCGGGCCATCGCCGGCTCCCGGGTCATGTCCGCCGTCCCGCGAGCGATCTTCCGGGGGATCAGGCCGGGCGTGGCCGGAAGGTCGGCGGCTACCCCGACGTCGACGACGCCGACCTCCGCCCCGACCTGCCGGGCGAACGCGTTGACGACCGCGCCGCCGGCCAGGAAGTTCGCCACCATCTGGGCGGTCACCTCCTGCGGCCACGGCGTCACGCCCTGCGCGTGCACGCCGTGGTCGGCGGCGAACACCGCCACCGCGGCGGGCTCCGGCAGGGGCGGCGGGCAGGCGCCCGCGATCCCGGCGAGCCGTACGGACAGCTCCTCCAGCACGCCGAGCGATCCGGGCGGCTTGGTCAGCCGGCCGTGGTGCTCCCGGGCGGCGCGCATGGCCGCCTCGTCGGGCGGCCGGATCGCGGCGACGGTCTCGGCGATCAGATGCATGTGTTCTCCTCCCGGCAGGGATCGGCGGCCGTACGACTCGGTGTGCACGGTCCAGGCGAGGGGCGGCGGCGCCCATCCGGTCAGCGCGAGGACGGGCGCGGGCGGGAACCGATCCAGACCGGCGCACAGGTGGGCGACCACCTCAAGATGGCCGGGCAGCCCCAGCTCCCGGGCCGGCTCGCGCTCGTCGAAGAAGCTCACCCAGCCGACGCCGAGCCCCTCGGCGCGGGCGGCGAGCCAGAGGTTCTGCACGGCGCAGGCGGTGGAGTAGTAGGCAGTGGCGGGCTGGACGTGCCGGCCGAGGGGGTTCGGGCCGCCGCGCGTCGGATCGCATGTGACGGCGACGTTGACCGGCACCTCCAGGATCGCCTCCACCTTGAGCCGGTCGAACCGTGCCTGCCGGGGGCGGCTCAGCGTCGCCGCGTACGCGAGCCGCTGCCGCTCGGCCAGGTCGCGGACCCGCTCCCGGCGGGCGCGGTCACGGATGACGAGGAAGTCCCCGGGCTGGATGAGCCCGACCGACGGCGCGCGATGCGCCGCCGCCGGGATCCGGGTGGGCGCCTCGTCGTCCGCCGGGTCGGGCCGGAAACCCTCGCGCACGTCCCGCCGCTCGGCGATCACCCGGTACACGGCCGCGCGGTCAGCCTCGGCGAACGCGGTCACGCCACGCCTCCTTCCGCGCCTGGGCGGACCGGCTCCCCCGCCACTTCGTACCGGCGGCACGTACCCGACCGGCCGTGCGGCGGACGCGCTCCAGGCGCCGTCTCCCGCCCGTCCTGGGCGCGCAGGTCGTCCAGCACGCCGCCCAGCGCCGCGAGAAACCCCTCGTTGGTCGCCCGGTCCCGTACGGCGACGCGGAGCCAGTCCGGGCCCAGACCGGGGAAGGTGTCTCCGCGGCGGACGGCGTAACCCCGCTCCCGCAGCAGTGCCCGTACGCGCACCGCCCCGGGGACGCGCAGGCACAAGAAGGGGGCCCGTGCCTCGGGCACCGAATGCACGCCCAGCGTGCGGATTCCGCCGGCCAGCCGGTCACGCTCGACCGCCAGGTCACGCGCCCATGCCCCGGCTTCGGCCAGCGCCCGGGCGCCCACGCACGCCTCCACCGCCACGAGGGCCGGGGCGGAAACCGGCCACAGCGGCTGCACGGCGGCGAGCCGCGCGGTCATCTCCGGTGCCGCCAGCACGTACCCGGCGCGCAGCCCGGCCAGCCCCCAGGTCTTGGTGAGGCTTCGGATCACCACGAGCCCGGGAACCGGCGGTCCTTCGTCCGCGCCCGGCGGGCGACCCGATGCCAGGCTCTCCGGCTCTCCCGGGACGGCGTCCATGAACGCCTCGTCGACCACCAGGGTGCGGCCGGGCCGGGCCAGGCGGGCGACGACGGACGCCGGATGCAGCACCGACGTCGGGTTCGTCGGATTCCCGATCACGACCAGGTCGGCGTCCTCCGGCACGGCGTCCGTGTCCAGGTGGAAGTCGCCGGTCAGGACGGCCCGGGCCACCTGGTGCCCCGCGGCACGCAGCGCCGCCTCGGGTTCGGTGAACTGCGGGTGGACGACGACGGCACGGCGGGGCCGCAGCACCCGGGCCAGGAGCACGAACGCCTCCGCCGCGCCCGCGGTGAGCAGAACCTCGTCCGGGTGGCGGCCGTGGCGGCGGGCGACCGCGTCTCGGGCGCGCCGGGGGTCGGGGTAGGCCGCCAGCCCGGCCACGCTGTCGCGCAGCAGATCCGCGAGCCATTCCGGCGGCGTGCCGGGCCGGACGTTGACCGCCAGGTCGACCAGGCCGGGTCCGACCTCGGCGTCCCCGTGGTGCCACAGGTCGACGTCGCCGGCCGGCGCGTGCGCGTGCGGGCGGGGGCGTCCCGATCCCACGGCCGCGGCGTCCTTGCGCGAACGGTCGGCGTCGCCTCCGTCCAGCGCGCCTCCGTCCAGCGCGTCCGTGTCCGGCCGAGGCCGTCCTGGGATCCCGGGTGCGGCCCTCCGGCGGGACAGGCCGGCGTCACCGCCGACCCGCGAGTCCCCGCCCGGCGGCGGTCCGCCGGGGACGGCGTCCGGGGCCGTGGAGCCCGTGGGCGGCGGGTCAGTGCGCATGGATGTGCGTGGGGTCGTCGGGGTGGTGGTGCGGGACCTGCGGGGCGCCGACCCGGTGCTCGAAGCCCGGCATGGCGGTGCGGTAGACGCAGGTGTCGCAGTTCATCCGGATGTCGCCGGCCAGCGCCTCCTCGTACCGCTCGGCGACGAGAGCGGCCAGCCCGTCGCAGTCGCCGATCACGCCGGCGGTGCGCACCTCCAGGCCGTCGTATGCGCGGGCCTGCGCCGCCACCCGGTCCGGGAGCACGCCGGGGAACAGGAAGTAGGGCAGCACGACGACCCGTCGTGCGCCGAGCCGCCGGCAGCGGTCCAGTCCCTCGGGCACGCCGGGAAGGGCCAGCGACACGAACGCGGGCTCGACCATGGCCAGCCCGCGGCCCTCCCACAGCAGCCGCGCCACCTTGTGCAGCTCGGCGTTGGCGTCCGGGTCGGTGGAGCCGCGGCCGACCAGGAGCACGGCGGTGTCCGCCCGGCCGTCGGGGTCCAGGACCGCGTTCAGGCGTTCCTCCAGCAGGTGGAGCAGGATCGGATGTGGACCGAGGGGACGGCCGTAGGCGTACGACAGGCCGGGACGGCGGTCGCGCTCGCGGGCCAGCGCGCCGGGGATGTCGCCTTTGCCGTGCCCGGCGGCGACCAGGACCAGCGGCACGGCGGCGACGCGGCGGTGCCCGGCGTCGTACAGCCGCGCCACGGCCTCGGTCAGCGGCGGCGGGGACAGCTCGATGAAGCCGCCGGCGACGTCCACGGGCATGCGGTTGCGCATCCGTTCGACGAACCGGCCGAACTCCCGCGCCCCGGCCTCGTCCCGGGTGCCGTGCCCCACCAGCAGCAGGGGTGTCATCCGTCCTCCTCACCTTCGCGCGCGGGGTCTTCGTCGCCGCACGCGCGTCCGTCGCCGGGCCCGGCGGCGCCGGGGCCGTGCGGGGCTCCGGCGCCGGCCGCCGGTCCGCCGGCTCTTCCACCGCCCATCCACGGCTCAGCGGAAGCACGTGCCGCCGTGCCTCCGCCCGGCGCGGCGCACACGCCGCGTCCCGCCGCGGGCACCGGGGCCTCGCCGTCCGCGTGGTAGAGCAGGGCGTTCAGGGCGGCGGCGGCCACGGCCGAGCCGCCCTTCTCCGAGACGTTGCTGACCGCGGGCAGGCCACTGGCCCGCAGCGCCTCCTTCGACTCGGCCGCCCCGACGAAGCCGACCGGCAGCCCGATGACCAGCGCCGGCTCGACGCCGAACGCGACGATCTCCTCCAGGGCGGTCGGCGCGCAGCCGACCACCCAGACCGCGCCCGGGCCGACCCGCGCGTACGACACGAGGACGGCGGCGGCGGACCGGGTGAGGCCGGTCTCCGCGGCGATCCGGGCGGCTGCCGGGTCGCCGATCGAGCAGACCGCCGGGCGGCGGGTGATGCCGGCGGCGACCATGGCGACGTCGGTGACGACCGGCGCGCCGGCGCGCAGTGCCCGCAGCCCCCGCTCCAGGTCGGCCTCGTCGGCGACCAGGTCCGTCGCGTACTCCAGGTCGGCGCTGGCGTGAATGACGCGCTCGACGACGGCCCGCCGCAGTGGCGGCAGGCCGCCCAGGTCGACGCGGCTGCGCAGGATCTCATACGACCGCGCCTCGATCGGGTGGACGACGCGCCCGCGCACCGGCGTTCCCCGCTCGGCCTCCGGGGCCGCGCCCGGACGCCGCTCGTCTGCCCGCGACTCCCGCGGCTCCGCGGTCCGGGCGGCGCCGCGCCCCTCCGGCCCGCTCATCCGGTCCTGCCATAGCGGCGCTCGAAACCGCCCGCGCGCCAGACCAGCGCCGCCCCCAGCCAGGACGCGGTGAACACGGCGACGATCCCGTACCCGAGGTACTCGAAGTGGTCGGCGAGCGCGGCGTACGGCCGCAGGAGGCCCGCCCCGGCGTACCGGGCGAGGACGTCGGCGAGGTAGACGGTGCCGACGAAGCCGGCGACCAGCACGGTCATGGCGGTCGACACGGCGTTGTAGTACAGCCGCCGGGCGGGCGCGTGGAACGCCCACGAGTACGCCCTGGTCATCAGCAGGCTGTCGCAGGTGTCCAGCGCGCTCATCCCGGCGGCGAACAGCATCGGCAGCGTCAGGGTGGCCAGCAGGGGCAGGGCGCCGCGGGCGGCGTTCTGCGCGGCCAGGCCGAGCAGGGTGACCTCCGAGGCGGTCTCCAGGCCCAGCCCGAACAAGAATCCGACCGGGTACATGTGCCAGGACGAGCGGATCAGCGCCCGTGCCCGGCCGCCGAGCATCCGGTTCATCAGGCCGCGGTTCAGAAGCTGAAGCTCCAGTTCGCGCTCGTCCAGTTCGCCGCGCGCCATGCCGCGCCACAGGCCGGCGAGGCCGCGCAGCACGATCGCGTTCAGCGTGGCGACGAGGAGCAGGAAGGCCATCGCCACGACCACCGAGATCGCGCCGCCGACCTCGCGGAACGAGTCGATCTGCGCGGTGGTCGCCGCGCCCGCCGCGATGGCGATCACGACGGACAGCACCAGCACGACGGTCGAGTGGCCCATCGCGAAGAAGAAGCCGACGCCGACCGAGCGGCGGCCGCGCTGCAGCATCAGCCGGGTCGTGTCGTCGATCGCCGCGATGTGGTCGGCGTCGAAGGCGTGCCGCATGCCGAGGACGTACGCGGTGACGCCCGCCGCCGCGTACGAGCCGGCGGCGCCCAGGTTGCTGGAGTAGTAGAAGTACATCGACCAGCCGGCGACGTGCAGCAGCGCTATGACGCCGAGGATCCCGGAAAGCCGCACGCGCTCGGCACGGGTCCAGGCCCCGGCGACCGCCGGTACGGGGGATGTGGTCACTCGACCTCCTCGATCGCGTCGACCGGACAGACTTCCAGGCACTCCCCGCATCCGGTGCACAGCGCGGGAACGACGTTCAGCGGGGCGTCCCGGCCGGCCGCCCAGCCTGCGCGGGGGCGGATGGCGTGCACGGGGCAGGTCAGCAGGCACGCGCCGCACCCCTGGCACCGCCCGGTCACCTGGACCGGCGCGGCGGGTCGCGACGATTCCGGCGCGGAGCCGCGCGCGGACACGGACGCCGGGCGGCTCACGGGCTCGGACGCCGGGCCGGGGGGTGGGGCGTCCGGCTGGGGGGCGGGGGTCGTCATGCCCATCGGTATCCGCGGGGGGTGACGAAGCGTCCGGCGATCACGCGGCTGCGGCTGGATCCGACGATGACGACGGTGAACATGTCGATCCGCGCCGGGTCGAACGCGGCGAGGGTCGTCAGCGTGACCGTCTCATCGGGCCGGGTGGCGTTGCGGACGTACCCGACCGGGGTGTCCGGCGGCCGGTGCGCGGCGAGGATGGCCAGGGCCTTGGGGAGCTGCCGGTCCCGCGCCCGGCTGCGCGGGTTGTACAGGCACACCGTGAAGTCGCCCTCCGCCGCCGCTGTGATCCTCCGCTCGATGACCTCCCAGGGGGTGTGCAGGTCGGACAGGGAGACGTAGGCGTGGTCGTGGCCGAGGGGCGCGCCGAGCAGGGCCGCCGCGGCCACGGCCGCGGTGATACCGGGCACGCCGTCGACGTCGATGTCCGCGTCCGCGAACTCCAGCGCCGGGGCGGCCATCGCGTACACGCCCGCGTCGCCCGACCCGACGAGCGCGACGGCGCGGCCGGCCGACGCCTCGGCCACGGCGGTACGGGCGCGCTCCTTCTCGTGGCCGAGGCCGGAGGCGAGCACCCGGGTGCCGGGGCGCAGCAGGTCGCGGATCTGGTCGAGGTACTGGTCGAGGCCGACGACGACCGACGCCCGCTGGAGCGCGGCGACCGCGCGCGGCGTGAGCAGGTCCCGGGCGCCGGGGCCGAGGCCGACGATCGACAGCCGGCCGCGCGGGGCGAGGCGGGCGACGGCCACGGTGGCGTTCGCGGACTTGCGCTTCTGGACGACGAGCGCGGCGTCCCGGCCGGCCCGCCGCGCGGTCAGCAGGGCCGCGGCCTCGGCGACGCTGGGCGTGCCGATCTCGGCGCGGACGACGTCGGAGGGGTTGGGCACGGCCACGGCGGTGAGCTCGGCGGCCGGGTGCGTCACCACCGTCCAGCCGCGGCCGGCGGCCGCCCGCAGGATGCCCTCCTCGGCGGCCTTGACGTCGGCGGTCGCAACGCAGCGGACCGACTCGGGGGCGAGCCCGGCCGACGCCAGCGCCTCGTCCATCAGCCCGCCGACCTCCTCGGCGGACACGCCCCGAGCGGAGCCCACGCCCACGACCAGCGACGGCGGCCGGTACACCAGCACCGCATCGCCGGCGTCCCGCCCCCGCACGGCTTCGTGCCGGGCACGCCCGGTGTCCTCCTCGACGGGGCGGTCATCGGCCGCGCCTCCATGCCCGTCGCGGGCGACGACGGTGTCGGTCACCGCGATCCGGTGCCGCGCGTCCACGGCGTCCGGCGTCACGTTCGGCGGCAGCGGGGGCAGCGGCCAGCCGTCGGCGCCCTCGATCAGCACCGGCTCGCCGGACAGCACGGCCGCGCCGACGGACGCGAGCGGCGCCCGGTCGGACACCGTGAAACCCAGGTCGGCGCCGTAGGAGTCCAGCGGCGTGACGCCGGCCTGGTCGCTCGCGGTGGTCACCACCGGGCGGCAGCCGAGCACGCCGCTCACACGGTGGGCGAGGACGTTCGCGCCGTGGTGGCCGCCGAGGACGGCGACGGCGAAGGACAGCGACTCGTCCACGCAGACGACGGCCGGATCGGTGGCCTTGTCACCGAGCAGCGGCGCGATCACCCGTACCGTCGCGCCGACCGCGAGGAACGCCACCACCGCGTCGCATGTGCGCCACGCCTCCCGGAGCGCGCCGGACGCGCTGTCCGCGTCGACGACCCGCACCTCGCCGGGCCAGGCGGCCGCCAGCGCCGCGGCGGCCGTACGGCCGCTCGCCGTGACGGCGACGACGCCGATCCGGCCGTTCTCATGGGGGGTCATGGGCGGAGTCCCGTCAGGATGAAGACCGGGTTCTGGGCGTCCAGGCGGAACGAGCCGCCGGGCAGGTCGGCGAAGCGGGAGGCGGCGAGCTGCACGCCCTCGACCGCGTAGCCGGCGTCCGCGAGCAGCCGCCGGGCATCCGCCGCGCGGTCGACGGCGGCGTAGGTCGCGACCACGGTCTCCGGGCGGCGGGCGAGCGCGCCGGCCAGCGCGCCGAGCCCCCCGCCGCCGACGAACACCGCGTCCGGATCGGGCAGCCCCGCGTACGCCCCGGGCGCGGCGCCCTCGACGAGGCGCAGCCCCGTGCCCCGGGCGTTGCGGCGGATGAGCGCGCAGGCGTCCGGGTCGCGCTCGACCGCGATCACGGCGGCGTGGTGGGCGGCGCACTCGACCCCGACCGAGCCGCTGCCCGCGCCGACGTCCCAGATGAGGCGGCCGAGGGTGGGGCACAGCCGGGACAGCACGAACGCCCGGACCTCCGACTTGGTGATCATCCCCGCCCGGTGCGCGTACGCGGCGTCCTCGCGCGCCCAGCCGTCGGGCGGGGCCGCGGGCTGGTTGTGCGTACGGGGCCCGCCCGTGGCGAGGCGCGCCTCGTCCAGGCTGACCACGACGTTCGGCACGGCCCAGTCGCGGGCGGCGGCCTCGGCGGGCGTGCAGCGGGTGATCCGCTCGCCGGCGTCGCCGAGGCGCTCGGCGACCCAGAGCACGCGGTCCCAGCCGGCCAGCGCCGCGCCGATCTCGGCCGGGCCGCACCCGGGTGCGGTCAGCACGGCGACCTTCGGCATGCCGCGGCAGGCGTTCACGGCGGTGCGCGGGTCGCGGCCGAGCGTGCTGGCCACGACCGCGTCGTCCCAGGGCAGGCCGATCCGGGCGAACGCCAGGGCGACCGACGAGACCGCGGGGAGCGTGTCGGGCGCGTGCCCGCGCGCCCGCAGCGCCCGCAGGATGCCGAAGAACCCGGGGTCGCCGCTGGCCAGCACCACCGCGTCGCCACCCGCCGTCGCCTCCGCGGCGGATCCGGCGGCGGTACCGTCCGCGCCCGCCCGGACCACCGGGCCGGGCCGGGCCGCGGGCCGGACGGTGGCGTCGATCTCGGCGAGCGCCGTCTGGAGGTCGCCCAGCACGATGCGCCGCGCCCGCTCGGGCAGGGGGACCGCCGCCAGGTGGCGCTCGGCGCCGACGACCAGCGCGGCCGTGCGGAGGCGGTCGGCGGCCTCCGGCGGTGGCGGCGAGCCGTCGCAGCCCACGATCGTGATCATTTGGCCAGCCGCCCGTACGTCGCGACCATCCGCCGGCCCGTGAAGTCGACCAGCGCGACCTGCGCGGCGATGCCGCGCGCGCCGGGCACGTCCGCGGCGGCGTCCGCGGCGAAGCGTTCCAGCACCTCCGCGACGCGCCGGCACAGCTCGCGGCCGGCCCGCCCGAGCAGCCCCGTGGACTCCCACAGCTCGTACGCGTGCCGCCCGGTGTTGGCCTCCGACACACGCGCCGCCAGTTCCGGCGTGCCGCCCGCCGCCTCGGTGATCTCTCCGAGCAGCGCGGTGTCGACCTTCGAGCGGGTGTAGTGCGTCATCATGACGCCGGAGGCGAGCTTGGCGAGCTTGCCGGCCATCCCGACGAACACCACCTGCGTGATGCCGTGCTCCACGGCCCGGCGCAGCGCCGCACCGGTGAAGTCGCCGACCTCGACGAAGCACGTCTCCGGCAGGTGCGGCAGGAGCGCCATCGCGCCCTGCTCGGTGCGGCCGCCGGTGCACAGCACGAGCGTCGTCTCGCCCTGCGCCGCCATCACCGCGACGGCCTGCTCAACGCTGGCCCGCCACGACGCCGTCGAGAACGGCCGCACGATCCCGGTCGTGCCGAGGATCGAGATTCCCCCGATGATGCCGAGGCGCCGGTTGGTCGTCTTGCGCGCCATCTTCTCCCCGTCCGGCACCGAGATGACGACCCGTACGCCCCGCGTCTTCAGATCCACCGACTCCCCCACCGCCTGTTCGATCATCGTGCGCGGCACCGGGTTGATCGCCGGCCCGCCGAGTTCGAGGCCGAGACCGGGCTTGGTGACCACCCCCACCCCGACGCCGCCTTCCAGCCGGATGCCCGGCTCGTCCCGCCACGTGACCGTCGCCGTCATCCGCGCGCCGTCCGTGACGTCCGGGTCGTCGCCGGCGTCCTTGACCACGACCGCCTCGGCCCGCTCCGCGCCGACCGCGCACGAGTCCACCGCGAACGTGACCCGCTGCCCCGACGGCAGCGCCACCTCCACGACCTCCTGCACCGCGCCGGTGACCAGCGCCTCCGTCGCAGCCTTGGCGGCCGCGGACGCGCAGGTGCCGGTTGTCCAGCCGGTACGCAGCGCCCGGCGGCGGACCTTCATCGTCCGCGGCATGTCGGGCTCGTACGGCACCCTCATGTGCCGGTCCGGCCCCGCAGCTCGCGGCGCGCGGCCCGGTCGGCGCGCCGGTGCCCGTGGAAGTGGCCCGGGTGGTACAGGTGCGAGCGGGTGCCGCCCGCGGCCAGTGCCGGGCCGACCAGCACGAGCGTGTGCTTCCACAGCCGGTGCGCCTTGACCGTCTCCTCCAGCGCGTCGAGGCGGCAGCGCACCACCAGCTCGTCCGGCCAGGTGCACCGGTAGGCGACGACGCACGGCGTGTCCGGCGGGTACCCGCCCGCCAGCAGCTCCTCCTGCAGTCGCCGCGACCGCGCCGCCGACAGGAACAGCGCCATCGTCGTGCCGTGCCGGGCGAACTCGCGGACCTCCTCCCCCGGCGGCATGGGCGTCTTCCCGCCGCCGAGCCGGGTCAGGATCACCGACTGGGCGACCTCCGGCACGGTCAGCTCCCGCCCCACGGCCGCCGCGACCGCCGAGAAGCTGGACACGCCCGGCACGATCTCGGTCTCCAGGCCGAGCGTGCGGCAGCGGTCGAGCTGTTCCTGCACCGCGCCCCACAGCGCCGGGTCGCCGGAGTGCACCCGCGCCACCGTCAAGCCCTCGGCGGCGGCACGCTCGTAGTACGGCAGCACGCCCTCCATCGGCAGCCGCGCCGAGTCGACGATCTCCGCGTCCGGGCGGGCGTGCGCGAGCACGTCCTCGTGCACCAGGCTGGCCGCCCAGATCACCACGTCGGCCGCGCCGATCGCCTTCGCCGCACGGAACGTCAGCAGGTCGGCCGCGCCCGGGCCGGCCCCCACGAACACCACGCGCCCGCTCATCCGCGTCCCCAGCCCGGCCGCCGGGGCGCCGCCGGACGCCGCCGCGCACGCTTCCGCCGCTCGCCGACCCGAGCGGCGCGGGCCTGCGATCTCGTCATAGGGGTCCTCCCAGCTTTCCGCCGGTGCCCGTCCGGCGGGCCGGCACGATCAGCGTCGACAGGTACGGCACCGGGCCCTCGACGCGCGCGGCGGGCCGCATGTCCTCGTCCGGCAGGCCGAGCCGCGCGCCGTACACCGCCTCATCGAGCCGGCCGGCCTCCTCGACGGCGGCCAGCACCTCGCCGGCGACCTGCCCGAACTTGTAGGCCACGACGGTGTCGCCGGAGCCGAGGGCGGCGCGCAGCCCGGCGGTGCCGCGGGTGAGCGGCAGCAGGCGCAGCGACTCGGTGCCCTCGGCGAGGACCGTCCCCGAGCGGGCCGCCAGGTCCTGCATCGCGGTGATCCCCGGCACCGTCTCGATCCGGACGCCTGGCACGTGCGCGGCGACGGTGTGCGCGAGGTAGGTGAAGGTCGAGTACAGGTTCGGGTCGCCGATCGTGGCGAAGGCGACCGTCCGCGCGCCGTCGTCGAACGCGGCCGCGACCCGGCGGGCGGCGGCGTCCCAGGCGCGCGCCCGCCGCTCGGTCACCCCGCCGCGATCGTTCAGCGCGAACACGACGCGCTCGGCGCGGCCGGCGTGCGCGCGCACCACCGCCTCGGCCCGGCCCTGCTCGCCGGCCGCCAGCACCGGGACGAGGACGACGTCGGCCTCCCGCAGGATCCGCGCCGCCTTCACCGTGACCAGCTCCGGGTCGCCGGGGCCGACCCCGACGCCCACCAGCGTGCGCCGCTCCGCGTTCATGTGCCCCCCGCTCGGCCTCCGAGGCGCCATGAGACGCCGTCTTCCCTCGTCGCTGCGGTCGCTTCGCTCCCTGCGCTCCTGTGTCCGGACGGCGTCGCGCCCCTCCGGCCCGCTCACGTCAGCTCGCTTTCCAGCAGGCTGAACAGGACGGCGTCGGTGCGCCCGGTGGGGATCAGCATCGCCTCGCGCAGGACGGCCTCGCGGGTGAACCCGGCCTTGACCGCCACGCCCTGCGAGGCGAGGTTCGCGACCGCGGCCAGCAGCTCGACGCGGTGCATGCCCTTCTCGAACGCGTACGCCGCGGCCGCGCGCGTCGCCTCCACGGCGTACCCCTTGCGCCGCGCCCAGGGGCCGATCCAGTACCCGACCTCGACCCGGCCGTCGGCCCAGTCGGCGCGGCCCAGGCCGATGGAGCCGACCAGCCGGTCGCCCGCCACGATCGCGAAGTTCACGCCGCGCGCCGGGTCGACGTGCGCATGCGTCGTGCACCACTCCATCGCGGTGTGCCGCGTCTGCGCCGGCGCCCACGGCATCCAGCGCAGCAGCTCCGGGTCGCGGCTCGCGGCCAGCACGTCGTCGGCGTCGTCCGCCTCGAACGGGCGCAGCAGCAGCCGCTCGGTCTCCAGCAGGACACCCTCGTCGAAGGTCATCGGCACGCCCCCACGAAACGCCTCGCCATCTCCGGCCTACCACTCCAGTGCAGATGAAGGTAGGAGGCGACGCGGTCACCGGCGGTGAACCCCTCCGGCGAGTCGGGTGACCACTGCCAGGCCGGTTCGGCGCCGGACGACCGGTCGACGGCGGTGCGGTGGAACTCGTGGCCGCGGAACCGTTCCCCGGTGCGGGCCACGACCGAGTCGCGCACGGCGACCGCATCGCGGTAGCCGAGCGTGAGCCGGTCGGTCATGCGCGCGTCGGCGGCGACCAGGCCGCACATCGGCGCGCCGTCAAGGCTGCGGGCGAGGTAGAGCAGGCCGGCGCACTCGGCGTAGATCGGGCCGGTGAAGGCGGCGACCTGGCGGCGCAGCGGCTCGTTGGCCGACAGCTCCGGCGCGTACATCTCCGGGAAGCCACCGCCGATCACGATGCCGCGGGTGCCGCCGGGCAGCGCCTCGTCGCGCAGGGGGTCGAACCGTACGACCTCCGCGCCGGCGGCTGCCAGCAACTCCTCGTTCTCCACGTACCCGAAGGTGAACGCCGCGCCGCCGGCCACCGCGACCCGCACCCGCCCGCCACGGCCGGGGGTCTCCTGAGGGGCGTCCGGTTCCTCGGAGGCGGCCGGGCTCAGGGGAGCGGCCGGGTTCCAGGGAGCGGCGCGCAGCGGCGGGGCGTCGTGTGCGAGGGTGAGCAGGCCGCGCAGGTCGCAGGCGGCGCCGACGAGCGCGCCGAGCCGCTCGACGGTCTCCACCGCCTCGGCGCGGCGCTCGGCGGCCGGCACCAGGCCGAGGTGGCGGGAGGGCGTCGCGACGTCGTCGCGCCGCCGCAGCACCCCGAACACCGGCAGCCCGGTGTCCTCGACGGCGGCCCGGCAGATCTCCTCGTGCCGGTCGGAGCCGACCCGGTTGAGGATCACCCCGCCGATCCGCAGCCCCGGCTCGTAGGTGACGAAGCCGTGGATCAGCGCGGCGACCGAGCGGCCCGCCGATGAGGCGTCGACGACGAGCACGACCGGCGCTTCCAGCAGCCGCGCCACGTGCGCGGTCGAGGCGAACGCCCCGCGGCCCGCCGCACCGCCACCGGCCACGCCGGCCGCGTGCGCGGCCACCCGGCGGCCCGGGTCGTCCCCCTGCCCGCCGGCCCCGCCGCGCCCGTCGCCCGTGGCGGCCTCGGCGCCGTCGAACAGGCCCATCACGCCCTCGATCACCGCGACGTCGGCGCCCCGGGCGCCGTGCAGGAACAGCGGTGCGACCAGCCGCTCGCAGGTCAGCCACGGGTCGAGGTTGCGGCCCGGCCGGCCGGCCGCGAGCGTGTGGTAGCCCGGGTCGATGTAGTCCGGGCCGACCTTGTGCGGTGACACGTCCAGGCCGCGCGCGGCCAGCGCGGCCATCAGCCCGGTGGCCACGGTGGTCTTGCCGCTGCCCGACGCGGGCGCGGCGATGACGAGGCGCGGCATCCGCACCGGGTGTGCCGGCGGCGGCGCACCGGGTTCCTCGTACCGTTCGCCCTGCTCGGGGGCAGGCTGCTGCGGGCCGTCGTGCGGCACGTCCGGGCGCCGGCGGGTGGCGGCCGGGTCGGGGCGCGCGGGGTTCACCACTCGATGCCCTTCTGACCCTTCTGGCCGGCGTCCATCGGGTGCTTGACCTTGCCCATCTCGGTGACGAGGTCGGCCAGCTCCACGAGCTTCGGGTGGGCGTCGCGGCCGGTGATCACGACGTGCTGGTAGCCCGGCCGGTCGCGCAGGGCTGCCACGACGTCGTCCACGTCGATCCAGCCCCACGTGATCGGGTAGGTGAACTCGTCCAGCACGTACAGGGTGTAGGTGCCGGCGGCGAGGTCGCGCTTGATCTGCGCCCAGCCCTCGCGGGCGTTCGCGGCATGATTTTCCTCGCTGCCCGGGCGCTGGATCCACGACCAGCCCTCACCCATCTTGTGCCAGGCGACGGTGCCGCCCTCCCCGGACTCCCCGAGCACCCGCAGCGCGCGCTCCTCGCCGATGCGCCACTTGGCGGACTTGACGAACTGGAATACCCCGATGGGCCAGCCCTGGTTCCAGCCGCGCAGCGCCAGCCCGAACGCGGCGGTCGACTTGCCCTTGCCCGGACCGGTGTGGACGATCACCAGCGGCCGGTTGCGGCGCTGCCGGGTGGTCAGCCCGTCGTCGGGCACCCGTGCGGGCCTTCCCTGCGGCATGTCAGTCCTCCCGCACGATGAGCAACGGGTATTCGTCGTCGATGTCGATGGCCTTGGAATGCTCGGCGCAGTAATAACCGAAGCCCGTACCGTACGGGTTGCCGGGCCGCGGATAGTCGTCGTGGCAGTGCACCGGGGGCGGGTGGTCGCGCGGCGGACCGGCGGGCGCGCGAACGCACAGCCGGCCGAACGTGTCGAACCCGGCGACGAAGCCGCCGCGGGCCAGTTCGTCCTTCAGCACCGGCCACAGATGCTCGCAGGCCCACTCCCGCGCCCGTTCGGGGGTCATGCCGCGCTCCGGACGTCCCGTACGACGCCGGCGAGGGAGTCGGCGGCCAGTTCGTCGAGGCGGACGACCTGCGCGCCGAGCCGCGCGGCCAGCCTCCCGGCGAGCCCGAGCCGTACCGGGCCGCTCTCGCAGTCGACGACGACCGACGCGACCGTGCGCAGGAGGTCGGCGGCGCGCAGCGCGTCGTCGATCGACCCGTGCGTCGCCCGGCCGTCGGTGACCACCACGAGGAGCGGACGCCGGGCCGGGTCGCGCAGCCGTTCGGCGCGCAGCACGGCGGCGGCGCGCAGCAGGCCCGCGGCCAGGGGGGTGCGGCCGCCGGTCGCCAGGCCTTCCAGCCGCCGCGCGCCGGCCTCCACCGACGACGTGGGCGGCAGCGCCAGCTCGGCGGCGTCGCCGCGGAACGTGATGAGGCCGACCTTGTCGCGGCGCTGGTAGGCGTCGAGCAGCAGGCTGAGCACGGCGCCCTTCACCGCGCTCATCCGCCGCCGCGCCGCCATCGAGCCGCTGGCGTCGACGGCGAACAGCACGAGGTTGCCCTCCCGGCCCTCGCGCACCGGCGAACGCAGGTCGTCGCGGCGGATGACGAGGCCGCGCCCGGTGCGGCCGCGGGCCCGCTGGTGCGGCGCCGCGGCGAGCAGCGTCGCGGCCAGGTGCACCGGGCGGCCGCCCGGGCGCGCCCCGGTGGTCCGGCCGTACGGGGTGCGGGCGCGGGAGCGCCGCCCGGGCGCGCCGGAGCCGAGCCCGGGGACGGTGAACAGCCGGGGCCGGTACACGGCGCCGGCCGGTGCGGGCCGCGACTCGCCGCGCGCGCCGGCGCGGTCGCCGGACGGCTGGAGGCGGTCGCAGGCGCGCGTCCCGTCGCGCCGCTCGCCGGGCGGGCCGGGGTCGCCGTCGCCCGGCGCCGGAGACCCGTCCGCGCCGTCCGGGCCCGCGCCGTCCGGGCCCGGGTCGTCGGGGTCCTCCGGGTCCGGGCCGCGCTCGGCGTCCGTCTTCGTCGGGTCCGTCTTCGTGGCGTCGGCGCCGGGGGCGCGGCGCTGCGGCGGGACGTCGTACTCGCCGTGCTCGTCGTAGCCGCCGGTCTCCGCGAGGATCTCCTCCAAGAGGTCCTCGTCCAGGCCGGGCGCGTCGAACGGGTCGCGGCGGCGCCGGTGCGGCAGCGCCAGGCGCGCGGCGAGCCGTACGTCCTGCGCCGTCACCGCCGGCCGGTCGTGCCAGGCGGCGAGGGCCATCGCGGCGCGGGCCATGACGATGTCGGCGCGCAGGCCGTCGACCTCGAACTCCGCGCACACGGCGGTGATCTGGCGCAGCGCGGCGTCCGGCAGCACGACGCCGGGCAGGCGGTCGCGGGAGCGGGTGATCCGCCGGGCCAGCTCCGCCTCAGCGGCCTCCCAGCCCGCCGCGAAACCCTCCGGATCGTTCTCGTACGCCATACGGCGGCGGACGACCTCGGCGCGCTCTTCCGGGTCGCGGGTGGCGGCCACCTCGACGGTCAGCCCGAACCGGTCGAGCAACTGCGGGCGGATCTCCCCCTCTTCGGGGTTCATGGTGCCGACGAGCAGGAACCGCGCGGCGTGCCGGACCGACACCCCCTCGCGCTCGACGTGGCACCGGCCCATCGCGGCGGCGTCGAGCAGCAGGTCGACGAGGTGGTCGTGCAGCAGGTTGACCTCGTCGACGTACAGCACGCCGCGGTGCGCGGCGGCGAGCAGGCCGGGCTGGTACGCGCGCACGCCCTCGGCGAGTGCGCGTTCGAGGTCGAGCGACCCGACGACGCGGTCCTCCGACGCGCCGACCGGCAGCTCGACCAGCCGGGCCGGGCGGGTGTGCGCCGGGGCACCGTCGTGCGGGCCGTCCGGACAGGCCGGGTCGGGCGCCGCCGGGTCGCAGGAGAACCGGCAGCCGGCGACGACGCGGACGTCCGGGAGCAGCGCGGCCAGGGCGCGCACGACCGTGGATTTGGCGGTGCCCTTCTCGCCGCGCACGAGCACGCCGCCGACCGCGGGCGACACCGCGTTGATCAGCAGCGCGAGCTTGAGGTCGTCCAGCCCCGCGACGGCGGAGAACGGGTATGTGATCACGTCGTCCTTCCTCGGGTTACCGCGCCCGCAGGTGGCCTGTCATCGGCGGCCGGAGTTTCCTGGCTCCCGGATCGCCGCCCATCCTCGGCCTTCCGGCTCACGCCGTGGCCTCGCGTTGAGGAGGGACTCCCCGGTCACAGTTGCGCGACAGCCCCGGATTCGCACCGGGTTCCTCCGCGTACCGCCGGAGCACAGCATGACATATCGCCGCCCTGAGCTCGACACCATGCCCGCCTTCCGCCGCCCCCGCCGTCCAGCGCAGCCACCATGGGCGGGGGCCGCGAACGCCGGGGTGCCTCGACGCCCTGGCCGACTCGATCTCGCTGCTCGGCCCGCTCGGCCGGATCCGCGAGCGGCTGGCGCTGTGGCGCGACTCGCCCGTCACCACGCTGCTCGTCACCGGGGTCAAGGACGAGCCGACGCTGAAGGCCATCCGCGGGTCGAGGTGTGATCGCGGTCACCCTGCGGGCACGCGACGCGTTCTCGCACGGCGCCATGGCGTGCCGGCATCCGCGTGCATCCCGGACCGCCCCTGCGGCGGCCCGACGCCGACCGGAGCCGGCGTCCGTGCACGGTCGGGGCCGGGTCCCACCCGGTCGGAGCACGCGGCGGCATCCGCCGGCCGGCACGCTCGCCCCGGTCCCCCTGGTCACCCCCAGGCGCGGGACAGCATCCAGGTGCCGGTCTCCTCGTCGTGCCGCAGCTCGTACACGCCGATCTCCCGGTCGGGCGTGGCCTCCACGCGCCAGAACGACCGCTCTGGGGTCGCCGGCGCGTCGGGGTGCATGTCGCGGTACCAGTCGCGGGTGATGACCCAGTGCTCCAGAACGCGCAGCACCGTGTAGAGCCGGCCGCGCCACACGAAGCGGGACGGCCACCCGTCGGTCACCCACACCTCGATCGGATCGCCGTAGACACGGCTCATGGCCGCCTACCGGCGCCGCACACGACGCCGTCGCTCGTTCCGCACACGGGGGCGATCCGCCTTCCAGGTGAGTTGCCGCAGGGGGAGCCCGGGGGAAGACGGGCGGCGATTCGAACATACTTTCGGCTATCGGTGGTTGAGAAGTCCCCGGCCGCAAGTGAGACCGACACGTGACCCAAAGGTCACCCTGCGTGACGCGGACCAGCCGCACGCGTACCGACCCGGATCAGCCCGCGAGGAACTCGGCGATGAGGTCGGCCGCGCGGGCCGGGTCGGTCGCGGCCATCTGGCCGCCGCCGCCCCACAGGTAGGACCAGTCGATCCGGGACGCCTGGACCGCCAGCACGAGCGTCGTGTGGCCGCTGGCCGGGTCGGTGACCTGCAGCATGAGCTCGCCCCGCGAGGTCAGGCGTGTGTCCAGGCCGCGGGCCCTCGCCTCGCGGGCAAGGGCCTCCAGGAGACGCCGGCGGCGCTCCGCCGTGTAATCCGCAGCGGCGGCCATCGTGTGCCACCCCCTTGGCACGACGATCCGGTAGGAATAGGTAGGCCACCGGGCAATCACCAGGTAAGGTGCCCAATGCCAAGCGATGGCAAAAAGTGCCCGTACAGCAACAATGAGTGACCTCTGACGTCAGGATCGCCCTCCTGGCGTTGACGTGCAAGTATTTTCGGACAAACAGATCAGACGGATTCGACATCACCCGTGCACAGTTCAACGCTCTACGGGCGAACGGGCCCCCCTATCCGGTCCCGGCCAACGCCTCGCATCGGTTACCTGTCCCACCGTTCCCCACACGGGACGACCGCCCTGGAGGTCCGTCATGTCCTATGGTCGTAGCCCGACCGTGCGACGCCGCCGCCTCGGCATGGAACTGCGCCGGCTCCGGGAGTCGGCCGGCTTGATGATCGAGGACGTCGCCCGGCACCTGGAGTGCTCGATGTCGCGCGTCAGCCGCATTGAGACGGGCAAATCCGTCGCCCGCATCCGCGACGTCCGCGACATGATGGATCTGTACCACCTGGTGGACGAGGCCCGCCGCGACGAGCTGCTCACGCTGGCCAAGGAGGCCCAGCAGCGCGGCTGGTGGGCCGATTACGAGTCGGTGCTGTCCGCGGGGCCGGGCCTGGACACCTACGTCGGCCTGGAGGCCTCCGCCTCCTCCATCCGCACCTACCAGACCCACCTGGTCCCCGGCCTGCTGCAGACCGAGGAGTACGCCCGCGCACTCATCCGGGCCAGCCGGCCCGGCGAGACGCCCGAGAGCGTCGACCGGAGGATCGCGCTGCGCACCCGCCGCCAGGCCATGCTGCACGACGATGACGGCCTGGAGCTGTGGGCGGTGCTGGACGAGGCGGTGCTGCGCCGCCCGATCGGCGGCCACGCCGTCATGCGCGCCCAGCTCGTGCGGCTGCTGGAGAGCGGGGAGCTGCCACGCGTCACCATCCAGGTCCTGCCGTTCGCGCGCGGCGCGCACGCCGGGGTCGAGGGCTCCTTCAGCATCATCGGCTTTCCCGACCCCACGGACCTGGACGTCGTCTATGTCGACTGCCCGGCAGGAAACATCTTCCTGGAGAAGGAGAAGGATGTGCGCCGGCACACGACCTGGTTCGACCACCTGCGCGCCGCCGCGCTGCCGCCCGACGAGTCGGCCGACTTCATCACGGCCGCTGCGGACGACCTCAAGAAGGCGTCCCCGTACCCGCGGGGGTGAATGTCGCACCAGGAAAGGAGACCAGGGGATGAGTGGCCACCCCGATCTCACCGCCAACGGCTGGCGGACGAGCAGCCGTACCGCCAACGGATCTGAATGCGTCGAGGTCACCGTGACCGAGATCGCACCCGAACGCTGAGCGCACGAGCCGGCCGCGGGAGCCCGCTCCCGCGGCCCTCCGCCGTCCGCGCGCCCGGGTTACCGTCGCGCCGTACCCGAACCTGAGGCGCTGCGCTCCCTGCGCGGCATCTGGATCGGCGTTCGGCGCACGGCGCTAGCCAGCCCGCACGCCGACGACGCGATCGTGAACACCACCAGGCCGGCGAGGAAGACCGCCCGGCGCGACGCCAGGTCGCCCAGCCGCCCGGCGAGCAGCAGCAGGCCGCCGAACGCGATGAGGTAGGCGTTCACGACCCATGCCAGGCCGGAGGCGGAGAAGCCCAGACCGCGCTGGATGGCGGGCAGCGCCACATTCACCACGGTGGCGTCGATGACGATCATCAGCATGCCGCCGCACAGGACGACGAGCGCGAGCCGGCGGGCGCGCTCACCGCCCGCCACGGTGCCGGGTGCGGTCGTTTCGGCGATCTCATACATCGGGGATCCTCAGGCGTCGGAGAACAGATCACCCGTTGGACCGCCGCCGGACCGCAGACTCATCGGCGGCCGGATCGGCTCGCAACCTTTCGCTCAGCGCTGCCTGCACGACCGCGCGTGGTACGGCTTTCCGTCGTCGGTTCATCACCGCTCGCTTCGGTCGCGACCGACACGAATGGGTCCTGCTTGCAGTACGAAAAACAGAGGTCATCCGATTCAACGATGGCAACACCTGGACGATTTCGGGCTGATCAATTGACCATAAGGACATCCCTCAGGAAGCGTAGGGAGA
>JBEHYF010000034.1:0-41542 GCA_048498315.1 Actinomycetota bacterium
CAGGACTCAACCATCGGTCCAGGCGGCGAGAGTACTCACTCACCGGCGGCTACCAGGCACCGAGTCTGCCCGAACAGCCGACCCGGTAGCTTCCATTAGGCGGTGGCGATGATCAGGGCGACCACGAGGAACACCGCTGGCGCCGCCAGGGCGGTGATCGCAGGCAGGGCCCAGCGGACCATCGGCCCGCCCGCGGACGCCGGGCGTTCCTTGGCGGGCCCGTCCGCCTCCACGGCCGGCGGGTGCGCGCCCGCCGCCGTGCGGGAGCGGTCGGCCAGCTCGCGTAGCTGTTCGACGGCGAAGTCGGTCGGTGTGCGTCCGCGGACGTACTCGGCGACCGGGTCGGGCAGTTTCCGCTGGTCGTGCCGTGCCTTGAGCTGGGCGCGGGCCCGATTGCGCGGTGAGGTCTGCAGCACGTACGCGCGGAAGCGGCGTCCGTCCGCGTGCACGTAGACGGCGTCGCCGCCCTCGATCTTCTCCACGACGCGCCAGGGCAGGTGCACGTCGCGCAGGAGGTTGTGCAGGTGCACGGCGTGCTCGTCGGCGACGATGCGCGGTCGCAGGCCGACGGCGTAGGCGATGCCGCAGCCGGTGAGCAGGGCGGCCGCCGCGACCAGCGAGGCGGCGTCGCGGCCGCGCCAGATCAGGTCGACGAAGTTGGCGGCCGCGAACACCAGCCATAGCCAGCCGAAGAACCGCGCGGCGCCCTGCCGGAACACTCGTGCACCCGGGGCGGACTTGGGGAAGACGTCGGACATCACGGCCGGGACCGCCACTTCAGCTGCGCGAATCCCGGCTTGATCACGCCATTGATCAACTCCAGGCGTTCGTCGAAGCCGATGAACGCCGATTTCATGGCGTTCACCGTGAACCACTGCAGGTCGTCCCAGTCATAGCCGAACGCCTGGACCAGCTTGGCGAACTCCTCCGACAGGGAGGTACCGCTCATGAGCCGGTTGTCGGTGTTGACGGTGACCCGGAAGTACAGGCGGCGCAGCAGCCCGATCGGGTGTTCGGCGATCGACTTGGCCGCACCGGTCTGCACGTTGGAACTCGGGCACATCTCCAGCGGGATGCGCTTGTCCCGGACGTAGGCGGCCAGCCGGCCGAGGCGCGGGTGCTCGGCGTCGCGGTCACCGATGTCGTCGATGATGCGCACGCCGTGGCCGAGCCGGTCGGCGCCGCACCACTGGATCGCCTGCCAGATCGACGGCAGCCCGAACGCCTCGCCCGCGTGGATGGTGAAGTGCGCGTTCTCGCGCTGGAGGTACTCGAACGCGTCGAGGTGGCGGGTGGGCGGGTACCCGGCCTCCGCGCCGGCGATATCGAAGCCGACGACGCCGTTGTCGCGGTAGCGGACCGCCAGTTCGGCGATCTCCATGCTGCGGGCCTGGTGCCGCATCGCCGTCAGCAGCGTGCCGACGCGTATGCCGTGGTCACGTCCCCCCTGGGAGAAGCCGTCGAGGACGGCCTCGACAACCTGGTTGAGGTTCAGGCCCGCGCGGGTGTGCTGCTCGGGCGCGAACCGCACCTCGGCGTACACGACGCCGTCGGCGGCCAGATCCTCGGCGCACTCGTACGCGACGCGGGTGAGCGCGTCGGCGGTCTGCATGACGCCGACGGTGTGCTGGAAGGTCTCCAGGTACCGCTCCAGCGAGCCGGAGTCGGACGCCTCGGCGAACCATGTCCGCAGGGTGTCCGGCTCGTCGGCGGGCAGACCCTCATAGCCCATCGCGCGGGCGAGTTCGGCGATCGTCGCGGGGCGCAGGCCGCCGTCGAGGTGATCGTGGAGGAGCACCTTGGGTGCCCGCCGGATGTCTTCGAGCACGGGACGGTTGGTCACCTCTCGCACATTACCCGCAGCGGCCGTGACCGGCGTTCCGGCTCCATGACGTGGTGCCGGTGGCCACCACCGCGGCATCCGCCGTCCCCCAGGCCACCGCCGCGGCATCCCACCCTGCCGGCGGCGGCGTCGCGATGACGGTGCGAGGCACCCCCAGGTGTGGCGGACCGGCATGTGACGCGACCGCCGGCCACGTGACCCGGCCGCCGGCCGGATCGGCTGCGGGAAGGCCGGATCAGCCGCCGGGCCGAGGGCCGAGCGCACGCATCGCGCAGGCGTGCGTCTCACGCAATGACTCCGGCGCCCGGTCGCCGAAGAAGCGGTGCCACATGTCCAGGCTGAGCCTGTACTCCGGAGCGGACGCGTCGGTCGCGCGGAAGAACAGGATGTCGCTGTCCACCATGGTGCGGATGCCGAGGATCGGGTGTGGCGACTGAAGCGGTTTGAACTCCGGATTCCGGACGCTGGGGCCGGCGTGACCCGGGTAGAACTCGCCGATCATGCAGCCGTGCCGCAGCGCCTCGGCCCGGAGCGCGGCCTGCGCGTCGGTCACCGCGGCGCGCAGGACGTCCGGCGACGCTCCCACCGGGACGAACAGGGCGGCGTCGTAGTCATCGGATCCGCTGCTCGCCGAGGTGATCCGCCGCAGCCGGTCCCGGGCGATCGCGCACAGGCGTGCGGTGTCGGCGGGCCGCTCCACCCGGACCGGATGCAACGCGACCCGTCCGCGCTGCATCGCCTGCTCCATGAATGGGCAGACCGCCCCCTTGCGCCCGAGCCGATCGTCCGGCCTCATCACGAACCGCAGGATCCAGTCCAGCGTTCCCGCGATGGCCTGTTCCATCGTGGTCTCCTGCGCCGATACCGGGTCGGTGTGCGTGCTCAAGAGAGACCTCCGTCCGTAGGCGGGTCCGTGGGGTGGCCGGGGGCCGCACGTCGTCGTCCGCCGGACGCTCGCGCCGATCACCGCTCGGCCGATCGACACGCCGGACACCGGTTCGCGGCGAATCGCGGCCAGCGACGAGCGGCGCGACGGTACCGGCAACGCACGGTGCGGGACGGAGCAATGGCGGACGCGCGCGCAGACGCGGCGCCGCCTCTTCTCGGCCGCGAACCGGCGATGACAGAACCGGATCGTGCACCGTGCCTCGCTCCCCGAATCGGACCATCACGTCCTGAACCATTCGCCGACCGCCCTGGAACGCCCCCATTCACGGCATGCTCAACCGGATGGAGCCGATTCCGTGCGGCATTACGGGCCGATCACCTGCTGCTTCTCCCCGTTGCGATCTTTCGACCGCCGACCGGCACCGAACCATCGGCCCGGTCGGTGTACCGGCCGATCGACCACACAGTGCGGCCAACGCCAATATGGGATAGCACAGAAGCATCGCTGTCAACCCCTTGATTCCGACTGCGAACACGAATCGTCATCGTTCGTGACTCTGCGTCTTTCTATTCGTCAATGACCTCGTCCGAGAGCGATGGCGCGATCTTGCTCTTACGGATCAGGCCCTTGACAGGCACACCGAGCCTAGGCCCCGTCAATCGGGGACCTGCTCCGGATACGGATTCCTTCCGCCACACGAAGGCAGGCTGGGGGCACTCATGGATCGATGCATCAGAAACGTCGTTATTCTCGGCGGCGGCACGGCCGGCTGGATGACTGCGGCATATCTAGGAAAGGCGCTGCAGAACACGGTCGACATCACGGTCCTCGAAGCCCCTACGATTCCGAAGATCGGAGTCGGAGAGGCGACAATCCCGAATCTGCAGCGGGTGTTCTTCGACTATCTCGGCATCCCGGAAGACGAGTGGATGCGAGAATGCAACGCCAGCTTCAAGATGGCCGTCAAGTTCATCAATTGGCGCACTCCCGGCGAGGGGTCGGCACGGGCACGAACGATCGATGGGAGACCCGACCACTTCTACCATCCGTTCGGAATCCTGCCGGCGCACGACGGCGTCCCGATCTCCCACGTGTGGTCCTATGAGGTCGATCGGGGCAGGCCGCACCGCCCGTACGACTATTCGTGCTTCGTCGAGCCGCCCCTGATGGACGCCAATCTGGCTCCACGGTTCCTCGACGGAACGCCGGCCGTGACGTACGCCTGGCACTTCGACGCGAACCTCGTCGCCGACTACCTGCGCAGGTTCGCCGTCGAGAAGCAGTCCGTGCACCACGTCCAAGACGAGATGGTGGATGCGACCAGAGACGAGCGCGGCTTCATCGTGTCGCTGCGGACGAAGGGCGGCCGGACGATCGAAGGCGACCTGTTCGTCGACTGCTCTGGTTTTCGCGGAGTCCTGATCAACCAGCTGATGGGCGAGCCGTTCCTCGATCAGAGCGACCATCTGCTGTGCGACAGCGCGGTCGCCTGCCCGGTTCCGCACGACGACGAGAAGAACGGCATCGAGCCCTATACTTCCGCCATCGCGATGCCGTCCGGCTGGGCGTGGAAGACTCCGCTTCTGGGTCGGTTCGGCACCGGCTACGTCTATTCCAGCGACTTCGTCGACCGCGATCAGGCCACGATCGATTTCTGCAGGCTGTGGGGCATCGATCCGGAGGGACGGTTCAACCACATCCGGTTCCGCGTGGGCCGGAACCGCCGCTCCTGGGTGAAGAACTGCGTGAGCATCGGCCTGGCATCGTGTTTCCTCGAACCGCTAGAGTCAAGCGGCCTCTATTTCACCTACGCTGCCATATATCTGCTGGCGAAGTATTTTCCAGACCGCGACTTCGACGATGTGCTCGTGGATCGCTTCAACAAAGAAATCGCGTACATGTTCGACGACACACGCGACTTCTTGCAAGCCCATTTCTTCTTCTCACCGCGCGAGGACACACCCTTCTGGCGGGCCAACCAAGAACTGACCCTCGCTCCGGAAATACAGGAGAAGACCGCCATGTACAAGGCGGGGATCCCGGTGAACATGCCGATCGCCGACGAGGGAGCCTACTACGGGAACTTCGAGGCGGAGTTCCGGAACTTCTGGACGAACGGCAGTTATTACTGCATCTATACCGGGCTCGGTGTTCTTCCGGATCGGCCGCTGCCCGTCGTGCAGTACAAGCCACGCTCGATCGAGAAGGGTCTCGAACTGCTGTCCGCCGTGCAAGACCGTCAGCGGGAGCTGACCGCCACGCTGCCCTCCATGTACGAGTACCTGAACAAGCTCCATGGCCGGTGAGCGCGGGACGACGCGAACGCCGGACGAACAGGTCGGGATCGGCGCCGGTCCGGGCCGTCGTTTCGCGATCGACGCGACACCGGAGCTGCGTGACCTGATGACCCGGTTCCCGACCGGAGTCGGCATCGTCACATCGGCGAACGCCGACGGCGTGCCGTGCGGCCTCACCTGCAACTCGTTGACGAGCGTGTGTCTCACCCCGCCGACGCTGCTGGTGTGCGTGCTCAGTACGAGCCGGACGTTGGCCGCGGCGATCGAGCGGGGGGCGTTCGCGCTGAACCTGCTCTGTGCCGGCAGCCGCCACCTGGCCGAGCGATTCGCACTGACCGGCGCCGACAAGTTCCTCGGCGTGTCCTGGCGACCGTCCCCTTCCGGACTGCCGTGGCTCGTCGACGACACCGTGGCGATGGCGGACTGTGCGGTGACCGGGGCCTTCGAAATGGGCGACCACACCGTACTCCTCGGGCGGCTGGACGCGCTGTCGCTGCGGGACGCGAGCCCGTTGCTGTACGGGCATCGCCGCTATGCCGAGATGCCGCACCCCGTCATGACCCCACCGTCGCGAACAGGAGAGGACGGATGAGCAACGACAAGATCATCGACTTCCACGTGCACGCGGGGGACTACGCCAGCGTGCGGCAGGATATCCGGCGCCTCCTGGAGGCCACCGCGGACCGGCGTGACTTCGACCTCAAGACGCTGTTCTCCGAGCCGACCGCGCTCGGCCCGTACCTGCGATCCGAGGGAATCGACCGGGTGGTACTGCTCGCCGACGAGGGCCCGGGGGTCAGCTTCGTCCCGACGACGGACTTCATCTGCGACTTCCGGGACGAATCCGGCGAACCCGACGACTTCTTCATGGTGTTCGGCTGCATGAACCCGAACCGCACCGGCGACATCATGGCCAAGTACGAGTCGGACAAGAAGCGTGGCGTCTGGGGCTACAAGCTCTATCCGGCAGACCATGACTTCCTGCCGACCACGCCGCAGCTGATGGAGTTCTATCGGGCGCTGCAGGCCGACGGCAAGGTCCTGATGTTCCACACCGGGACGACGGGCCAGGAAGACGGAATCGACGAGTACGGCGACCCCCGCCTGTTCGTCCCGATCCTCGACGAATGCCCCGACCTCAAGGTCGTGTTCGCGCACGCCGGCAAGCCGTTGTGGTGCGACATCGCCACCGACCTCGCCCGCCGCTATCCGAACCTCTACCTGGACACCGCGTTCATCAAGCCGGAGAAGCTGCTGGAGTATCTGCCCGACCTGGTGGAAATCGCGGACAAGGTGATCTTCGGCAGCGACTGGCCCGTCGGCGTGGCCTCGCTGTCCGGGCACGTGGCTCAGATCCGCGAGCTCGGCCTGCCCGAGGACGTCCTGCGCAAGGTCCTGCACGACAACGCGGCCAAGGTGCTCGGTCTCGCATGAGCGGCACGGTCGTCCGGCGACACCGAACGGAACGGTGATGAGGGAATCAACGCGTTCGTCCCCCCTGCCCGGGGTGCTCCGCGTGCTCGGCTCGGCGGATGTGGACCACCTGGACACCGCCAGCGGCTATCTCACCCAGACGTGGGCGTTGAGCCGGAACTTCGCCCGGACGCTGTTCAACATCCGCGGCGTGCGCGACTTCCGGACCGCCGACGTGCAGACGGCGGCCGCGTTGCTGCCGGACATCGCACGGGAACTGCCCACGGTCGCGAACGGTGGCATCAGCGCCGACGGCACGGTCTACCGCGTCCGGCTGCGCCCCGACGTGCTGTGGAACACCGATCCGCCACGGCCGGTGACGGCGGCCGACTTCGTCCGCGGGATCAAGCGGCTGGCCAATCCGGCGCAACCCTCCGGAGGGCTCGCCTACTATCGGGCCGTCATCGCCGGCATGGACGACTTCTGTGCCGGGTTCGCCGAGGTCGACGCCACGGACCCGGCCGAGCTCGCCCGGTACCAGCGCGAGACGCCTATCCCGGGCCTGTCCGCGGAGGACGACACGACGCTCGTCATCCGGCTGCGCCGGCCCGCGAGCGACCTGCTGCGCCTTCTGTCGTTGCAGTTCGCCGCGGCCGCCCCGGCCGAGTACGACCGGTACCTTCCGGACGGGCCGCGGTTCCGCGCCGCGACGATCTCCAACGGGCCGTACCAGATCACCGAGTACGTGGCCGGCCGGCGCTGCGTGCTCGAGCGCAACCCCGTCTGGCGCGCCGCGACGGATCCGATCCGCGCGCAGAACGTCGAACGCATCGAGGTGATCTTCGGCGAGCGGTCGCCGGAGGCCGTGCAGGAGGCGCTCGAGTCGGGAGCGGCCGACCTGTCCTGGGACCAGCGGGTTCCCACGGCACGGCTGCCGGAGCTGCTCGCCCGGCACGACGACAACCTGCTCATCGCGGACGAGGCGATGAGCAGCCCCTACCTGGTCGTCAACGTGGTGAGCCCCAACAACGGCGGTGCGCTCAGGAAGCGCGCCGTCCGTCAGGCGCTGCAGTACGCCATCGACAAGCAGGCGCTCGCCGACGTCTACGGCGGCCCGGCGGTCACCACGCCGCTCGACCAGGTCATCCCGCCGGGCGGGTTCGGTCATCGGCCGTACACCCGCTACCCGACCGATGGGTCCCGGGGCGACCCGGAACGCTGCCGGCGGCTGCTCGCCGAGGCCGGGTACGCCGACCGGATCCGGTTCATCTTCCCGTACCGAACCAGTAGCAGCTACCCCAAGGTGGCCGAGCTGATCGCGGCGGACCTGGAGAAGTGCGGGATCGAGGTCGTCCTCGTCGAGGACGCCGACGGCCGGTTCTACGGCGAGATCATGCACTCGCCCGAGGAGGCCGCGCGCGGCAGCTGGGACATCGCGACGCCGGGCTGGGTGCCCGACTGGTACGGCAACAACGGCAGGACCAGCATCGTGCCGCTTTTCGACGGCCGGTCCCGCGGGACCAACTCGCCGAACTACGGGGGCTACGACAGCGCCGAGGTCAACGCGATGATCGACCGCGCATTGGAGGCCCCGACCGAGCAGGACGCCGCCCGGTACTGGCACGAGGTGGACCGGCTGATCATGGAGGACGCGCCGATGGTCCCGCTGCTGTGCCAGCGCTATCCCATTTACCGGTCGCCGCGAGTTCGCAACGCGCTTTATCTTCCGGCGGTGCAGGCGTTCGAGTACAACCAGGTCCGGCTCACTCCGATGGCACCGTGAACCGGCTCCGCTTCTGTGATCGAGGAGATGATGGCGCTTCCTGACGAGGTGATCCGGCTGGCCACCGGCCCGAACCTCGCGACCGTGGTGACGCTGATGCCCGATGGCCGACCGCAGGCGCAGCTCACGTGGGTGGACGCGGACGGTGAGCATGTGCTGGTGAACACGCAGCCGTTCCGGCAGCGTGTGCGGAACGTGCGCCGGGATCCCCGGATCACCGTGCTGATCCACTCATGCGACGACCCGTGGGACTGGGTCGAGGTCCGCGGCCGGGTGGTCGGGACCGTCGACGGAGAACCGGCCGTCGAGCACGTGCACGCGATGGCCCGGCGGTACCTCGGCCGCCCGTACCGCGATCCCGACTGGCCGGAGGGCCGGGTCATCCTGCGGATCGCCGCCGAGAAGGTGAACACGCCGGCGACGGTGCGGCGCCGGCGGGCGGCCCGTCGCGAGCGAGAAGGGCGCTGAAGGCGTGGAGGGTACCGAGACGGAGAAGGGTGCGGGCATGGCGGGCACCGAGGCGGAGGAGGGCGCCGAGGGTGCGGCGGCCCGGCCCCGCGAGCGCATCGCGGGTGCCGGCGGTGGCGAGGCCGCCGATGACATGCTCGGCGGTCTCACCCCCGGCGAGTGGGACGCACTGTCCGCCGACGCCTTCTACTCGTCCAGCAGGTGGCTGAGGTTCTGCGCCCGCACCAGCGGGTCGCGGTGCCGCGCGGTCGCGGTGCGCCTGGACGACGGTACCGCCGGCGCGGTGCCGGTGACCCTGGTCGATGAGCCGCTGTCCGGAAACTACGGCTGGAACGGCATCCTCACCGGCCGCGGGCTGCCCGGCCTCGCCGACCGCGGCGTCCTCGTCGGGCCGCCCGGCGGATACCAGACGCACCTCCTGCGCGGCTCCGACGACCCGCGGATCCAAAAGGCGCTGCTAGGCGAGCTGCGCGCGCTGGCCGCCGACCGCGGCGCCGCCGCCGGGTCCGCCTGCGTCGCCATGTACCTGCCGACCGACCAGGTGCGGATGCTGCGCGACGCCGGTGTCGAGGCACCGCCGGTGCTGCTCGAACCGGACGCGTGGTTCGACGTCCCGGCCGGCGGGTGGGAGCCGTGGCTGGCGTCGATGAACTCCCGCTACCGGCATCGGATCCGGCGTGACGTCGCGCATTTCGAGGCGGCCGGCTACACGGTACGGCGCGAGTCGCTGGCGGCCTGCGTGCACCGGCTGCCGCCGCTGGCCGTCGAGCTCGCCCGCAAGCTCGGCTACGACCCGTCACCGGAACGGTTCGTCGCCGAATTCGGCGACTACGTCGCGGTGTTCGGCGACGCGGCGCGGGTCGTGCTGTGCGAGGACGACGCCGGTGCCCTCGTCGGATTCTGCATGTACTTCGTCTGGGGCGACACCATCTGGCTGCGCTGGTCGGCGTTCGACTATCCGCGCCTGTCGGGCGGCAACGCGGAGTACTTCAACGTCGGCTATTACCGGCAGATCCACCTTGCCGGTGAGATCGGCGCCACCAGGCTGCACGCCGGCAAGAAGGCCATAGAGGCGAAGGTGCTGCGCGGTGCGCGGCTGCGCCCGCTGTGGCTGCTCGACCTCGGCGAGCGCAGCCCGCTCAGCGCCGAGGAGGGCCGCGTCCGCGAGCACAACGCCCGGCTGCTGAAGGAGCTGGAGGACGACCGCCTGACCGGCAAGGCGATCGCCGACCGCGCCGAGTGGGCGCAGTACTGCTGACCGAAGACCGAGCCGGAGACCGGAGACCGAAGGGAGCATCGTGGAAAAATGGAAACCCGTCGTGCTGATCACCGGCGCGGGCCGGGGAATCGGCCGGGCATGCGCGATCGAGTTCGCCCGTGCGGGGTATGCGGTCGGGCTGGCGGCCCGGTCGGGCGGCGAGCTGGACGAGACGCGGGCGCTCGTGGCCGGCGCAGGCGGGCGCGCCTGCGCCGTGGTCACCGACATCACCGATCCGGACGGCGTCGCCGCGCTGCACGAGCGGGTGACGGAGGAGCTCGGCGCGATCGACGTGCTCGTGAACAATGCCGCGTACGCCGGGACGATGCAGCCGTTCTGGGAAACGAGCCTGGAGCAGTGGCGGCAGGCCCTGACCACGAACGTGATCGGCACGGTGCTGGTGACCCGCGCCGTCCTGCCGGCGATGCGCGACCGCGGCCACGGACACGTGATCAACATGAACTCGCTGCAGGGATCCGACCCGGCCGGGTCACCGCTGCCCTACGGCGTCTCCAAGGCCGCCCTGATGCGGCTCACCGACGGCCTCGCCGGCCAGCTCGCCGGGTCCGGCGTCGTGGTGTTCGACCTGAGCCCGGGCCTGGTCCGCACGGCGATGACGTCGGGCCGTCCGGACCTCGACGCGCTGCCGGAGTCGGCCTGGGCACCGCCGGAGGAGGCCGCACGCCAGGCGGTCGCGCTGGCCGGGGGCAAGTACGACGCTCTGCACGGCCGGTTCATCCGGGCCCGCGACGACCTGGACGCCCTCCTGGAGGTGGTGTCCGGTGACCCCGACGCCCGGATCCTCCGCCTCACGGCACGGCAGGTGGCCGTGCGGCCCTGATCGGCACGCGTGTTCTGGCGTCCTTCGAGGAATGGGGAACTTCCATGGGTGACACTGCCATAGAGTCCGGGCCGGCATTCGAGCGGTTCCTCCTCATCGCCAACGGTCCCGCACTGTTCAGCGCGGTCGTCGCCGGGCTGGAACTGGACGTCTTCGGCTTCCTGTCGGATCGGCCGGACGCCTCGTGCGAGGAACTGGTCCGCTTCACGGGTGTGCCGCGGCACCAGCTGCGGGTGCTGATGCTGACGCTGTGCGCGACCGGGCTGGTACGGCGCCGCGAGGGCCGCTACGCCAACTCCGAGGTCGCCGAGCACTGTCTCGCCCCCAAGGGGCCGGAGAGCTGGCGGCACGTGTTCTTGAGCCGGCAGGCCACCGACTATCCGGGCTTCCCGTACACGACCGAGGCGATCCGCGCGGGCACCAACCGCGGGCTGGTCGTGCACGACGGCGCCGGCCGCACCCTGTACGAGCGACTGGCGAAGGACGCGGCCCTGCAGGAGACCCTGCACCGATCCGTGCAGGCGTTCACCCTGCGGACGCTGCCCGCGCTGCTGGACAACCGTGAGCTGGCCGGCGTGCGCCACCTCCTGGACGTCGGCGGCGGTACGGGCATGGTGGCCGCCGGGTTCGCCCGCCGGTACCCCGACGCCAGAGTCACCGTGTTCGACCTTCCGGCGGTGACCGAGGAGCTGACTGCACGGACCACTGGACCGCTCGCCGACCGGGTCGGGCTGTGCCCCGGTGATCTGTTCACCGACCCGTTCCCGTCCGGCGTCGACGGCGTGCTGTTCTGCCACGTGCTGGAGGTGTTCTCACCCGAGCAGGTGCGCGCGCTGCTCGCCAAGGCGTACGACGTGCTGCCGCCGGGCGGGACGGTGCTGATCTATTCGTTCACCGCGCCTGACGAGGAGGACTCCGGCGTCCTGGCCGCCCAGCTCTCGCTTTATCTCAACGTGCTGGCGACCGGCACCGGAATGGCGTACCCGGTCCGCGACTACGAGGTCTGGCTTCGCGATGCGGGCTACGCCGACGTTCGCGCCTACCGCGGCCTGCCCTACGAGCACGGCCTGATCGTCGGGACCAGGAGATGAGCGACGAGCCCGCGCTCGTACGGCGTACCCGGCGGATCCTGCCGGCCGTGGCCGCCGCCGCGGCCGACGCCGACGCCCGCCGGCGGCTGCCGGACCACATCGTCGCCGCCGTGACCGAGGCCGGGTTCGCGCGCCATTTCGTCCCGTCCCGCTGGGGCGGGCATGAGGGCCGGCTCGCCGACCTCTGCGGAGCGGTCATGCTGCTCGCGGAGCACTGCCCGTCGACGGCGTGGGCCGCCTCACTGGCCGCGATCCTCGGCCGCATCGCCGGGTACCTGCCGGAGGAGGGACGGCGGCGCGTCTGGTCGGGCTCGCCGGACACTCTGGTGGTCGGTTCCCTCCTTCCGCTCGGCACGGCGACCGCCGTGCGGGGCGGCTGGATGGTCGACGGACGCTGGCCCTATATCAGCTCGGTCGAGTTCTCCGACTGGGCGCTGGTCCTGGCGGCGGTCGGCGACGGCGCGCACACCCGGTTCTTCGCGGTGCCCCGGAGCGCGTACGCGATCGAGCGGACGTGGAACAACCTCGGGATGCGGGCCACCGGAAGCCACACGCTGACGCTGGAACCCACGTTCGTCGCCGAGGAGTGCTCCTTCGACCGCGCCGCCCTCGATCTGGGCGGCCCGGCCGGCATGGGACCGGACACCACGCCGGACACTACACCGGACGTGACGGCAGGCGTTGCGCCGGGAGCGGCCGGGCACCGGGTGCCGCTCGAAGCATGGGCCGGGCTGGCGTTCGCGCCCACCGTCGTCGGCGCCGCCCGCGGCCTGCTGCGCTCCTGGCGGGACGCCGTCCGCGGCAAGGTCGCCGCCGGTGCGCAGGGTCGTACGCCCGTCCCGCCGCACACGTTCGAGCTGGCGGTGACGCGATCCGCCGGCGAGATCGACGCGGCCGCCCTGCTGGTGGAACGCGCGGCCGCCAGGGCGGACGGCGGCGACCTCAACGGCCTGGAGGTCGCCGCGGGTGCCCGTGACTGCGCGCTCGCCTCCGAGCTGGCCCGCACGGCGGCGGACCGGCTGATGGACACGGCCGGCACCGCCGCGCTGGCCGTCGACCGGCCGCTGCAGCGGTTCTGGCGCGATGTGCACTCCGGATCGAGCCACGTGATGCTGCAGCTGTCCCGGGCGGCGGCCGGGTACGCGCGGCTGGCCTTCGCGGAGGAGGAGCGGTGACCGTGGGCCCGATCGCGGTCGTCGGAGTGCCGTGGAACCGGCATGAGCTCGAACCGGCCGCGCGCGCCGCCGAGGCACTCGGCCGCCGGCTCTGCGTCGCCGACACGCCGGCGCGGCTGGCGACCGTGCCCGACGCGGTGGCGTGCGACCGCCTGGCGGTCGCCGACATGACGGTACCGTGCCTGGCCGGCGCGCTGGCGGCCGTCGAACCGCGCTGCGTCGTGTCCATCACCCAGATGAGACTCGCCCTCGCCGCCCGTGTCCGCGAGGCGCTCGGCCTGCACGGCACGCCCGGCGACGTCGAGGAGACGGTCGCCGACAAGCTGCTGACCAGGGAGACGCTCGCCCGGCACGACCTGACCGGGGTCCGATACCGGCGGACGTCCGCGACCGGTCTGGCCGCGCTGCTGCGCGAGGTCCCGCTGCCGGTGGTGGTGAAACCGCGGACGCTGGCGGGCAGCAACGGCGTCCGCCTCCTGCGCGACGCCGCGGACGTGGCCGACGCGCTGAGCCAGTACACCGGACGGCCGGACGACCTGCTCGTGGAGGAGTACCTGCCCGGCGTGGAGATCAGTGTCGAGGCGCTGGCGGTGCGGGGGCGGCTCACCGTGCTGTCCCTCACCGACAAGATCAACACCGGCCCGCCGTACTTCCAGGAGGTCGGTCACATCATGCCGAGCCGGCACACGGCGGATCGCGGCCCGCAGGTGACCGGCTACCTCCAGCGCGTGGTCGCCGCGCTCGGCGTCGAGACCGCCCCGATTCATGCCGAACTCAAGCTGAGCGGCGACGGCGTGGACCTGGTGGAGATCCACACGCGCTTCGGCGGGGGCGAGATCGTGCGGCTGCTGTCGGAAAGCCGTGGCATCGACCCGTTCGGGGCGTACTTCGCGGCGCTGCTGCACGACCGGCCTCCGGTCGCAGGCCGTCCGGACGCGGTGTGGGGTGTCGGCTTCTTCACCGCGCGCGTCGGCCGTGAGTTCGCCTGGGACTCCTTCGACCTGCCCCATCCCGAAGCGGTGGTGCGCATCGACCTGGACGCCCGGCGGCGGCCGAAGCTGGAGGAGTTCCGGGGAGTCCGGATCCGCTACTGGCGGGCCGGGCACGTGATGTTCCGGTCGCCGCGGTACGAGGCGGTGCAGGACAATGTGGCGTCGATGGTGACCCGATTCCGTCACTGACGGTCAACGATACGGTTCGACACAGGAGGACCTCATCTCCATGGCGGACACACCCGCGCAGGAGTCGCCCGCGGCCAACGATCCCGGTGCGCGCAGGCTGCTGCCGATCGCCCTGACCAACGCCGTCGGCAACGGCCTGTTCTTCAGCGTCAGCGCGCTGTTCTTCACCCGCGCGGTCGGGATCAGTACGACGCAGCTCGGCGTCGGCCTGACCGCCGGCGGGATCTGCGGCGCGCTGGCGGCCGTGCCGGTCGGGCGGGCCGCCGATCGCTGGGGGCCCAAGAAGGTGGTCGGCGGTCTCTGGCTGATCCAGGCGGCCGGCATGGTCGCCTACGGCGCGGTGCATTCGTTCGCCCTGTTCCTGCCCCTGGTCTGCCTGGTCGTCATGGCGGACCGGTCATCGGGCGCGGGTTACCGCATTCTGGTCGCCAAGGCGCTGTCGGAGCGGAGCAGGGTGCGTGCACGCTCCCAGCTGCGCGCGGTGGCCAATGTCGGCATGGGCACGGGCGCCGCCCTCGGCGCGGTCGCGCTGCAGGCGGACACACGACAGGCGTACCTCACCGCGCTCGGGGTGAACGCGATGACCTTCGTGCTGGCCGCGGCGATGCTGTCGCGGCTGGAGTTGGTCCCCGCGACGGCCGGCACGGTGGCCTCCGGGGGCCCGCCGGTCTCTCGTGCCGCCGTTCTGCGCGACCACCCTTACCTGCTGATCACGCTGCTCAGCATGGTGCTGACGCTGCAGTTCGGGGTGCTGGAGGTCGGGCTGCCGCTGTGGGTCGCGCAGCACACGTCCGCGCCGCACGCGACGGTCGGCGCGGCCCTCGTGGTCAACACGGCGATGGTGGCCCTGCTCCAGGTGCGGCTGAGCCGTGGCTCCGACGACCTTCGCCGCGCGGCGCGGATGTGCCGGTGGAGCGGCCTGCTGCTCGGGGCGGCGTGCGTCGCGTACGCGCTCGCCGCGGGGACGCCCGCCTGGGCGTCCGTCGTCATCGTGCTGGCGGCCGCGGCCGTGCAGACGCTCGCGGAGATCTACTTCTCGGTCGGGACGATGGCGCTGAGCTACGACCTGGTCCCGGCCGAAGGCGGCGGGGCTCACCATGGCGTCTTCCAGGTCGGCTACATCGCCGCGATGTTGCTGTCCCCGCTCGTCATCACCAACACGGCGCTCCGCGTCGGCGTGGCCGGCTGGCTGGTCCTCACCGTGCTGTTCGCGGTGTCCGGGGCGCTGATGGTGCCGGTCGGCCGGTGGGCGCTGCGCCGATCGGCCCGGGAGGCGGCCGAGCCGGTGAGCGCGCGCTAGCGATGCCGTCCGGGGCGGTCCGCGCGCGACATGCCGCTTGCGTCCTTGTTCGTCTAAGGTGCCAGCCATGTACCAGTACGAGCCCCTGCCGCCTCCCGCGTCCGATGACGGCGGAGCGACGGCCTCGCTCGTCATCGGCATCATCGGCCTGCCGCTGGTCGGCCTGCTGTCGCCGATCGCGCTCGTCCTGGGGATCGCCGCCAAGCGGCGTATCCGTGACAGCGGCGGCAGTCTCGGCGGCGAGGGCAGGGCCGTCGCCGGCATCGCGCTCGGCGCCTTCGGAACCTACCTGCTGCTCCAGACCGGGATCTTGCTGCTCGTCTTCGTCGTCGGGCACGGCCCGCCCTTCGCACCGTTCCCGCGCTGATCAGCCGAAGGGTCGAGTAACGGCGGCGACGCTGCGCCTTCCCGTGACCCGGCGCGATGTCGAGTTCCCCGTCAGCCCGGCCCTTCGTGGTACCCGCCGTGCCGATCAGGCGATCCGGTCGAGCACCAGCGGCGGCGGGGCCGGGGTCCGCGCGCCGTCCGGCGCGATGTCGATCGCCCCGTCGAGCGCGGCCAGCGCGCGTTCGAAGCGGGCCGGATCGTCGGCGTGCAGCGTCATCAACGGTTCTCCCGCGCGTACGGCGTCGCCCGGCTTGGCATGCAGGGTGATCCCGGCCGCGTGCGACACCGGGTCCTCCTTGCGCGCCCGGCCCGCGCCGAGCCGCCAGGCGGCGACGCCGACGCCGTAGGCGTCGAGGCGGGTGAGGGTGCCGGACCGCGGCGCGGTCACCTCGTGCGACTCGCGCGCGACGGGCAGCGGCGCGCCCGGGTCGCCGCCCTGCGCGCGGATCATGCGCCGCCAGGTGTCCATCGCCGAACCGTCGCGCAGGGCGTCGGCCGGGTCCTTCGCGCCGGACAGGCCGGCCGCGGCCAGCATCTCGCGGGCCAGCGCCACGGTCAGCTCCACGACGTCGGCGGGGCCGCCGCCGGCCAGCACCTCGACCGACTCGGCCACCTCCACGGCGTTGCCGACCGCGCGGCCGAGCGGGGTGTCCATGGCGGTCAGCAGCGCGACCGTGCGCACGCCGTGGTCGGCGCCGATGCCGACCATCGTGCGTGCCAGTTCGCGGGCGTCGTCGGCGTTCTTCATGAACGCGCCGGAGCCGGCCTTGACGTCGAGGACGAGCGCGCCGGTGCCCTCGGCGATCTTCTTGGACATGATCGAGCTGGCGATCAGCGGGATCGACTCGACCGTCGCGGTGACGTCGCGCAGCGCGTACAGCTTGCGGTCGGCGGGGGCCAGGCCCGAGCCCGCCGCGCACACGACGGCGCCGGCCTCGCGTAGGACGGCGAGCATCTCCGCGTTCGACAGGGACGCCCGCCAGCCCGGGATCGACTCCAGCTTGTCGAGCGTGCCGCCGGTGTGGCCGAGCCCGCGCCCGGACAGCTGGGGCACGGCCGCACCGCACGCCGCGACGGTCGGCGCCAGCGGCAGCGTGATCTTGTCGCCGACGCCGCCGGTGGAGTGCTTGTCGGTCGTCGGGCGGTCCAGGCCGGACCAGTCCATGCGCTCGCCGGAGCGGATCATGGCGTCGGTCCAGCGCGCCACCTCCGCCCGCGTCATGCCGTTGAGCAGGATCGCCATGGCGAGGGCGGCCATCTGCTCCTCGGCGATCACACCGCGGGTGTAGGCGTCGACCGCCCAGTCGATCTGCTCGCCGGTCAGTTCCAGGCCGTCGCGCTTGGTCCGGATGACGTCGACCGCGTCGAAGGTCACGCTCGTTTCTCCAGATCGTCGGGGCCGAAGGCGTCCGGCAGCACCTCGCGCATCGGCCGGATTCCACGCACCGTCTCCAGCAGCATGTCCGGGCCGCCGTGCTCCCAGAGCAGTTGCCGGCAACGGCCGCACGGCATCAACGGCGCACCGGACCCGTCCACCACGGCCACGGCGACCAGGCGGCCGCCGCCGCTGCCGTGGAGGTCGGACACGAGCCCGCACTCGGCGCACAGGCCCACGCCGTAGGAGGCGTTCTCCACGTTGCAGCCGGAGACGACGCGCCCGTCGTCGGTCAGGCCGGCCGCGCCCACCGGGAAGCCGGAGTAGGGCGCGTAGGCGCGCGTCATCGCCGCGCGTGCGGCCTCGCGCAGCGCCGGCCAGTCGACCTTGGACATCGTGTTCCCCCAAGGCGATCGCTTGATCGTGTCACCCGCGACGGTACCGGTCGCCCGCGCTAATGGCCCTCGCCGCGGCGGTACGGCAGGCCGTCCGCGGCCGGCATCCGCAGCCGCTGCGCCGCGAAGGCCAGCACCAGCAGGGTGGTGATGTGCGGGCTGTAGGTCACGATCTCCCGGGGCAGCTCGTGGGTCGTGAAGAACCAGACCAGCAGGACCGCGCCGGCGACCGTGGCGAGCGCCGCGGTGACCAGCCGGCGCCGGTAGGCGTGCCAGGCGGCCAGCGCCAGCAGCCCGACGCCGACCAGGAGGAGCAGCGCGTGCACCGCGCCGGTCCCGCCGCGCAGTTGCAGGGCGTCGGTGTAGCCGAACAGGCCCGCGCCGGCCGCGATACCGCCCGGCCGCCAGTTACCGAAGATCATCGCCGCCAGGCCGATGAACCCACGCCCGTTGACCTGCCCCTCCTGGTAGTTCGAGGAGGCCACCATGGCCAGGAACGTGCCGCCCACCCCGGCGAGCGCGCCGGAGATCACCACGGCGGCGTACTTCATCGTGTACACCTTCACGCCGAGCGACTCGGCCGCGTATGGGTTCTCCCCGCACGAGCGCAGCCGCAGGCCGAACGGCGTGCGCCACAGCACGTAGAACGACAGCGGTATGAGCGCGATCGCGATGAGCGTCACCGGCGACAGGTTCGTCAGCACGCCGCGGAGCAGGCCGGCCAGGTCGGAGACCAGAATCCAGTGGTGCCGCTCCAGGGAGCCCAGAGGGCCGTCCACGCCCGGCACACTCCACGTCGGGAAGTCGGGGAGCTGCGGCGACTGGGTCGCCCCGCCGCCCTGGGTGTGCGTGAATAGCAGGTCGGACAGGTAGCGCGCGACGCCCGGCGCGAGGATGTTGATCGCGACGCCGGACACGATGTGGTCGACGCCGAACGACACGGTCGCCACCGCGTGCAGCAGCCCGCCGAGCGCGCCGAAGACCACCCCGGCGAGCAGTCCCATCCACGGGTCGCCGGTGTAGTACGAGCCGAACGCCGCACCCCAGGTGCCGAAGGTCATCATGCCTTCAAGGCCGATGTTGACCACGCCGGACCGCTCGGACCACAGGCCGCCGAGGGCGGCCATCCCGATCGGCACGGCGAGGGCGAGGGTCGCGCCGGCCGTGCCGCTGGAGGTGATGTCGGTCTCTCCGGTGATCAGCCGGAGCAGGATCAGCGCGACGAACACCCCGATCCCGATGGCCAGCGTCCGAGAGCCGCGCCGCGTGCGCACGCCGCTCGTGCGCGGTGCCGGGGTCCGTACGTCCTGTTCGATCACGCGATCACCTCGCCGAACGCCGCCGTGCCGAAGAATCCCGACCTCGCGCTCACGAGGTCACCTCCCCGAGCTGCGCGGCGACGTACCGCTGGTCGATGCGGCGGCCGAGACGGTTGACCACCTCGTACACCACCACCACCGACAGCAGCACCGCCGCCTGGGTGATCGCGACGATCTCCTTCGGGATGTCGTTGAACTCCAGGATCTGCGACGACTGGTCGAGGAACGCCCACAGCAGCGAGGCGAACCCGATGCCGACGGGGTTGTTGCGGCCGAGCAGCGCGATGCCGATCCCGGTGAAGCCGATCCCGGTGGGGAAGTCGAGCGAGTAGGAGTAGGAGCCCCCGAGGAGCTGCGGCATGCCGACGAGACCGGCCACCGCGCCGGACATCACCATGGCGATGACGACCATCCGGCGGGCGTCGACGCCGCTGGCGACCGCGGCGCTCTGGGACAGCCCGGTGGCGCGCAGGTCGAAGCCGAACCTCGTGCGGTTGACCATGAACCAAAAGCCGATCCCGGCGACGACGGCGAGCAGCACCAGGCCGTAGATCGTCAGGTCGCTGCCCGGGTACGGGATGCCCGGGACACGCCCGGAGGACGAGATCGGCTTGGTGCCGATGTTGTTGCTACCGCTCACCGCCACCGCGAGCCGCTTCGGGCTGAGGAGGTAGGCGATCACGCCGGAGCCGATGAAGTTCAGCATGATCGTGGAGATGACCTCGCTGACGCCCCGGGTCACCTTCAGGACGGCCGCGATGGCCGCCCACAGCCCGCCGGCGACGACGGCCACCACGATGATCACGAGCTGGTGCAGCCCGGCTGGCAGCGCCCAGGCTCCGCCGGCCGCGGCGGCCAGCATGGCCGCGATGCGGTACTGGCCGTCGACGCCGATGTTGAACAGGTTCATGCGGAACCCGATCGCCACCGCCAGCGCCGACAGGTAGTACGTCGCCGCCCGGTTGATCGTGTTGACGACGCTGTCCGGCTCCTTGCCGAACTCGAACATCGCCTGAAACGTCGACGGCGGGTTGAACCCGCTCGCCGACAGCACGATCGAGGTGACCGCGACCGCGAACACCAGCGCGACCACGGCGGCGATGACGGTCCGCGCGTACGACCGGGAGAACAATCGGTAGATCATGCCGCGCTCCCCTCCCCGGCGCCGGTCATCAGGGAGCCGAGTTCGTCGGGGGTGATGGCGGCCGGGTCGGCCTGGCCTACCAGCTTGCCGCGCAGGATGACGTGCAGCGTATCGGACATGCCGATCAGCTCGTCGAGGTCCGCGGAGATCAGCAGCACGGCCAGGCCCTCGGCCCGGGCCCGCCGCAGATGGTCCCAGATCGCCGACTGCGCGCCGACATCGACCCCGCGGGTGGGGTGTGCGGCGATCAGCAGCCGCGGCTCGCCGGACATCTCCCGGCCCACGATCAGCTTCTGCTGGTTCCCGCCGGACAGCGACGCCGCGGTGACGTCGATGCCGGGCGTGCGCACGTCGTACGCCTCCACGATCCGCTCGGTGTCCCGCCGGGCGCCCTGCCGGTCGATGAGGAGGCCCTTGACGTTGGGCGGCCGGGTCTGGTGGCCGAGGATGCGGTTCTCCCACAGCGGCGACTCCAGCAGGAGCCCGTACCGGTGGCGGTCCTCGGGGATGAAGCCGATGCCCTGTTCGCGGCGGCGCCGGGTGGGCCATCCGGTCAGGTCCTGATCTCCCAGGCGGATCACGCCGGAGGCGACCGGCAGCATGCCCATGATCGCCTCGACCAGCTCGGCCTGGCCGTTGCCCTCCACGCCGGCGATGCCGAGGATCTCGCCCTTGTGGATCGTGAAGGACACGTCGTCGACGACGGCGCGACCGGTGCCGTCGCGGACGGTGAGGTTCTCCAGCACGAGCACCGGCACGTCCGTCACGGTCGACTCGCGCAGCTCCGGTACGGGCAGCTCGCTGCCGACCATCAGCTCGGCCAGTTGCCGGGCGGTGACGTCCTTCGGGTCGACGGAGGCGACGGTCGTGCCGCGGCGGATGACGGTGATCGCGTCGGCGACGGACAGGACCTCGTCGAGCTTGTGCGAGATGAAGATCACCGTGAGGCCCTCGCGCTTGAGCTCGCGGAGGTTGGCGAACAGCTCCTCCACCTCCTGCGGCACCAGCACCGCGGTCGGCTCGTCGAGGATGAGCACCCGCGCCCCGCGATAGAGCACCTTGAGGATCTCCACGCGCTGCCGGGCGCCGACGCCGAGCTGCTCGACCAGCCGGTCGGGTTCGACGCCGAGGCCGTACTGGTCGGAGATCTCCAGGATCCGCCGCCGCGCGCGGGCGCCGATGCCGTACAGCTTCTCCGCGCCGAGGACGACGTTCTCCAGCACGGTGAGGTTGTCGGCGAGCATGAAGTGCTGGTGCACCATGCCGATGCCGCGCGCGATCGCGTCGGACGGCGAGTGCAGGTCGGCCGGCTTGCCGTCCACCTTGATCGTTCCCTCGTCCGGCCGCTGCATGCCGTAGAGGATCTTCATCAGGGTGGATTTGCCGGCACCGTTCTCGCCGACGATCGCGTGCACGGTGCCCGCCGCGACCTCGATGTCGATGTCGTGGTTGGCCACCACGCCGGGGAACCGCTTGGTGATGCCGTGCAGCTCGACCGCCGGCTCAGTCGTGGGCATGCCCTGCTCCCAATTCAGACTCTCGGACGCGGCCCCGGCGGGCCCGGGCCCCTGCGGCCGACCACACCAGCGGGCCCGGGAGGGTGGCCTGCCGGCCGTCCACCCGGGCCCTGGCCCGCGCCGCCGTCACTTCTGCGGCGGAACGATCTTCCCGGAGATGATCTGCTGCTTCAGGTCGTCCAGCGTGGTCGGCAGGTCGCCGAGGGCCGCCGGGTTGGACTTGGAGTAGTCGACGCCGTCGTTCTTCAGGCTGAACCGCACATCGCCGTGCTGTACGGTGCCGTCGCCGCAGTCCCTGATGAACTGGAACACCGCGGTGTCGACCCGCTTGAGCATCGAGGTCAGCACGTACGGCTTCTCGGCGTCCGTGGCGGTCAGGTACTGGTCGGAGTCGACGCCGATGAACCACTTCTTGGCGGCTGCCGCCGCCTGCAGCGAACCGGTGCCGGACAGGCCCGCGGCGGCGTACACGACGTCGGCGCCCTGGTCGTACATGCCCTGGGCGATCGTCTTGCCCTTGGCCGGGTCCTTGAATCCGCTGAAGTCCGGCGGCTGGGAGATGTACTTGATCTGGACCTTGATCTTCGGGTTGATCTTCTTGGCGCCCGCGACGTACCCGGCCTCGAACTTCTTGATCAGCGGGGTCTGCACGCCGCCGATGAACCCGATGTTGCCGGTCTTGGACTTCTTGGCGGCCGCCGCACCGACGAGGTAGGAGCCCTCCTGCTCGGCGAACAGCAGGTCGGTCACGTTCGGCTGCTGGATCGAGTCGTCGTCGACGATCGCGAACTTGGTGTTCGGGAACTTCGGGGCGACCTTGCCGAGCGCCGTGGCGTAGGCGAAGCCGACCGCGATCACCGGGTTGTAGCCGGACTGGGCCAGTAGCTGCAACCGCTGGATCTTGTCGTTGTCGCTCTCGCCCTCTTTGGCCTCGAGGTCCTTGACGTCGACCTTGAGCTCCTTCTGGGCCCGCTGCAGGCCCGCGTACGCGGCGTCGTTGAACGACTTGTCGCCGCGGCCGCCCACGTCGTAGGCGAGACCGACCTTGATGGTCTTCTTGCCCCCGGTGGTGCCGCCGCCGGTGTCGGCCTTCTTGCCGCCACAGCCGGCGGCGCTCAGCGCGAGGACCGCGCTCGCCACGACGGCGGTCATCTTCACTGCACGGCGCAAGGTGGGTCCTCCATTTTCCGCCCAGCCCGAAATGTGCATCTCGGCACGAATCACACGGACGATAGTCGGACCCGGGGCCGAACCAGAACAAAGCTATCGTGTCGCAACGCGTCCGTTACCAAGGCGAGAGCGCGTCGTCACTGGTCAGCGACCTGTCGGCAGGCGCACAGCCGGTGGTGCCGATGCCCGGCGGGCCGCCCTGCGTCCCTGATCCGGGGGGCTCAGGCGGCCGGCTCCCCCACGGGCTCGGCGGCGCCCGTGCGCCGGCTCTCCCACAGGGCGGTCAGCGCGGTGGCGGCCATGACCCGCACGCCCACGCCGATGCTGCGCTCGTCGACGTCAAAGGTACCGCGGTGCAGATCGTACGCGCCGGCCATTCCGGGGGCGGCCACGCCGAGGCGGGCGAGCGCGCCCGGGATCGACTCGAGGTACCAGCCGAAGTCCTCGCCGCCGAGGCTCTGCTGGGTGCCGGTCACGGCGTCCTCGCCGAGGACGCTGCCGGCCGCCGTGCGGAACATGTCGACGCTGGTCTTCTCGTTGACGGTCGGGGGGACGCCGCGCGCGTAATCGAGCTCGGCCTTGACGTCGTAGGCGCAGGCGACCGAGTCGAGCAACGTCTTCATCAGCTCGGGCGCGGCATGCCAGGCCTCGTCGTCGAGGCAGCGCACGGTGCCCTGAGCGATGCCGTCGTCAGGGATGGCGTTGGCCACCGACCCGGCCGACACGCGTCCCCAGACGAGGCTGAGGCTGGAGCGGGGGTCGACGCGCCGCGACAGTGCGGCGGGCAGCTCAGTGACGATCTTGGCCAGCGCGTACACCAGGTCGGCGGTCAGGTGCGGACGCGCGGTGTGCCCGCCCGGGCCGGTAACCCGCACGTCGACCTTGTCGCAGGCCGCGGTGATCGGGCCGACCCGCAGGCCGAGCCGGCCGACCTCGACGCGTGGGTCGCAGTGCAGCGCGAAGATCCGGTCGACGCCGGCGATGCCGCCCGCCGCCATGACGTCGAGCGCGCCGCCCGGGGACTCCTCGGCAGGCTGGAAGATCAGCCGCACCTTGCCGGGCACCAGCCTGGCCGCGGCCTGCTGGGCGAAGAACAGGCCGACGCCGAGCAGCACCGTGGTGTGCACGTCATGACCGCAGGCGTGGCAGACGCCCGGCACCGTCGAGCGGTACGCGACGTCCTTCTCGTCGGCCAGCGGCAGGGCGTCGATGTCGGCGCGCAGCGCCACGACCGGGCCGTCGCCGCAGCCCACCTCGCACACCAGCCCCGTGCCCTTGGGCAGCCGGGCCGGCCGCAGCCCGGCGGCGGTCAGCGCGTCGGCCAGGCGGGCCGTGGTGCGGTGCTCGGCGAAGCCCAGCTCCGGGTGCATGTGCAGATCCCGGCGGAAGGCGACGAGCTCGCTCTCGTGTTCGGCGAGGAAGGCGTCGAGCTGGGATCGCAGCCCTCCTCCCGCCGGCTCACTATCGGGGAGTTCAGGCCCCCGCATGTGTCACCTCCCGTGGATTGACGAACCGGTCCTCCCGGAACTCCGTGAGACCCGCGGTCACGACGTCTTCGAGGGTGCCGCCCTCGGCGAGGATGGCGCGCTGTCGCTCGTACGGTGCGCCCTGGTCGAGGACGTCGGAGAGCACTTTGAGGTCCTCGGCGCAGCCGAGGCGGTCCGCTATGGGCTCCAGCTCGCGGACCAGTTCGTACAGCTCGTCGCGGAGCGGAGCGGTGGCGCCCCGATCGTCGGTGATCACGATGGCGTCGAGGCCGTATCGGGTCGCCCGCCACTTGTTGTCGCGCACGATCCAAGCGTCCGGCCTGGGCAAAGTGTATCCGCGATCCAGCTGGTGATCGAACAGTTCCACCAAAGACTGGCACAGCGCGGTGACCATGCCGACTTCACGAAGCGTCGGAATGCCGTCGAACATGCGGATCTCGACGGTGCCGAAGTCGGGGTGCGGGCGGACGTCCCACCACACCTCCTTGATGCTCCTGATCGTTCCGGCGCGCAGCAGGACGTCCATGTAGTCCTCGAACGCCGCCCAGTCGTCGAGCAGGTGCGGCGGGCCGGCCGTGGGCAGGTCGCCGAAGACGATCGCGCGGCTGGACGCCAACCCGGTGTCGCGGCCCTGCCAGTACGGGCTGGACGCGGTCAGCGCGAGGAAGTGCGGCAGATAGCCGGAAAGGGCGTTCACGATGGGGATCGCCTTCTCGGCGGATCTGACTCCCACGTGGACGTGCACGCCGTACGTCTGGATGCGCCGGGCCAGCCACTGGTACTGCTCGACCAGCTCGACGTAGCGCTGGATGGGCGCCATCTCCGCGTCCCGCCAGTCGCTCATCGGATGTGTGCCGGAGCAGGCCAGCCCGATGCCCCGGCTCTCCGCGACGGATCGCAGCTCGGCGACGGTCGCGGCCAGATCGGCGCGTACCTCGGAGACCGTGTGGCAGACGTCCGTGACGATCTCCACCGTCGACTCCATGAGCTCGTGCCGGATCTTGGGGTTGCGCTCGGCCTCGCTGAGACCGGGCAGGGCGGCCAGCAGGGCTCGGGCGTCCTGCCGCAGGCGTTTGGTGCCGGTGTCGACGAGCTGAAGTTCCCACTCGACGCCCAGCGTCGCGCCGCGAGAGGCGTTGAACTCGATGGCCACGGCTCAACCTCCGTCCCAATCCTTGCAGGTTAATGTCGCGCTCGTGGCGCAATCCGGCCAGCACGTCGGTTGCCGTGACGATCAGCGAGCCCGTCCCGATTGGGACCATCATGCCGCCGGCGGCATTCCGTCTCGGTGAGTCTTTGCCCGGCGATGCACGGTTGACTCTTCCGGGTGATACGGCGGCCGGAAGCGGCCCCCCGTTTCGGCTAGTCGTAATCCCTAGTAATGACCATTGACCACGGGCGGCGGCGCCGAACCGCGAACCACGAACCGCCGGAGAGGTGCGCGGCATCGGACTCGGGCACCCCGCCGCCGTGCCGGCCGCCGCCGGCCTCGTCGCCGATCCAGCCCCGTCACCGGATCCAGCCCGCGACGCCGGGGAACGGTGCCCGGCGGGCCGGCCACTTCCCCGGCTCGCGGGCAGGTCGGCAGGCCGCCGACCGGCCGGACGCAGGGACGAGGAGGCGGACGGAATCCCCGCCACTTGACCTTCGACGCCCTTACATGGTCAGTAGGCGTCGGCGGGGACGTACACTCCCCACACGTCGCGCAGCGCGTCGCAGACCTCGCCGACCGTCGCGCGGGCGCGCAGCGCCTCCTTCAGCGGGTACAGCAGGTTGCCCTCGCCCGCCGACACGTCGCCCGACGCCGCCTGCGCCCCCTCCTTCTCGGCCAGCAGGCGCAAGTCGTCGAGCCGCCGCCGTACCTCGTCGTTGTCGCGGTCGGCGCGCAGGCGGGCGAGCCGTTCGGCCTGCGCCTCGGCGATGGCCGGGTCGACACGCAGCGGCTCGTAGGGCTCCTCCTCGTCGACGCGGTACTTGTTCACCCCCACGACGACGCGCTCGCCACTGTCGATCTCCAGCACGGTGCGGTAGGCCGACTTTTCGATCTCGGTCTTCTGGAAGCCCTTCTCGATCGCGCTGACCGCGCCGCCGAGCTCCTCGACCCGGTCGATCAGCGCGCGGGCCGCCTCCTCGATGTCGTTCGTCATCGACTCGATCGCGTACGAGCCGGCGAGCGGGTCGACGGTGCGGGCCAGGTCGGACTCGTTCGCGATCACCTGCTGGGTGCGCAGCGCGAGGCGGGCGGCCTTCTCCGTGGGGAGTGCGATCGCCTCGTCGTAGGAGTTGGTGTGCAGCGACTGGGTGCCGCCCAGCACCGCGCCGAGCGCCTGGATCGCGACGCGGACCAGGTTGACCTCCGGCTGCTGCGCGGTCAGCTGCACCCCTGCGGTCTGCGTGTGGAAGCGCAGCATCTGCGATTTGGGGTTCTTCGCCCCGAACTCGTCGCGCATGATGTGCGCCCAGATGCGGCGGGCGGCGCGGAATTTGGCGACCTCTTCCAGCAGCGTCGTGCGGGCGACGAAGAAGAACGACAGCCGGGGCGCGAACGCGTCGACGTCCAGGCCCGACTCGACGGCGGTGCGGACGTACTCCTTGGCGTTGGCAAGCGTGAACGCGATCTCCTGCACGGGCGTGGCGCCGGCCTCGGCCATGTGGTAACCCGAGATCGAGATCGTGTTCCACTTGGGGATCTCGTCCTTGCAGTACCGGAAGGTGTCGGCGACCAGCCGCAGGCTCGGCTTCGGCGGGAAGATGTAGGTGCCCCGCGCGATGTACTCCTTGAGGATGTCGTTCTGGATCGTGCCGGTGAGCCTGCTCGCCGGCACGCCCTGCTCCTCGGCGACGAGCTGGTAGAGCAGCAGCAGCACGGCCGCCGGCGCGTTGATCGTCATCGAGGTCGACACCTCGCCGAGCGGGATGCCGTCGAACAGCACCCGCATGTCCTCGATCGAGTCGATCGCCACGCCGACCTTGCCGACCTCGCCGCGCGCCACGTCGGCGTCGGAGTCGTAGCCCATCTGGGTGGGCAGGTCGAACGCCACCGACAGGCCCGCGGTGCCCGCCTCGATGAGCTGGTGGTAGCGGCGGTTCGACTCGGCCGCGGTGCCGAAGCCCGCGTACTGCCGCATGGTCCACGGGCGGGTCGTGTACATCGTGGGGTAGACGCCGCGCGTGAAGGGGAACTCCCCGGGCGCGCCGAGCATGCCCGCGGGGTCGAATCCGGCGAGCGCGTCCGGACCGTACACGGGATCGATCGGCAGGCCCGACTCCGACTGCATGCCCGCATCACCTTCCGTTCGTACGGCCCGCCCGGCCGTGTCACCTGCGACGTCACCGGGCGGCGACGTCGCCTCGCGTGCGATCGTACGGCCGATCCGCCCGGGCGACACGGTGGCGTCGTTCACACCGGCCGTCGCGTCGTGCCCTCACACCGGTCCGCCGGGATGGCCCGGACGATCGCGAGCCGGCATCCACGACGCGCAGAACGGTGCGAATGACGCAGAACGCGACGGGCGTCGCGCCCACTCCCCACGTTATCGGCCGGCACCGGCCATTCGATAGATCATGAACACGGCGAAGATCATGAACACGGCAAGCGCCGGTATGAATTCCGCGGCGAACCACGATCTCTTCATCGGCGACCATTATCGGGGGTACACCCCTATGCGCGTCATGCCGGAACCTGTCATCTAGCGTTGGGCGGCCATGCGAAAGCTGATCACCGTGCTCGCCGTGTCCTCGGGCACGGCCTTCCTCTGCGTTCCGCCGGCCCACGCCGACCAGGTCATCGGCGGGCCACGGCTCGCCACTCACGGATACGTCTGGGACCACACCGCCGGGGTGCCCGCGCCGCCGCACATCCAGGCGTCGTCTTACGTCATCGCCGACCTGGAGACCGGCCGGATCCTCGCCGCCAAGGACCCGCACGGGCACTACCGCCCCGCCAGCACGCTGAAGACGCTCACCGCGATCACCCTGATCCCGCGGCTCGACCCGGCGAAGAAGGTGCGGCCCTCCCGCGCGGCGGTCGACGCCTCCGGTTCCGCCGTCGGCCTGGACACCCACTGGACCTACACCGTGCGCGACCTGTTCTACGGGCTGCTCATGCAGTCCGGGAACGATGCCGCGATCGCGCTGTCCGAGGCCAACGGCGGCCTGCGGCCGACGCTCGACGAGATGAACGCCGAGGCACGGCGCATCCGGGCCCTCGACACGGTGGCGCGCACCCCGAACGGCCTCGACGACGACCCGCCGCTCACCCTGGCACAGCAGCACAGCTCCGCGTACGACCTGGCGCTGATCATGAAGCAGGGGCTGACGCTGCCCGACTTCCGCAAGTACGTCGCCCGCACCCTCTACCACTGGCCGGCCCCGCCCACCCAGAAGCAGCGCGAGAAGGGCAAGAAGACCGGTGGCTGGGAGATCGGCACGCACGACCACCTGCTGCTGGGCGACCGCTATCCGGGCATGATCGGCGGCAAGAACGGCTGGACCAGCCATGCCCTCGGCAGCTTCGCGGGCGCCGCCACCCGCAACGGGCACACGATCATCATCGCGCTCATGCACGCCCAGTCCGACTTCTGGGGTGACGCGCGGTCCCTGCTGAACTGGGGCTTCGCCGAGCGTGCCAAGGTCGCCGGCGTCGGCACGCTGGTCGATCCGGTGCCGCCGCCCCGGCCGGTGCAGAGCAAGGCCGCGGCCGCCCAGGCCGGCGGCATGCACGCCACCTCCGACGATGGCACCTTCACCTGGTGGCCCCCGGTCGCGGCCGGCGCCGGAGGCGCGGTCCTCCTCGCCGCCCTCGCAGGAGTCGTCGTCGGCCTGCGGCGCCGCGGCCGGCCCGTCGCGGCGGGCCCCCAATCGCCTCCGCACTCGCCCGCATCACCGCCCGCAGGTTCGCCGCCGTCCGGCTTCGGCTCAGCGGGGGCGCCCGGCGGCGGCCACGTACGCCCGATCCCGCCACCGGCGTCCCCGTCCGCCGCGTCCGACGCGCCGGGATCGGCGTCATCGCCGGGGCCGGCGGGCGGGACGCCGCCAGGTCCCGGTTCCACGGCATCGCCGCCGCCCGGCGCCGAGACATCGCCCGGACCTGCCGGTGAGGCGTCAACGGCGCCCGGCCCCGGTGCATCACCGGCTCACGAACCCGACGCGTCACCGGCTCACGAACCTGGGGTATCGCCATCGGCGCGTGATGCCGGCGACGAGGACGGCGAGCCGGTCCGGTGACGCCGCGCTGACCGCTCAGCGCCTGCGGTGCGCCCTCCGTGGAACGGTCGGGCTGCCGTCCGGCCGCTCGCGCTCGGTCCGGTTCCGGCGGAGGCCGTCGTGCCCGGCCTGCCCCCGATCGCCGTGGTCCGCACCAGTCCGGTCGCGGCCGGACCCGCCAGGGCCGGCCTGCTCCCGGCCCGTCCCATGGTGATCGGGCCGTACGCCGCCCGCTTCGCCGCGATCCGCCCGTTCCCCACCGGCACCGTCCCGATCCGGCCGGACCTCGTCCGGTCTCTCGTCGGCGGGGCGGCCGCCCCAGGTGTCGGCGGTCTCCTCCGGCTCCGCCGGCGTGTCGGCGCTCAGCACCACACTGCGGGTCGCCGTCCACGCCGCGGTGAACAGGATGAACCGCGACACGATGTTGATCCATAGCAGCAGGCCCACCATGACGGCGAACGACGCGTACAGCGGGTTGCGCATGATGTGGGCGAGCAGGTACGCCCCGGTGAGCTTGAGGATCTCGAATCCGACGGCACCGAACAGGCAGCCGCGCACCAGCCGCCGCCAGGAGGCGCGCGTCCCGGACATCCGGGAGAACAGCACCAGGAAGATCAGCGTGTTCGCGCCGATCGCGACGAGGATCGCGACGAGCCGCAGGACCGTGGCGGCGCCGGGCACGTACGCCAGGCCCGCCCACGCCAGCGCGGCGTGCGTGGCCGAGGCGGCGACGCTGGACAGCGCGACCGAGGCGAGCAGCGTGATGCCGAGCGCGAGCAGCACGAGGAGGCTGGACAGCTTCTTCACCATGACGTTGTCGCCCTCGTCGCCACCCAGCCAGATGATGCGCAGCGACTCGCGCCACACCCCGATCCAGCCCAGACCGCTCCAGACCAGGCCGATGATGCCGAAGATTCCGGCGCCTTCCTTGGCCTGGGCGATCTGGGTGATCTGCACCCGGTTGGCCAGACCCGGCAGCACCGAGTCGATCGCCTGATGCATGTACTGGCGGAAGGCGTCGCTGACGCCGACGGCGTACCCGGTGAGCGCGAAGGCGAGGGCCACCAGCGGGAAGAACGAGAGAAACCCGTAGAAGGTCAGCGAAGCGGCCAGCCGGTCGCCGCGATGCTCCTGGTACCGGTCGTAGGCCCGGCCGAGGTGATCGAACCAGCCCCAGCGGGCTCGGCATGCGCGCAGGAAGGCCTTGACCGCCTCCTCGGCGTACGTGATGCCCCGCCGTACCTGATCGATCACCGGCGCCATGGGAGGCAATTACCCCTGCGCGGCCGGATGATTCACCGATCATGACCTGGCGTGGACAGCGGCGCCGCCGCACCGAACAGGAAGCCGCGGCGCGGCCGCCAGATGCCGTCGCGACGCCGTGCTCGTACAGCGAGAAGCCCCACACCGGGAACCTCGCAGTCGGCGAGCTTCTTGAACGCGCGGTCGAGGAGGTCGTCGGCGAGGTGGTGGGCGACGGTGACATGCGGGTGGTACGGGAACGCGGGCTCGCGGTCGGGCGGCCCACGGCGCACCGCCCGCTCCAGGCGTTCGCACCCGCCGATGCCCACGGCCAGCGCGACGAAGACGACCGAGGAGACCGGCCGGAACGTTCCAGTGCCACGCAGGTGGATGGGGAACGACCGCTCGGCCGCGGCCACGGCGGCGAGGTGCGCCTCGATCTCCCCGAGCGCCGTGGCCGGCACCCGCATCGGCGGGACGAGCGTGATGTGGGTCGGGATGGCGGGGGCGAGCGGGTCTCCGAACGACTCGCGGCGGCGCTGCAGCTCCGGACCATAAGGGTCGGGTATCGCCACCGCCACGCCGATCGTCCGCTCCCCCGCCTCAGGCACGGGCCAGGAACCCCATCCGTTCGCGTACGGCCGCCATGGTCTCGCGGGCGACCTTGGCGGCGCGGTCGGCGCCACGGGCGAGCATGCGGTCGAGCTGCCCCTCGTCGGCGATCAGCTTCTCGGTGCGCTCGCGGATCGGCGCGAACGTGTCCACCACGATCTCGGCCAAGTCCCTCTTGAGCGTGCCGTAGCCCTGCCCGGCGTAGCGGCGTTCGAGGTCCTCGATCGTCGTGCCGGACAGCGCGGAGTGGATGCGCAGGAGGTTGGTGATGCCGGGCTTGTTGACCTCGTCGGCGACGATCTCGGTGCCGGTGTCGGTGACCGCCCGCATGATCTTCTTGCGCAGCCGAGACGGTTCGTCGAGCAGGTCGAGGATGCCCTGCGGCGAGGACGACGACTTGCTCATCTTCGCCGTCGGCTCCTGCAGGTCGGTGATCTTCGCGGTGGCCTTCGGGATGTAGGCCTCCGGCACGACGAACGTCTCGCCGAAGCGGTGGTTGAACCGCTGCGCGAGGGTACGGGTCAGCTCCAGGTGCTGCCGCTGGTCTTCGCCGACCGGCACCTGGTCGGCCCGGTAGAGCAGGATGTCGGCGGCCTGCAGGATCGGGTACGTGAAGAGCCCCACCGAGGCCGCGGAGGCGCCGTGTTTGGCGCTCTTGTCCTTGAACTGGGTCATGCGGCCGGCCTCGCCGAACCCGGTGATGCAGCCCAGCATCCACTCCAGCTCGGTGTGCTCGGGCACGTGGCTCTGCACGAAGACGGTGCTGCGCTCGGGGTCCAGGCCGATCGCGAACAGCTGGGCGGCCGCCACCCGCGTGCGGCGCCGCAGGGCCGCCGGCTCGTGCTCCACCGTGATCGCGTGCAGATCGACGATGCAGTAGAAGGCGTCGTGGGTGTCCTGCATCGCGACCCACTGGCGCAGCGCGCCGAGGTAGTTGCCGAGGTGGAAGGAGTCGGCGGTCGGCTGGATGCCGGACAGGACCCGCGGGCGCGGGCCGGTGGACGGGGCGGACTCGTTGGGCATGGCTCGATTCTCTCAGGATTCGGTGTCGCCCGGCGGTGCGGCCGGGAGCGGCGTCACACGCACACGTGATACCCGCCGGCCGTCGACCTCGGTCACGGCCAGCCGGTGCCCGTCCGCCTCGACCTTCTCCCCGACCTGCGGCAGGTGGCCCAGCACGGCCATCAGGTAGCCGGCCACGGTCTCGTACGGGCCCTCGGGCAGGCGCAGGCCGGTCTCGTCCTCGAACGCATCGAGGTTCAGCAGGCCGTCGACCTCGATCGCGCCGCCGAGAAGCCGCCGGGCGTGCTCCTCCTCCACGTCGTACTCGTCGCGGATTTCGCCGATCAGCTCCTCGACGAGGTCTTCCAGCGTGACGATGCCGGCGGTGCCGCCGTACTCGTCGACGACGATCGCCAGGTGGTGGCCCTCCCGCCGCATCTCCGACAGCGCGGCCAGCACCCGCTTGCTCGCCGGCAGGTACAGGACGGGCCGCATCAGCTCGCCGACCGGCGTGGAGCGCCCGGAGATCTGCGGGTCGAGCAGGTCGCGCACGTGCACGAACCCGATCACGTCGTCGTGGGAGTCGCGGTAGACGGGGTAGCGCGAGTGCGGGCTGCCGGTGGCGATCTTGACGGCCTCGCACGCCGGCGTGGTGGCGTCGACGAACTCGACCTCGGTGCGCGGCACAAGCACCTCGCGGAGCTGGCGCTCGCCGGCCGCGAAGACCTCCTCGATCAGCTTCCGCTCGTCGGGCGTGATCTCGGTGGTGCCCGCCACGAGCGCGCGGATCTCCTCCGCGGTGATCGCCTCGCGAGAGGTCTCCGGCTCGCCGCCGAGCAGGCGGACGACGAGGTTGGTCGACTTCGACAGCAGCCAGATCGCCGGGCGCGACACCAGCGCCATCCGGTCGAGGAACGGCGCCACCACCAGGGCGGTCGACTCGGCGCGCTGCAGCGCGAGCCGCTTGGGCGCCAGCTCGCCGACCACCAGCGTGACGTACGAGATGATCAGCGTGACGCCGACGACGCCGATGAACCCGGCGATGCCCGGCGACAGGCCGGTGTGGTGGATCAGCGCCTTCTTCGCCGTCTCCGACAGCGTGATCGCGCCGTACGCGGACGACAGCAGCGCGGTGAGGGTGACGCCGATCTGCACGACGGCGAGGAACCGGTTGGGGTCGCTGACCAGGCGCGCGACGACGGCGCCGCGACGCCCGCGCTCGTGCAGGCGGCGGACCTGGCTGTCCCGCAGCGAGACGAGGGCCAGCTCGGACGCGACGAACAGCGCCTCGACGAGGATGAGCGCGAGGACGATCGCGGCGCTCAGGAGCGTCTCTCTCATGAGAAACGCCTCAGACTATGTGGGTCGTCCATATCCCGGGTCTGTGGTTCGGAAGACGTAGGAAAATCAGCGTACCCGCTCACGGTCACTGGAGGATCAATGAAGCTGCTCGTCACGGGGGGCGCCGGTTACATCGGCAGCGTGGTCGCCGCCCGGCTGCTGGAGGCCGGACACGAGGTGGTCGTGCTGGACGACTGCTCGACCGGCCACGCCGACGCCGTTCCGGAGGGCGCGCGGCTGGTGCGGGGCACGCTGCGGGAGGCCGCCGGCGACGTGCTGGCCGAGGAATTCGAGGGCGTGCTGCACTTCGCGGCCAAGTCCCTGGTGGGCGAGTCGGTGGAGAAGCCGGGTCTTTACTGGGACATGAACCTCGGCGAGTCGCTGGCCCTGTTCGAGGCGATGCGCGCGCACGGCACGCAGCGCATCGTCTTCTCCTCCACGGCGGCGACGTACGGCGAGCCGGAGCGCACCCCGATCTGCGAGACCGACCCGACGCGGCCCACCAACCCGTACGGCGCCTCGAAGCTCGCGATCGACACCGCCCTGACCGAGTTCGCGCGGCTGCACGGGTTCGGCGCGGTCAGCCTGCGGTACTTCAACGTGGCGGGCGCGTACGGGCGGTACGGCGAGCGGCACACCGTCGAGACGCATATCATCCCGAACGTGCTCAAGGTGCCGCTCGGGGAGCGCGAGTCGGTGTCGATCTTCGGTACCGACTACCCGACGCAGGACGGCACCTGCGTCCGCGACTACATCCACGTCGTCGACCTGGCCGCCGCGCACCTGCTCGCACTGGACGCCTGCACGCCGGGCCGGCACGAGATCTTCAACCTGGGCAGCGGATCGGGCTACTCGGTACGCGAGGTGGTCGACGTCTGCCGCGAGGTCACCGGGCACGAGATCCCCGCCGTGGAGGGCCCGCGCCGCCCGGGCGACCCGGCGGTGCTGATCGCGTCGTCGGCGAAGATCAGCGAGCGGCTGGGCTGGAAGCCCGAGCACGACCTGCACGCCATGGTCGCCGACGCCTGGGCCTTCGCCCGCCGCTGACCCGCGCGGCCACGGCCTGTCCGCCCGCCGCCGGCATCCGGCGACCCGCTGCCGAGCGCACCATGCGCCGCCGCGCCACAGCCCGCGGAACGCGGTCAGCCCACGGTGAGCGGGCCGAGACGGGCCTGCAGGTCCGCAAGGGCCTTCTCGGGTGTCTCGACGCCGCGCAGGGCCGCGTACACCGTCTCCTGGATCGCCGCCGTGACGTCGCCGTATCGGACCGCCTCGGGGCGCGGCCGGGCGCCCTGGATCGCCCTGGCCATCGTCGGCAGGTACGGCTGCGCCCGGACCAGGGCGGGGTCGGAGTACAGCGCCGCGCGGGACATCGGGTAGGCGCTGCCGAGCCCGAACACCTTCTCCGCCGCCGGACCGGTCACGTACGCGACGAAGTCGCGGGCGGTCCGCTGGTGCCGGGAGAAGGCGGAGATCGCCACGTTGTCGCCGCCGAGCGTGGAGACGCCGGGGCCGTCCTTTCCGGGCAGCGGCGCGACGCCGAACCGGCCGGCCACCTTGCTGGAGCCGTCGTGCCGACCGGCGAGAGCGTAGACGTATCCCCAGTTGCGGTGGAAGAGCAGGCGGCCGGCCTCGAAGTCGCGCCGGCCGTTCTCCTCCTGGTACGTCAGAGCCTGCTCGGGGATCACGCCGCTGCGGAAGCCATCGGTCAGGAACCGCAGACCGGCCAGCGCCTGGGGGGTGTCGACGGACGGGTGGCCGGCGGCGTCGAGAATCTGCCCACCGGCGCTGCTCACCGCCTCGGTGAAGTTGACCGTCAGCCCCTCGTACTTGTCGTACTGGCCGGCGTAGCAGCCGATAGTGGCGATCCTGCGAACCGCGGCGCAGTCGGCGGCCATCTCGGCCCAGGTGACCGGCGGCCGGGCGATCCCGGCCTTCTTGAGCAGGTCGGTCCGGTAGTACAGCAGCCCGGCGCCGGTGAGCCAGGGCGCGGCGTAGAGCCGTCCGCGGTACCGCCCGGTGCGCAGCGACGGGCCGAGGAAGCCGCGGGTGTCCAGGCCGGTCAGCGGCACGACCCAGCGGTTCGCGGCGAACTCGGCGGTCCACACGGCGTCGAGCGTGACCACGTCGAACGCGGTGGACTTGATCTCAGCGTTCTGGACGAGCTGCTGCCGCTGCTGGTCGGCCGCCTCGGGCAGCTCGACGAGGGTGACCTTCTCGCGGGGATGGGCGGCGTTCCAGGTGCCGATGACCTTCTTCAGCGTGCCGGTGGGCTCCTTGAAGCTCGCCCAGGTGATGGGCCCGCGCCCCTCGGCGGACGACGTGGGTGATCCGGACGGTCCGGAGGACCCGCAGGCAGGTGCGGCGAGGAGGAGTGCGGCGGCGAGCACGCCGAGGCGGGACCGGAGACAATTCATGATCACTCCGTGGGTGGGGGCGGTTCGGTCACGGAGACCACCGTTCCGGTGCGCCGGGCCCGCTCGGCGGCCCAGACCAGCCGGTGGCTCGCCAGGGAGGTGCGCGCGTCGGACAGCAGCCGCGACGGATCGCCCTCGGCCACGGCGGCCACGAACGCGTCGACCAGCGCGCGGTCGGCGCCGCCGTGGTCGCCGGCCATCGTGGCGGTCGCGCCGTCGCCGGTGTCGATCACCTCGCGCGCGCCGGTGACGAAGTCGTCGACGGCCAGCACGACGCCGTCGCCCTCTATGGAGCCGCGGGAGCCGAAGATCCGCGTCTTGCGGAACCCCATCGGCGTGAACGCGGTCGCGGTGAGCGACGCGGTCACGCCACCCTCGTACTCGATCGTCACCACCTGCTGGTCGGCGGCGTCGTTGTCGCAGGCGTAGACGCAGCGGCCGTACGGGCCGTCGCGCAGCGCCCGGCGCACGCCCTCGGCGGTGGGGTCGAAGGTGAGCGCACTGAGCGGCCAGTGCCGGCGGGCCGGGTCGCCGGCGAAGCCGAGGTAGGTGCGCGGCGCCGAGTACGGGCATTCCGGCTCGACGGCACAGTCGAGGCATCGGTCGGCGGCACCTGCAGGACGGTTCTCCGGCCGGAAGTGGGTCAGGCCGCCGAAGGACGACAGCCGCAGCGCGGGCCGTCCGATCAGGTGCGCGAGCCAGTCGATGTCGTGGCAGCACTTGGCGAGCAGCATCGGGGACGACTCGTCCTCTCGCCGCCAGTTCCCGCGCACGTAGGAGTGGGCGAAGTGCCACCAGCCGATCGGTTCCAGGTGCTGCACGCTGATCACATCGCCGACGCGCCCGGCGTCGAGCAGCCCCTTGAGGACGCGGGTGTAGCGGGAGTAGCGCATGACGTGGCAGACGGCCAGCATGACGCCGGACCGGTCGGCGGCCGCGGCGATCGCGGCCGAGCCGGCCTCGGTCGGCGCCATGGGCTTCTCCAGCAGCAGGTGGTAGCCGCGTTCGGCGAAGGCGACGGCGGGCTCGACGTGCTCGGCGTCCTGCGTCGCGATGATCACGGCGTCGGCCAGCCGCGGCAGCGCTGCCAACTCCCGCCAGCCGGTGAATACCCGATCGGGCGGGAGATCGTGATCGGCGACCGCGCGCGCCCGCCGTTCGGGGACCGGCTCGGCGACGGCGACCACGCGCGCGCGGCCACTGCGTACCGCGTGGTGTCCGTAGTCGGTGCCGCGTATTCCCGCGCCGACGAGGGCCAGCGTGACCGCCATGAAGCCACCGCGCTTATTAAAGAAGGTTGGTTTAGTAATTCCGACCCTCTATGCTGCGAGGCACGGTGTCAAGGGGGTCACGGTGCGACGAGGCGGCGATCCGTCCCGGCTGCGGCGGCTGAACTCCGCGGACGTGCTCGCGGCGCTCTATGCCCACGGCCCGCGGACGCTCAGCCAGATCAGCGAGATCACCGGCCTGTCGCGGCCGACGGTCGAGGACGTCGTCGAAGAGTTCGTCCGGCGTCGCACCGTCCGCGAACTGCCGCCCGAGCCCGGCGGCACCGGACGCCCTGCACGCCGCTTCCGCTTCGACGCCGCCGAAGGGCTGGTCGCGGGGGTCGATATCGGCGTGCACAAGGTCCTCGTCATCCTGGCCGACCTGGAAGGCACGACCCGTCACGTCACGCGCGCGGCCGTCGATCCCGGGCTCGGCCGCGCGGACCGGCTGGCGGCGGCTCGCGACGCGCTCGACCGCTGCCTGGCCGAGAGCGGCGCGGCGGCCCGCCGCCTGCGCGCGATCGGCGTCGGCACCCCCGGCGTCGTCCGCGGCGATACCGTCGCGCTGTGCACGGTGCTGCCCGGCTGGACCGGGCTCGACCTCACCCGCGAGTTCCCCGCCTGGTCGCCCGCGCCGGTCGTCGTGGAGAACGACGCCAACCTCGCCACCGTCGCCGAGCACTGGCGCGGCACGGCACGCGGCGCCCGCGACGCCGTGTGCGTGCTCGCCGGCAACCGCGTCGCCGCCGGCCTGCTCATCGGCGGCCGGCTGCACCGCGGGCACCGGGGCGGCGCCGGCGAGCTCGGGCTGCTGCCCGCGCTGCACTGGGAGGACGCGCCCGACCGCCTGTGCGCCGCATACCCCGAGGGCGGTGACCCCGCGGGCGTCTTCGCGGCCGCCCGCTCCGGCGACCCCCGCGCGCTGGCCGCCGTCGACGCCTTCCTCGACGACCTCGCCACCGGCACCGCCGCGCTGGCGCTGGCCGTCGATCCCGAGCTCGTCGTCCTGGGCGGCGGGCTGTCCCGCGCCGGCGACCTGATCGCCGGGCCGCTGCGCCGGCGTCTCGCCGCGACCTGCGCGCAGGAGCCCGAGGTGACCGTCTCGGCGCTGGGCGACGAGGCGGTCGCCGTCGGCGCCGTCCGCCTCGCCCTCGAACGGGCCACCGCCGACCTCTTCCCGGACGGCCTGCCGATATGATCGCTGCTCCCACGGGCGAGGCACGGTGACCATGAACTTCCGCGAATGCTACGGGCGCGATCCGGAGGGCGTCTGGCACGCGCCCGGCCGGGTGAACCTCATCGGCGAGCACACCGACTACAACGACGGCTTCGTCCTGCCGTTGGCGCTGGCCCAGGGCGTCACCGCGGCGGCGGCGCGACGCGACGACGGCGTGCTCGAACTGCGTTCCCTGCAGGCGCCGGACACCGCCGCGACCGCCGAGGTCGCCGGCCTGCGCCCCGGCGCCGTCACCGGCTGGGCCGCGTACGCCGCCGGGGTCGCCTGGGCGCTGCGCGACGCCGGCCACGAGGTCGGCGGGGCGTCCATCCTCATCGGCTCCGACCTGCCGCGGGGTGCCGGGTTGTCGTCGTCGGCGGCGCTGGAGTGCGCCGTCGCGGTCGCCTTGTGCGACCTGTACGGCCTGGAGGTGCCCCGGCCGGAGCTGGCCCGCATCGCCCAGCGGGCCGAGAACGACTTCGTCGGCGTCCCCTGCGGCATCCTCGACCAGTCCGCGTCGCTGCTGTGCACCGACGGGCACGCGCTGCTGCTCGACTGCCGCAGCGGCCTGTCGTCCCAGGTGCCGCTCGACATGACCGGCCTGACGCTGCTGGTCATCGACACCCGCGCCGAGCACGAGCTGCTCGACGGCGGATACGCGGCCCGGCGCGCGGCGTGCGAGAAGGCCGCCGAGCTGCTCGGCGTGCCCGCCCTGCGCGACGTCGAGGACCTCGCCGGGGCCCTCGCCCGCCTGGAAGATCCGGTGCTGCGCCGCCGCACCCAGCACGTCGTCACCGAGAACCACCGCGTCCAGGCGGCGGTCGGCCTCCTCCGGGCCGGCGTGACCACCGAGGTCGGCGCGCTGCTCACCGCCTCGCACCTGTCCCTGCGCGACCAGTTCGAGGTGTCCTGGCCGGAGGCCGACGTCGCCGTCGAGGAGGCGGTACGCGCGGGTGCCCGCGGCGCCCGTATGGTCGGTGGCGGCTTCGGCGGTTCCGTCATCGCGCTCGTCCCCGGCGACCGCGCGGAGAAGGTGAGAGACGCCGTGCGGCGCGCGTACGCCGACCGCGGCTGGGCGGAGCCCCGCTTCCTCGACGCCGTACCGTCCGCCGGCGCCCGCCGCCTCTGATCGGCGACGCCGAGCCCGCAGCACGTCCTCGGCGCCGGCGGCTGCGCACCGCTCGGCACCCCGGTGCCGGCCGGCGGTGCCGGTCCGCGCGGCTCGACCGCACCGACGCCTGCCCACCTCACCTTGGCACGCCCGCCACGCCCGACCACCCGGCCGCCCGGCCGGCGAGCGCCCAAACGGCCGCTGTGAGCGGCACGTCCATGCGATGCTCCAGGGCGCCGACCCGGGTTTGGATGTCCTCGATGACTCCCATGGTGCTCACCGCCTCCTCGGTGGGGGGTTTCGGATACCGAGGACGATCGCTGGCTGCGGTGAGCCGCCTCCAAGCTCCTCGTGTCCGTCCGCCCGCCCGCTCAGACGGCCTTGACGCGGGGCACGACCGGGATGTCCGGCCGGCGATGGCTCTTGACGAAGCGGCTCTGCAGAGAGGATCACAGAAGCCACCTTGAGTGTCAATTCGATCACAGACCGCCATCATCATCGCTGCGGCCGGGCGCCGTGGTCAGATCAGGCCGAGGTTCCGCACGGCATCGCGCTCGTCCTCCAGCTCGCGCACCGAGGCGTCGATGCGCTCCCGCGAGAAGTCGTCGATCTCCAGGCCCTGCACGATCTCCCAACGGCCGTCCTTGACCACCACCGGGAACGAGGAGACCAGGCCCTCCGGTACGCCGTAGGAGCCGTCGGAGACGACGGCCATCGAGGTCCAGTCGCCTTCCGGGGTGCCGTTGACCCAGTCGTAGACGTGGTCGATCGCCGCGCTTGCGGCGGAGGCGGCCGAGGACGCGCCGCGCGCCTCGATGATGGCGGCACCGCGCTTGGCCACGGTCGGGATGAACGTGTCGCGCACCCAGGCCTCGTCGCTCACGACCTCGGCGGCGTTCCGGCCACCGACCTCGGCGTGGAAGATGTCCGGGTACTGGGTCGCCGAGTGGTTGCCCCAGATCGTCATCTTCTTGATGTCGGAGACCGGTGCCTGCACCTTCTTGCCGAGCTGGGCGATGGCACGGTTGTGGTCGAGGCGGGTCATCGCGGTGAAGCGATCGGCCGGGACGTCCGGCGCGTGCGATCGGGCGATGAGCGCGTTGGTGTTGGCCGGGTTGCCCACCACGAGCACCCGCACGTCGTCTGCGGCCCCGGCGTTGATGGCCTCGCCCTGCGGCTTGAAGATGCCGCCGTTGGCCTCCAGCAGGTCGCGACGCTCCATCCCCTTCGTACGTGGCCGGGCGCCCACCAGCAGCGCGACGTTCGTGCCGTCGAAGGCGCGCTTGGCGTCGTCGGTGACGTCGACGCCGGCCAGCAGCGGGAACGCGGCGTCGTCGAGCTCCATCGCGGTGCCCTCCGCCGCCTTGACCGCCTGCGGGATCTCCAGCAGCCGCAGGTGCACGGGTACGTCGGGGCCGAGCAGCTGCCCCGAGGCGATGCGGAAGAGGAGCGCATAGCCGATCTGGCCGGCAGCGCCGGTCACGGTCACGTTGACGGGAGTGCGAGTCATTGCGGTCTCCTGGTACGAGGTCCTCATGGGCGCGAGCGAAGCGCCGGGTCTCTCGTTGTCGAGATATTCCAGCCGCCAGGCTACCGCGCGCCCGTTTCCCGCGGCGCACCGCCCGCCGCGGTCCTCTCACGGGCCGTCCGGGGCCTCCGGCCATGCTCGGCGGTGACGTTCTGCGTACGACCGTCGATGCGGGGATGTCGTCCGCGGCATGCCCCGCTTCCGCCACGCGGCGCGTGCCCGGGGCCGACCCGTTTCCGGGCATACGTCTTTCCAACGGGCCGACAG